>CAXTKM010000300.1:0-4253 GCA_964244795.1 uncultured Enterovirga sp.
CGAAGGCGCCCTCGATCACCGACAGCGATTCGACCGAGCCGCGCTGGTGCGGGTCGGAATCGAGCACGCCGCCGGGGTCCGCCGAGACGTCGTACCATTGCAGCCACTCGACCGTCTTGATCCAGCCGATGATCGCGAGCCGGACCCGGCCGTCGTCCGAGACGAGGATCGGGGTGTCCCCGCGCGAGGATTTCTCGATGAAGGGATCGTCGTCGACGGTCGCGAGGACCCGCTCGATCGACACGTCGAGGGCTTGGCTCAGCCTCCAGATCGTCGCGAGCGTCGGGTTGGTCTCGTTGCGCTCGATCTGGCTGATGATGGATTTCGCGACGCCGGACTGCTCGGCGAGCTCCGACAGGGACAGGTTGTAGGCCTTCCGGAGCCGTTGGACGGTCTTCCCGAGCTGACCCGAGAGCACCTGCGCTCCGGCTTCCAGCTCCCGCACCCTCTCTCGCCCCTCGACCGCCATCGCCTCCCGCTCCTGTCTCGCGCGGCACGAAACGGGCTCGCGGCCGAAAGATCAAGGACGCGGGGCGTCGCGGCAGCTACCACCAGCGGTGAAAGTGGTGGACCGGACCGGATCCCCCGCCGATCGCGAGCCTGTCGGCCGCCAGGATCGCCTCGGTGAGGTAGCGCTTCGCGCCCTCGACCGCGTCCGGGAGGCCAAGCCCGGCCGCGAGGCCGGCCGCGATCGCGGCGGAGAGCGTGCAGCCCGTCCCGTGCGTGTTCCTGGTCGCGTGCCGAGGCGCCGCGAAGCGTCGGATGCCGTCCGGAGCGACGAGAAGGTCGACGCTCTCGGGGCCGGCCGCGTGCCCGCCCTTCACGAGGACGGCCCGGCAGCCGAGCGCGAGCAGCCGGCGGCCCTGCTCCGCGGACTCGGCCTCGGTCCCGGCGAGGGGCTCGCCCAGCATCTCCGCCGCCTCCGGCAGGTTCGGGGTGACGAGGTCCGCGAGCGGCAGGAGGCGCGACCGAAGCATGGCCACGGCCTCCGGCGAGATGAGCCTGTCCCCGCTCGTCGCGACCATCACGGGATCGAGCACGATGTTCCGGGCTTGGTGGCGGAGGAGTCCGGCCGCTACGGCCTCGATCACGGTGGGTCGCGACAGCATCCCGATCTTCACGGCCGCGATCCGGAGGTCGGAGAAGACGCTGTCGACCTGGGCCGCCACGAAATCCGGCGGGATGTCCAGGATGGCCTGCACGCCGCGCGTGTTCTGCGCGGTCAGCGCGGTCAGCACCGAGGCCCCGTATGCGCCGAGCGCCGAGAAGGTCTTCAGGTCGGCCTGGATACCGGCTCCCCCGCCGGAATCCGAACCCGCGATCGTGAGCGCGATGACGGTCAAGGTGCACCTCGCAGCATGCCCGGCCCGGAGCCCGGCTCGTTGGGACACCGCAGCCGTCATTCCGGGGCGGCGAAGCCGAGCCCGGAACCCATAAACGCCGACGTGGTCGATCCGGCACTTACGTCGTCAAGGCCGACATCGTCAGTGTCTATGCGTTCCGGGCTCTCGCTTCGCGAGCCCCGGAGCCGGGCCTCTTCTTCACGTGAAGAGGCGCAGCCTCTCGCGGGTCGAGAGCGACTCCAGGTGCGCGAGGAGGGCACGGGCCGTCCCGTCCGGCACCGGGGCCGCTGCCCTCGCGGCGTCCGACGCCCGGGGGTCGTCGACCAGGACGAACTCGAGGTCGTCGCCCGCGATCGCGACCGTGGTCGGCAGCGGCATGTCCTTCTGCTCGGCCCGGGACCCGGGCCAGCTCTCTGTCATGACCTCGATCCGAAGACGCAGGATCGAGAGCATGTCCGACAGGATCTCGGCCCGGCGGCTGGTGACACCGTAGGCCGCGGAGGCCCTGTACATCTCGGTCGCGTGCGCATCGAGCCTGTCGCAAAGGGTCGCGTCGAAGCCGCTCTCCCGCATCGTCCAGGCGATCTCCTGGATCCGCTCGGTCGTCTCGACGGGATCCGGCGCCGGGAGCGGAACCTCGTCCGGCTCCGGGAGCCCGTCCAGCGACCTCCGGGTGCGATCATGGGCGGGGCCGAGCGCCCGGAGGTCGGCTTCGGCCTGCCGGATCACGTCGGCGAGGTCGGCGACGTCTGTCCGGTGGCTTTCGACGTCCGTCGACGGGAACCGCGCGGCGACGCGCCGCTCGAGGCGCGCGACCGCCTCCAGCAGCGTGCCGGTTTCGGCGGCCCTGGCGCGGCACGCATGCTCTGCCAGGAAGCGCCGGCCACGCTCCGTCGACTCGAGCGCGGACTCGATCTCTTCGTAGGGACCTGGGGGAGGGTGAGTCACGACGGTCCCGGCCGGCGAGGAGGCAAGCGCCACATCCTTTCCGGAAAAACCTTTCGGCCCGGTTCGCGTCGTCTCCACGCTCAGCCCCAGAGGAGCAACGAGGGCGGGTGCAGGATGCTGCCCTCGTAGCGCAGACCCGGGTCCCGGTCCCGCGCGAGCAGGAGCGGCCCGTCGAGGTCGACGAAGCGCGCGCGCGGCGTCAGGAGAACCGCGGGCGCCATCGCGAGCGAGGTGCCCAGCATGCAGCCGATCATCACCGTGAAGCCGAGGCGCTGCGCCTCCGCAGCGAGAGCGAGGCCTTCCGTGAGGCCGCCGGCCTTGTCGAGCTTGATGTTGATGGCGTCGTAGCGCCCGCGGAGGGCCGCGAGACCGGTCCTGTCGTGCAGGCTCTCGTCCGCGCAGATCGCGACGCTCCGCCGGACGCCTTCCAGGATCGCGTCCTCGGCCGCCTTCACGGGCTGCTCGATCAGCGCCACGCCGGCAGCCGCGCAGGCATCGAGATGCGTCTCGAGGTTGCCCTCGGTCCAGCCCTCGTTCGCGTCGACGATCAGCGTCGCGTCGGGGGCGGCCCGCCGCACGGCATCGATCCGCTCGCCATCTCCCTCGGGGGCCCCGAGCTTGACCTTCAGGATCGGCCGGGCCGCCTCGCGCGACGCGACGGCCGCCATCTCGGCCGGGTCGCCGAGCGAGAGCGTATAGGCGGTCGTGACAGCCGGCACGCGGTCGATCCCGGCCGCGACATGGGCGGGGATGCCCGAGAGCTTCGCGTCGAGGTCCCAGAGCGCGCAATCGAGCGCGTTCCGGGCGGCGCCTGCCGGCACCAGGTCCTGCAGGTCCGCCCGGGTCAGGCCGGACGCGACCGCGTCCCGCATCGCCTCGATCGCGGCCTCGACGCCTTCGACGGTCTCGCCGTACCGGCCGTAAGGCACGCATTCGCCGCGGCCGACGGCTCCGCCGTCCCGTACCGTCGCGGTCACGACGACCGCTTCCGTCCGGGATCCGCGCGCGATGGTGAACCGTCCCGCGATCGCGAACCGCTCGACCGCGATGCTCAGGTGGCGTGTCATTCGGGCCTCTCCGCCTCGGATCCGGCATCGGCGGGCGACGCCGCCGCTCGACTTGCCCGCCCTCCGCGCGCTATCACCGAGGCCCGTGGGTGCCAAGGGGCGGAAGGCGCGTAGAGGCTTGGCTTCAACAGATCGAGGCGCGACACCAGATCCGGGCGAACACGACCAGCGGACGCCATCGGCGTCGCGGGACCCGAAAGCGGAGCACGAGCGCAACGGCGACGAGCTGAGGGCGTGGCTGTCCGGCCGCTGGACCGTCGAGTTCGCGGGCGCCGTCGAGCGCGAGATGGCCTCGCTCGCGGCCGCGGCCCCGGAGTGCACGCGGGTCCTGATCGACCTGTCCGACATCGAGCGCCTCGATACGCTCGGGGCCTGGGTGCTCGACCGCACGCGTCACGAGTTCGGCGGCCAGGGGCTCGCGGCCGATTTCGTCGGCGCCCGGTCCGAGCACAACATCCTCCTGAACGAGATCGCCTATCGGGGCTTCCAGCCCGAGGTCGCGAAGGAGACCCCCGGGCTGATGGACCTCTTCGCCGATGTCGGCGAGGCGCTGGCCGGGGCCGGCAAGGACTTCGTCCGCGGCGTGAGCTTCCTCGGCGAGATCGTCGCGGCTTTCGTCCGCGTGATCGTGAAGCCGAAGCGCTTCCGGCTGCCCGCGCTCACGAACCAGATGGAGCAGATCGCCTTCCGGGGCGTGCCGATCATCGTGTTGATCTCGTTCCTGGTCGGCTGCATCGTGGCCCAGCAGGGCATCTTCCAGCTCCAGCGCTTCGGCGCGCAGGCCTTCGTCGTGAATCTCGTCGGCATCCTGAACCTGCGCGAGCTCGGCGTGCTGCTCACCTCGATCATGGTCGCGGGCCGGTCCGGCTCGGCCTTCACGGCCGAGATCGGCTCG
>CAXTKM010000301.1:0-4233 GCA_964244795.1 uncultured Enterovirga sp.
CGGCGAGATCCGGCGCCTGCACTATCTCAGCGTTCCGCCGAACGCGGCGCTCTCGGCGGTGCGGCTCCTCGGCGAGGCCGACCTCGTCCAGCGCTCGCGGATCGTGATGGAGAAGCCGTTCGGGGTCGATCTCGCGAGCGCGGTCGCCCTCAACGCCAGGCTGCACGACGTCTTCGCCGAGGACCAGATCTTCCGGATCGACCATTTCCTCGGCAAGGAGCCGGCCCAGAACATCCTGGCCTTCCGGTTCGCGAACGGGCTGTTCGAGCCGATCTGGAACCGGAACTTCATCGACCACGTCCAGATCGACGTGCCGGAGACGCTCGGGCTCGGCCGACGGGCGGGGTTCTACGAATCGACCGGCGCCTTCCGGGACATGGTCGTCACCCACCTGTTCCAGATCCTCGCCTTCATGGCGATGGAGCCTCCGACCTCGCTCGAGCCGGTGCCGATCAGCGAGGAGAAGAACAAGGTGTTTCGCTCGATGCTGCCGATCGAGCCGAAGGACGTCGTCCGCGGGCAGTACACGGGCTACCGGGCGGAGGCGGGCGTCGACCCGGAATCGGACGTCGAGACCTTCGTCGCGCTGAAATGCTCGATCGACAACTGGCGCTGGGCCGGGGTGCCGTTCTTCCTCCGCACGGGCAAGCGGCTGGCGGAGGGCCAGCGCATCATCTCGATCGCGTTCAGGGAGCCGCCGAAGAGCATGTTCCCGGTCGGGTCCGGGGTCGGCGCGCAGGGGCCGGACCACCTGACCTTCGATCTCGCCGACGCGTCCAAGATGTCGCTCTCGTTCTACGGCAAGCGGCCCGGCCCGGGGATGCGGCTCGACAAGCTCTCGCTGCAGTTCGCGATGCACGACACGGGCCTCATCGGCGACGTGCTCGAGGCCTACGAGCGGCTCATCCTCGACGCGATGCGGGGCGACCGGACGCTGTTCACGACCGCGGAGGGGATCGAGCGGCTCTGGGAGGTCTCGACGCCGCTCCTCGAGAGCCCGCCGCCCGTGCGGCTCTACGAGCCCGGCTCCTGGGGCCCGAAATCGATCCATCAGCTCGTCGCGCCCCATGCCTGGCGGCTGCCGTTCGAACGGGCCTGGCGGGCCCCGAACCCGAAGGGCGGGTAACCTTTCCGGGAGGGAGAGGCGGCCGCGCGGTGGGCGTCGCGTTCCCTTGACCCGCCTCGCGGCCCCATGACAGCCTGACCTCACAGCGCATTGCGCGGCGGACACGTGAGCCAGATGAAGACCATCCTGCTGTTCCTCGCACTCGCCGCCTCGTTCGGCATCCCCCAGCCTGCCTCGGCGCAGGACCACCCTCTCCTCGGCCGCTACGTCGGCGCGACACAGGTCGGCTACAAGGAGGACGCCTACGACGAGGCCCGCATCATCACGGGCCCGATCGACGAGAGGAGCTCGCGTGCGCAGAGCGGCGCCGGCTGGCAGACGGTCGAGGGCAAGGTCTTCACGCTGTATTACAAGCTCCCGGCCGGCCGCACCTCGCTCGAGGCGCTCCGCAACTACCAGGCGAGCCTCGCGGCGAAGGGCTTCGAGGTCTCCTTCGTCTGCGCGACGGAGTCCGGGACCTGCTTCACCGACGGGCAGAGATATGCCGGCCTCTCTCTCGGGCTCGCGCTCGACGGCGCGACCGACATGCCGAAGCTCCAGCTCGGCGATTTCGTCCGGAACTTCTTCCTCAACGGCAACGGCCGCTACCTCTACGGCAAGCTGAACCGCCCCGGCGGGACGGTCCATGTCAGCATCGCGGTCTCGGACGACGAGAACCGGGGCAGGGTCGTGATCGCCAGGGTGATCGAGACCGGCGCGATGGAGACCGGCAAGATCCAGGTCACGGAGGCGCCGCAGCTCAAGAAGGAGATCGAGGCCGCCGGCAGCACCAATGTCTACGGGATCCTGTTCGACTTCGACAAGGCGGACATCAAGCCGGAATCGCAGCCGCAGCTCAAGGCGATCGCGGAACTCCTCGGCAGGACCCCGGGCCTCCGCCTCGACATCGTCGGGCACACCGACAACCAGGGCGGGGCGGCCTACAACCTGCGGCTCTCCGATCTCAGGGCAAGCTCCGTCGTGGCTGAGCTCGGCAGCCGCTACGGGATCGACCGCGGCCGTCTCGCGTCGCGGGGCAGGGGGCTCGAACAGCCCGTCGCCTCGAACGCCGACGAGGCCGGCCGGGCGCTGAACCGGCGCGTGGAGCTGATCCGTCGATAGCACTGATCCTCAGCCGTCATTGCGAGCGGAGCGAAGCAACCCAGAACGCGGTTGGAGGCGGCCCCTGGGTTGCTTCGCTCCGCTCGCAATGACGAGAGCAACGGTTTGCCGCAAGGCCGGCGCCAGGACGGCAGAGCTATTTCGGGCGGACGAAGTTCTTCACGTTCGATCCATCCGGGCCGAACAGCCGCTCCAGCGCGGCGCAGATGTCGTCCGGGCCGCGGCCGACGATGCGGGCGGCGTGAAAGCGTGTTCTCTCTTCGAGAGCGGTCACGACCGCCGGGTCGTCGAAGCGCATCCCGTAGCGGATCGACAGCAGCGGCAGGATGCGGAGGTTCGGCTCGAGCCGTGTGCAGACGTTCGTCCCCGCGATCACCTGAGCGACGTTCTCGATGACGTCCGTCTGCGCGGGCGAGAGCGCGGCGGCTGGCCCGATCGCGGGCAGGACTCCGAGGAGCGTAACCAGCACGGGGAGAAGCCTGCGGGTCATCGTCATCCGATCCGCCCGTGCGTCCGATGAAGGAGATCGACGTTCGGGGTACGCGATGGTGGGCGCACTAGGGCTCGAACCTAGGACCCGGTGATTAAGAGTCACCTGCTCTACCAACTGAGCTATGCGCCCATCGCGAACGGCGCCGAAGCGCCGTTGGAGGCGGGTCTCTAGCAAAGCGGTCCCGCCCTGTCCACCGAACGGGACCGAGCGCTTCGGCTACGCGGCCGCGTGCTGGGCGTGGAGGCGGCTCGTGCCGGCGAGGAGCTTGTTCAGGGCGCCGAGATAGGCTTTCGCGGAGGCGACGAGCGTGTCCGGGTCCGCGCCGCGTGCGGTGACGCTGCGGCCCTCCGCCGCGAGCCGAACCGAGACCTCCGCCTGCGCGTCCGTGCCCTCGGTCACGGCATGGACCTGGTACAGCTCTAGGATCGCCTCGTGCGGCACGAGCGCCTTGATCGCGTTGAACACGGCGTCGACCGGGCCGTTGCCGTCGGCCTCCTCGGTCGCGAGCCGGCCCTCGATGTCGAGCCGGAGCGTCGCGCGCTGCGGACCCCGGGTGCCGGCGATCACGGTCAGCGACACGAGCCGGACCCGGTCGTGCGCGGAGGCGATATTCTCGTCGACCAGCGCCTCGATGTCCTCGTCGTAGACGTGCTTCTTGCGGTCCGCGAGGTCCTTGAAGCGGGTGAACACGTCCTGGAGCTGGTTGTCCGAGACCGTGTGGCCCATCTCCTCGAGCTTCGCCCGGAAGGCGGCTCGGCCGGAATGCTTGCCCATCACGAGCGAGGTCTTCGACACGCCGACCGAGGACGGCGTCATGATCTCGTAGGTCTGGGTGTGCTTCAGCATCCCGTCCTGGTGGATGCCGCTCTCGTGCGCGAAGGCGTTCCGGCCGACGATCGCCTTGTTGTACTGGACCGGGAAGGAGGTCGCGGACGCGACCGCCTTCGAGACGCGGGTCAGCATCGCGGACTGGATGCCGGTCTCGTACGGCAAGACGTCGCTCCGGACCCGGAGCGCCATCACGATCTCCTCCAGCGCGGCGTTCCCGGCGCGCTCGCCGATGCCGTTGATGGTGCACTCGATCTGGCGCGCGCCGCCCTCGACGCCGGCGAGCGAGTTCGCGACAGCCATGCCGAGGTCGTTGTGGCAATGGACCGAGAACACGGCCTTGTCGGAGTTCGGCACGCGCTCGCGCACGGTCCGGAACAGGGTGCGGTACTCGTCCGGCGTCGTGTAGCCGACCGTGTCCGGGATGTTGATCGTGGTCGCGCCGGCCCGGATCACGCCCTCGACGCAGCGGCACAGGAAATCGATCTCGGTGCGGGTGCCGTCCTCGGCCGACCACTCGACGTCCTCGACGAGGTTGCGGGCACGTTCGACGGAGGCGATCGACATCGCCAGGACCTCGTCCGGGGACTTCTGCAGCTTGTACTTCATGTGCACGGGCGAGGTGGACACGAAGACGTGGACGCGGCCGCGTGCGGCGAACCGCACGGCCGCGGCGGAGCGATCG
>CAXTKM010000302.1:0-4176 GCA_964244795.1 uncultured Enterovirga sp.
GCGTGCTGCTGCTCGACGAGATCGAGAAGGCGCATCCGGACCTGTTCAACATCCTCCTGCAGGTCATGGATCACGGCAAGCTGACCGACCACAACGGCAAGCAGGTCGATTTCCGGAACGTCATCATCATCATGACGACGAACGCGGGGGCATCGGACCTCGCCCGCGCCGCCTACGGGTTCACGAACTCGAAGCGCGAGGGCGACGACATCGAGGCGATCAACAAGCTCTTCGCGCCCGAGTTCCGGAACCGGCTCGACTCGGTCATATCCTTCGGGCGGCTGCCGAGGGAGGTCGTGGCGAAGGTCGTCGACAAGTTCGTGCTCCAGCTCGAGGCTCAGCTCGCCGACCGGAACGTCGTGATCGAGCTGTCGGACGAGGCGCGCGATTGGCTGAGCGAGCACGGCTACGACGACGCGATGGGCGCCCGCCCGATGGCGCGCCTGATCCAGTCGACCATCAAGACGCCGCTCGCGGACTTCGTCCTGTTCGGTCGCCTGAAGAACGGCGGCAACGTCCGGGTCGTGGTCGAGACGAAGGAGGACGGCCGGCCGATCCTCGGCTTCGAGTTCCCGGAGGGGCCCGTGACGCCGCGGCCCGAGAAGATCGTCGGGACGGACACGAAGCCGGCGAAGCGCAAGCCTAGGCCGATGGTGAAGCGGCTTTCGGGCAAGCCGAAGCCGAAGAGCCCGGGCGGCGGAAGCGGAGGCTCGGGACCCGGTGGGGTCAGGACGACGCCCAAGGTCCCCTTGGTGCGTGCCTGATGAGCGAGATCCACGCCGGTCCTTTGCCGCAGGCATCGCCCGAGGACGAGCACCATGCCGGGCCGCTTCCCCAAACGGTGCACGCGCAGCGCGCGAAGAAGTCCTGGCGCGAGAAGCGCTGGGAGCGCCGCCGCCGTCGTCGTTTCACCGAGGAGGTTCTAGGCTGGGTCCTGGTGCCAGTGATCCTGCTGTCCGGCTTCTGGGCCGTGAAATCCGGCCTGAACGCGATGGGCACGAACTTCACGACCCTGGTGCAGGGGATCAAGACCGCGCTGTCGGCCTCCGGCAAGGTCTAGCCGGGTTCAGCCCCGGTCGTTCCGGCGAGTGCCACGGGGCTGTCGTTCCGGGGCGGCAAAGCCGGGCCCGGAACCCATAGACACTCACCTCCCCGGGGCACGCGTCGTCAGAACGACGATCGTCGGCGTTGATGGGTTCCGGGTTCTCGCTTCGCGAGCCTCGGAACGACGTCCGTGAATTGGTGCAACGGTCGCCAGCATCATGAGGCGGTCGAGGCGTCCTCGGCCCTCAGGTCTCGCCGCCGATCGCCCGCCGGACGTTGCTCCGATAGAGCGTGACGCCGATCCGCTTCTCCACGTCGGCGATGTACTCTCCGAGGAGGTCGTCCGTCAGCAGCGTGCGGAGCTGGCTCTCCGTCGCGGCGCTTTCCTGCGTGGTCGTGACGAACGGCGGCACCGTCGCGCCCGTGACCTTGAACAGGATGCGGGTCTCGTCGTCCGGCGCCGCGCTCGCGGCCTTGCCGACGGGGGTCGCGAAGAGGCGCGTCACGACGATCGCGCTCAGGCCATCCTTGGCCTGCCCGCGGGCGAGGTCCGTCGCGCTTTCGACCGACAGGCCGAGGTCGGCCGAGACCGCGGCCGGGGTCTCGCCGGCATCGATCCGGACCGCGAGCGCGCGGGCCTTCTCTGTCAGGCCGCGGGCGATCTCCGCCCGGCGCCACTCCTCGGCCACACGGTCGCGCACCTCGGCCAGCGGCCGCTCGCGCGACCCCTCGATCGCGGTGACCTCGTACCAGACATAGCCGCCATCCTGGGTGGCGATCGCCTCGTTGTCGGCCCCGATCTCCGCCCGGAAGGCCGCCTGCAGCACGGCCTCCCGACCGCTCGCCGACGCGACCGGCTGCCCTGCCTTGTCGCGGCCTGTCCGGTCGACCCCTGCCACAGGCACGAGCGCGAAACCTCGCTCGCGGGCGATCTCGGCCAGGGGCTTCGCGCTCGCGCGCTGATCCTCGATTGCGTCGTGGACGGCCTGCATCTCGTTTCGGGCCCGGTCGCGTGCGATCTCGGTCCTGATCTCGCCCGCGACCTCTTCGAACGGCTTCAGGCTGCCGGGCTCGATCTTCGTCACGCGCAGCAGCACCGGACCGAAGCGGCCGGGGACGGGCGCGCTGACGGCCCCCTCGGCGAGCCCGAACGCCACGTCGGCTGTCGCGGCGTCGATCATGTCGCCGCGCGCCAGCGTGCCGAGGTTCAGGGTCGCGTCGTCGATGCCACGCTCGGTCGCGACGGTCTCGAACGGCGTGCCGGCCTTCACGCGCTCGGCGGCGGCCTCCGCCTCCGCCTGGGTCGGGAACAGGATCTGCTGGATCGTCCGGCGCTCGGGCACCCCGTAGCGGGTGTCCTGGACGCGGACATAGGCGGCGCGGGCGTCCTCGTCCGAGACGGCGGCGGGCTTCGCGAGCGCCGCGAGGTCGAGCGTGAGCAGCGTGATCGAGCGGTATTCGGGCGCCCGGAACGAGGCCTTGCGGTCGTCGTAGAAGCCCTGGAGCTGAGCCTCGGTCGCACCGGGCATGTCGCCCAGCACGGCCACGCCGAGCCGGATCGTCTCGGCGCTGCGGCGCTCCGTCTGGAAGCGGTGCACGGCCTCCCGCATCGCGATCGGGATCCGGAGCGCGCCGGTGATGCTCTCCGCCAGTTGCTGCCGGGCCATGACGAAGCGCCGGTCGCGCACGTATTGCGCCTCCGTCAGCCCGCTCTGCCGGATGAGCTCGCCGAACACGTTGCGGTCGAAGCTCCCGGTCACGCCCTTGAAGGCCGGATCGTTCTGGATGTCCCGGATGACGAGCTCGTCCGAGATCCCGAGCCCGAGGCGTTTCGCCTCGTTGTCGAAGGCTGCCTCGGACACGAGCCGGGAGAGGACGCGCTCCTCGAGCCCGGCCGCGCGCGCCTGCTCCGGCGTGATCGAGCGGCGCGTCCGCCGGATCAGGTTCTGGTACTCGGCCTGATAGGCCGTCCGAAACGCATCCGCGGTGATGTCGACGCCACCCACCGTCGCGACCTGCGTCCGGACGCTGCCCCGGAAGATGTCGCCGATGCCCCAGATCGCGAAGCTGATGATCAGGAAGCCGAACAGGACGGCCACGATCACGCGGCCGACCCAGCTTTTCCCGATCCTGTTGATCCCCTGCAGCATCGAACCCGTTCCGGACCTCTTCGCGCAGGGCCTAGCCCAACCCGGCTCGCGCGGGAACCCCGCAGGACAGGGCCATGGCTCGAGGTCGCCTCTCGACCCACGGCGCCCGAGGGTCCACCCATCCTGATCCGCGGTCCGGCGGATGGTCCAGCGGATTTCCGACGGCATCGAGCGCTGACAGGTCATTTAGGGAAAGTCTTATGAGGCCGCACCGTCAGATCGGTCGCGAAGGGCCGGGGCGGCCGGAAGCGGACGAGACGACGGCGCAGGAGGCGCCACACGCGATGGCGCTCGTCCGCCGCAGGCCATCTCTCCGCCTGGACATGCGCTGTGTCGGTCGTGGCTGCGCCGTTCGAGAGATCGCCATCGCCTCAGGACGCCACAAGGGCTCTCGCGTTGTCGGAGCCTGCGGGCTCTGTTAGGGCGCGCCGGGAAGGGGAGACGGCCAGAGATGCGGGCATTGGGGAGGCGACCGCTGGTCGCGGGAAACTGGAAGATGAACGGCCTCGCGGCCGGGTCCAGTGTGCTCGACGCCGTCATGCAGGGTTACGGCTCCGCCCTGCGCGGGCGCGTCGATCTTCTCGTGTGCCCGCCCGCGACCCTCGTCGCGCGGTTCGCGGACGCGGCGTCCGGGTCCGGAGTCGCGATCGGTGGCCAGGACTGCCACGCGGCCGTGTCCGGCGCGCATACGGGCGACATCTCCGCCGCGATGCTGGCCGATGCCGGCGCGAGCCACGTCATCGTCGGGCACTCGGAGCGACGGGCGGATCACGGCGAGACGGACGCCCTCGTGAAGACGAAGGCGGAGGCAGCGCGCGGGGCCGGGCTCGTGGCCATCGTCTGCGTCGGCGAGACCCGGGGGGAGCGCGAGGCGGGCCGCGCGTTGGACCTCGTCGCCGGGCAGCTCCGGGGCTCGCTGCCCGAGGGCGCGACCGCGGCCGACCTCGTGGTCGCCTACGAGCCGGTCTGGGCGATCGGCACC
>CAXTKM010000303.1:0-4174 GCA_964244795.1 uncultured Enterovirga sp.
CCTGGCCGCAAGCTCATCCTGACGAACGGGTCGACCCGGCACGCGACCGCGGTCGCGACCCGGCTCGGCATCCTCCACCATTTCGAGGACGTGTTCGACATCGCGGCGGCCGACTTCGTGCCGAAGCCGGATCGGCGCGCCTATGACAGCTTCCTCGCCCGGCACGGCGTCGATCCGGGCCGTTCCGCCCTGTTCGAGGACATCGCGAAGAACCTCGTCGTGCCGCACGACATGGGCATGACGACCTGCCTCGTGGTCCCGGACACGCTCGACCCGTTCCGGGACGCCTTCGAGCAGGAGGCCGTGGAGGCCCCGCATATCGACCACGTCACCCGCGACCTCGCGGGCTTCCTCGGCGGCTGCTGCCTGCCGGGCTGAGAGCCCAGCACGCGGCCGTCATTGCGAGCGCAGCGAAGCAACCCAGAGGCCCGCGCGCTGACCCCTGGGTTGCTTCGTCGCTCACGCTCCTCGCAATGACGGGGCGAGATGGGGTGACTGCGAACCCTTGGGGCCCGACCCTCAGGCCGGCTTCCGGCCGACCCGCCAGATCTCGTCGGCGTATTCGCCGATCGTGCGGTCCGACGAGAACCAGCCGATCCGGGCCGTGTTCATCACGCTCTGCGCCCACCAGGCGGCCGGATCGGCCCACAGCGCATCGAGGCCGCGCTGGGCCTGCCAGTACGAGTCGAAGTCGTCCGTGACGAAGAAGGTGTCGTGGTTCGAGAGCCCCTCGACGAGGCCGGCATAGCGGCCCTTCTCGTCCGGCGAGACCGATCCGGCCCGCAGGCCGTGCAGCACGGAGGCGAGGCGGGGCGAGGCCGCGATGGCTTCGCGGCCGTGACCGGGGTCGGCCCGGCGAGCCGCCACCTCCGGGGCCGTCAGCCCGAAGATCGCGATGTTCTCCGGCCCGACATGGTCCCGCATCTCGACATTCGCGCCGTCCAGCGTGCCGATGGTCAGCGCGCCGTTCAGCGCGAGCTTCATGTTGCCGGTGCCGGACGCCTCGAGCCCGGCCGTCGAGATCTGCTCCGAGAGGTCGGCCGCCGGGATGATCATCTCGGCGAGGCTCACGTTGTAGTTCGGCATGAACGCGACCGCGAGCCGGCCCTTCATCGCCGGATCGCGGTTGATCCGCTGCGAGAGGTCCGAGGCCAGCCGGATGATGAGCTTGGCCTGGACGTAGCTCGAGGCCGCCTTGCCGGCGAAGATCTTGACCCGGGGCGCCCAGTCCCGGTTCGGCTCGGCCCGGATCGCCTCGTAGAGCGCCGCCGTCTCGACGAGGTTCAGGAGCTGGCGCTTGTACTCGTGGATCCGCTTGATCTGGACGTCGAACATCGCGTCCGGATCGACGTCGAAGCCGAGCCGCGTCTTGATCTCGCGGGCGAGGACGAGCTTGTTCTCGCGCCGGACGGCGCGCAGGCGCTCGTGGAGCGCTGCATCGCGCGAGAGCGCCTCGAGCCCGCGCAGCGCGCCCGGATCGTCCAGCACCTCCGGGCCGACCGCGTCGACCAGGACCCCGGTGAGGCCGGGATTGGCCTGCTGGAGCCAGCGCCGGAAGGTGATCCCGTTCGTCTTGTTCACGATCCGGTCCGGATAGAGCGCGTGCAGGTCGCGGAACACGGTCTCGCGCATCAGGCCGGTGTGCAGAGCCGAGACCCCGTTCACGCGCCGTGATCCGAGGAACGCGAGATGGCCCATCCGGACCCGGCGCCCGTTCTCCTCGTCGATCAGCGAGACGCGGCGGACCAGGTCTTCGGTCAGCGTCGTGCGCTCGCCGAGCGCTTCGAGATGCGTCAGGTTGATCACGTAGATGATCTGCATGTGGCGCGGCAGGAGCCGCTCCATGAGGTCGGTCGGCCAGCTCTCGAGCGCCTCGGGCAGGAGCGTGTGGTTCGTGTAGTTCAGCGTGCCGGTCGTGATCCGCCAGGCCTCGTCCCAGCCGAGCTTCCGCTCGTCGACGAGGAGACGCATCAGCTCCGCGACCGCGATCGCGGGATGCGTGTCGTTTAGCTGGATCGCGACCTGGCCTGCGAGGTTCGTGAGGTCCGGATGCCGCTCGAGATGGCGCCGGATCAGGTCCTGAAGCGAGGCCGAGGTGAAGAAGAACTCCTGGCGCAGCCGCAGCTCGTGGCCGGCCGGCGTCGCGTCGGACGGATAGAGGACGCGCGAGATCGCCTCGACCTTCGCCCGCTCGGCCATCGCGCCCACGTAGTCGCCGTGGTTGAAGGCCTCGAGCTTCACCGGATCGACCGCCCGGGCCGACCAGAGCCGGAGCGTGTTCACGCGCCGGCCGCGCCAGCCGACCACCGGGGTGTCGTAGGCGACCGCCGTCACGGTCTCGGCCTGATGCCAGATCCGCGTGAGGGTGCCGTCCGGTTCGCCGACCAGCTCGACATGGCCGCCGAAATGGACCGGGTAGGCGATGTTCGGGCGCTCGAACTCCCACGGATTGCCGAAGGACAGCCAATCCTCCGGAATCTCGTGCTGGATCCCGTCCGTGATGACCTGCCGGAACAGCCCGAAATCATACCGGATGCCGTAGCCGTAGGCCGGGAGGTCGAGCGAGGCCATGGATTCCATGAAGCAGGCCGCGAGCCGGCCGAGGCCGCCGTTGCCGAGGGCCGCGTCCGGCTCGGCGCAGCGGACCTGGTCCCAGTCGACCCCGAGCTCGGCCAGGGCGTCCCGCACCTCTCCCGTCAGGCCGAGGTTCGAGGTCGCGTCGGTCAGGAGGCGCCCGATCAGGAATTCGAGCGAGAAGTAGGCGATCTGCTTCGCGTCCGCGGGCGTCCGCTTGATCGAGCCGAGCCAGATGTCGACGATCCGGTCGCGCACCGCGAGCGCGGTCGCCAGGAACCAGTCGTGATCGCGCGCGGCCTCCACGTCGCGTCCGGCCGCGTAGCGGATCTTGCCGAGGATCGCCTCGCGCATCGCCCTGGTTTCCTGCCCGACCGCGGGCCGGACGGGTTCCAGGATGCGGGCCTGCTCGGTGGTCGAGGGGGTCTGGTCCTGCTGCAGCATGGATCGCGGGTCCGATTCGGGACGAAACGGGGTTGTAGGCGGCCTCGGGAGAGGGGGCAATTTCGGCCGGGATTTCGGGCAAGGTGTCGACGGCGGCCGTTCGGCCCTGTAGCCAAAGACGATGCCGTCCCCTCCCGCACCCGCCCCGCTCGTCCACCCCTACGGCACGGCGCCCTCTCCGGGCGAGACGATCGAGATCGCGCCCGGCATCCTCTGGGCCAGGATGCCGTTGCCGTTCCGGCTCGACCACGTCAACATCTTCCTGATCGAGGACGGCCCCGGCTGGGCCGTGGTGGATGCCGGGATCGGCAACCAGGTGACGAAGGAGGCCTGGGAGGCGCTTCTCGCCGGACCGCTCGCCGGCCGGCCTCTGACCCGGCTGATCGTCACGCACATGCATCCGGACCATGTCGGGGCGGCCGGATGGCTGGTCGAGCGCCTGGACCTGCCGCTCGACATGACCGAGACGGAGTATCTGCAGGCGCTGGTCCTCACGAACGATCCCGGGTCGGCGGACCAGGACTACTACCGCGGCTTCTACGTGAACAACGGCCTCGACCCGGAGGCGACCGAGGCCGTCATGACGCGCGGCCACGCCTATCTCCGCATGCTGACCGGGCTGCCGCCGACGTTCCGGCGCGTCATCGCGGGCGATCGGCTCGCGATCGGGGGCCGGTCCTTCGACGTCCTGACCGGCGGCGGCCACGCCTCCGAGCAGATGATGCTGTTCTGCGCGTCCGAGAACATCCTGCTCTCGGCCGACCAGGTCCTGCCCCGGATCTCGCCGAACGTCAGCGTCTACGCGCGCGATCCGCAGGGCGACCCGCTCGGCCTGTTCCTCCGCTCGCACCGGAGCCTCAAGGCCACGATCCCGGCCGACGCGCTGGTGCTGCCCGGGCACGACCTGCCGTTCCACGGGCTGCACGGCCGGCTCGACGCGCTGGCCGAGCATCACGAGGACCGGTGCCGGGCGATCGTCGAGGCCTGCCGGGCGCAGCCGCTCTCCGGGGCCGAGCTCGTGCCGCACGTCTTCAGCCGGGTGCTCGACGCGCACCAGACGGGCTTCGCGTTCAGCGAGGTGCTGGCGCACGTGAACTACCTGATCCGCCGCGGCCGGCTGCGCGCGGTCGACGGACAGGACGGCATCCACCGCGCC
>CAXTKM010000304.1:0-4172 GCA_964244795.1 uncultured Enterovirga sp.
CGTCATCAGCTTGGAAGGCTGTTGCTCTACCATTGAGCTACACCCGCTCGGTTCGTCCGGATTGAGGACCGGCCCATACTGCAACGGGACGGGGTGGTGGGGGAAGTAGGACTCGAACCTACGAAGGCGTAGCCAGCGGATTTACAGTCCGCCCCCTTTGCCGCTCGGGACATTCCCCCATGGCACGGTCGCGCTCCCGAGAGGCGCACATGCTCCGAACGCCTCGCGGCGCCGGACCGGCGTTATGGTGAGGCCTCCCGCGGGTGTCAACCGAAGCGGGCGGACCGGATCAGGCCGGCGTCAGCCGAGCTTCGCGATGGCGAGCACCAGCCCCTGCGCGCGCGGGACGATCGAGTCGATCTCGAGATACTCGTCCGGCGAATGAGCCTTGCCGCCGACGGGGCCGACGGAGCAGACCGTCGGGCAGCCGACCGCCGACGTGAAGCCGGAATCGGCACAGCCGCCGGAGAACTCGCCCTCGACCGGGCGGCCGACCTCGCCCATCGCGGCCTGGTAGAGCGCGAAGACCTCGCGCGAGCCGGAATCGGCCTTCAGGGGCAGGAACTCGCCCCGGATCTCGAGCCGGGCCGTCGCGCCCGGCACGGTCGCGGTCTCCACGATCGCCCCGATGCGGCTCATCGCGTCCTGCCTGTCGGCGGGTTCCACGTAGCGGAGGTCGATCCCGATGAGGCAGGAGGGTGCGACCGTGTTGACCGACTGGCCCCCGGACACGAGCCCGACGTTCAGGGTGATGCCGCGCGGAAGATCGGTGACGCCGGCGAGCGCCACGATCTTGTGCGCGGCCTCGGTGATCGCGCTGATTCCGGCCTCGAAGTTGCCGCCGGAATGCGAGGCCCGGCCCGTGATCTCGCATTCCATGAAGACCCCGCCCTTGCGGCCCGTCACGATGTTGCCGGTTGGCCGGCCGGGCTCCGCGTTGAACACGGCGCGGGCGCCCCGAGCCGTCTCCTCGATGATCGACCGGCAGGCGGGCGAGCCGATCTCCTCGTCGGAGGTGATCAGGACGGTGAGCGGGGCGGCCGCGCCGCCGGCCCGGTGATAGGCCGCTGCCACGAAGCAGTTCATGACGAGGCCGGCCTTCATGTCGGCGACGCCCGGCCCGTAGGCGCGGCCCGCCTCGGTCCGGAACGGTCGGCGTCCGGCCTCGCCCTTCGGGAACACGGTGTCGCGGTGGCCCATGAGGACGATCGGCCGGTTCCCGCCGCCGGCCCCCGCGACGGTCGCCGCGAAGACGTCGCCGTAGCGCTCGCGCGGCCGGCGCTCGGCCGCGATGCCGTGCTCGGCGAAGAAGCGCTCGAACCGCTCGCCGACGCGGTCGACGCCCTCCTTGTCGTAGCTGCCGGAATCGAGGTTCACGACCTCTTCGAGGAGCGCCAGCATCGCGCCCTCCTGCGTGGCGAGCCAGTCGAGCACGGCTTGCGGATGGGCTGTCACGGCGATCTCCGGGGCGGGTTCGAGCCTCCGCGCGTAGCATGGCCGGACCGGCCGGGCATCACTGCGCGAAGGGGTTCCGGAAGCCGCCCGGGCCGGCCGCCCTCGGGGGATGCGCCTTGACCAGGTAGTCGAGGATCAGCGCGCGCTCCTCGCCTTCGAGCTTCGGCATCGCGTGGCGCTGGCTCATCCAGTCGAGGGTATCGTCCCAGCGCTCCCGCGACAGGCCCTGGTTCGCGACGAGGCGGTAGGCGTGGCAGGCCGAGCAGAGGCCGAACGTCTCGTCCCGGCCGGGGCCGGCCGGCAGGTCCTCCACGCGTTAGTCGCGCGGGGTGAAGGCGGCGGGCTGGGCGGCTGATGGCACGGCCGCGCACCACGTGATCGCTGCCGCAGCCGCGAGGGCCGCAACCCAGAGACGGGCAAGCCCCCAACCTCTTTTCTGGGGCAACGCTTCGTACGGACGCGCCGCTTGATCCCTCCCACGCAGGGGAGGGCCGAGTCGAAGCGAAGCTTCGAACCGGGGTGGGGTCAGCCCGACCGGAACCCCACCCCTGCCGGCGGAGGCCGGTATCGGCTTCGCCGACTCGCCCTCCCCTGCAGGGGAGGGATCAGCCGTGCGAGCCCCGGACAGGTCTCGCCTCACCCGACCAGGACCGCGACGCGGTGCATGGCGTTGCCGCCGTAACCCTGAGGGTTCCAGTTCGCAGCCACGTGACCCTGGGCTCGGCCCTCCCCATCCGTCGCCCGGGCCCAGACCTCGTAGTAGCCGTCCGAGGGCAACCTCGCGTTGGCCGTCCAGCGCTGCCAGTCGTAGCGGTTCCGCGGCGGAGCCAGGGCCGCGGCCGTCCAGGTCTGGCCGGAATCGATCGACACGTCGACGCGCGCGACCGTGAGATCGCCCGCCCAGGCGGCGCCCCTGAGCGCGAGGTCGCGGCTGCCCTTCGGCATCCGGCCGCCATTCGCCGGGCTCGTGATGATCGACCGGACCGGCATCGATTCCAGGATCCGGAAATCCGCCTCGTCGGCCCGTCCGCCCGGGATCATCGGCTTCCGGGGCACGCGATAGGAAGTCCCGGTCATGCCCTGCCCGTCATGCTCCCGGTCCCGGATTGTGATCCGGGTGATCCACTTGTGCGACAGCGACCCGGGCCAGCCCGGCACGACGAGGCGGAGCGGCCCACCGTGGATCGCCGGCAGCGGCTCCCCGTTCATCGCGAAGACGAGCAGGTTGTGCGGCTCGATCGCCTTCGCGATCGGCATGCCGCGCGAGAGCGGCTCCTTGCCGGCGTCACCGGAGAGGTGCAGGTCGGCGCCGTGATGCGCCGTGAAGAGCCCGGACGGTTTCACGCCCGCGGCCGACAGGATTTCGGCCAGCGCGACGCCGGTCCATTCGGCGCAGCCGACGCCGCCATTCGTCCAGGCGTTGCCGCGCGTCTGCGGCTGGAAGAACGAGCGCCCGTTGCCGCCGCATTCGAGCACCATCCTGTACGTCTTCGCCGGGAAGCGCCGCTTGATCTCGGCCAAGGTGAGGTCCAGCGGCGTCGCGACCTCGCCGTCGACGACGAGCCGCCACGCCTCCGGGTCGGCCGTCATCTCGGGGAGCTGGCCGTTGTTGCGAAGGAAGAAGAGCCGCGTCGGGGTCGTGTCGTCGTCGAGGAGCGCCTCGGGCGTCTCCGCGACGAGAGGCCGGTCGCCCAAGACCGTGAGCCGCTTGTCCTTACCCGGGATATCGAGCGCCGGCGGGGCCGCGGAGGTGGGAGCGGCACCTTGCGCCGACGCGATGCCGGACGGGATCGTCGAACCGAGCCCGGCGCCCAGCGCCGCGAGCCCGGCGCCGCCGAGGACGTGGCGGCGGTCAGGTCCTCCCGCCGCATCGATGGGATGAACGGCAGGGTGCAGGCTCGCCGGAGCCTCTGCTCTCGTGGTCATCGCGTCTCTCCCGGCTCGATCTCTCTCCGGGCAGCGCGTCATGCAGCACGGGCCCTGCATCTCGAAGGCGCATGGGAGGCGAACAATCCCCGAACGGGGGGAGAGGTGTCAACGAGAGAGCCGGGACTTCGGGGCGATCGCTGGAGCCGAGGCGTGACCCTTCCGACTGCCTTCCCCCTCGCGGGGAAGGTGGCCCGAGCGAAGCGGAGGGCCGGATGGGGGGCCGGCCACATCCGCCCCGGGGAGCAGGCGAC
The DNA here is from genome assembly GCA_964244795.1 of uncultured Enterovirga sp. Classification (GTDB taxonomy): domain Bacteria; phylum Pseudomonadota; class Alphaproteobacteria; order Rhizobiales; family Beijerinckiaceae; genus Enterovirga. Next base: position 3,636 of record CAXTKM010000304.1, read on the forward strand.
ACGCCCCCCACTCCCAGCCTCTCCAACGCAACGGGGAGAGGAGCGCGTCGTGCGCTTCATCTCCAACAAGCGATCACCCGGCCCCGGACCGCGACGGGTCGCGGCTCAGCCGCCCTTTCGCAACCGGAGGATCTTGAAGAAGCCGCCGGGGAACACGGCCTGGAGCGGATGGGGTTCGAACCCTCGCGTCCGGCTCCAGCCCGTGATGCGGGAGGCCTTGAAGTCGGAGCTCCAGCCGATCTTCGAGCAGAGCGGCGCGACCGCGCGCTCCAGGCGGGCAAGCGGACCCTCGTCCTGGCCGAAATGATTGACGAGCACGATCTCGCCGCCGGGGCGCAGCACGCGCGCCATCTCGTCCAGCGCCGCCTCCGGGTCCGGCACGAGGGTGATCAGGAACTGCGCGGTCACCGCGTCGAAACTTGCGTCCCGGAAGCCGAGCCGGCACGCGTCCATGACGCCCAGGCTCTTGACGTGCCGGAGCCCGCGCGCCGCGACCTTGCGGCCGGCCCGGCGCAGCATGTCCTCGGACAGGTCGAT
>CAXTKM010000305.1:0-4120 GCA_964244795.1 uncultured Enterovirga sp.
CGGGAGGGGTCGGTGACGGTCCGGCTGACCGAGCTGAACCCGCAAGCGGTCGAGGCGCTGATCGAGACGCTGCGAGACGCGACCGAGCGCGACGACGAGCGGGTCCGGTTGCTGATCGACGTCTGGGAGGCACTGACGGGGGACGACTAGCGCTGGTCCGTTTCGGATGACGACACACCCCGCCGGCCCCTGGCCGATTCCGGGGCCGGGCCGGTGACGGGATGTGCCCGTCGCGGAGAGCCACCATGTCCGATGCGACCCTGAACAAGACCGAGACCACGATCCTGACCGAGGCCGCCGGCCAGGCCGGCCGGATCGCGACACCGGAGCGGCTGAAGCCCACGACCCGCGACCGTCTCCTCGGCCGCTTCCTGCGGGACGGCCTGATCGCGGCGGACGAGGAGGGCAACGGTCACCGTCTGACCGCGGCCGGGTACCGGGCGGTCGGTCTTGAGCCGCCGCGCGTCGTCCGATCGGGCTCAAAGCAGGCGCTGGTTCTGGAGTTGCTCGGACGAGGAGAAGGGGCGAGCCTCGACGAGCTGATTGCAGTGACCGGTTGGCTGCCACACTCGACCCGGGCGGTCCTGTCCCGCCTGCGCACCGGCGGGACGGCGCTGGCCAAGACGGCCCGGCCGGAGGGCGGCACGGCGTACCGGATCGAGGCCGCGGCGGCCTGATCGCGATGGCATCCTCGGTCACGGAGGTGGAGGACGAGGTCGCGCGCCTGCGCGACCTCGATCCCGTCGCGCTCCGGGCGCGCTGGCGGGTGGTCACCGGCCGCGCGGCCCCGAAGGGCCTGTCGCGTCACCTGCTGCTCAGGATGCTGGCCTATCGGATCCAGGCCAAGGCGTTCGGTGACCTTGGCCGCGAAAGCCAGCGCTACCTCGATCGTCTCACGGCCGCCGAGCCCGTACCCGTCGTCCGGGCCGAGCCTCGATCCGGAACGGTGCTGGTGCGCGAGTGGAACGGGGTTCGCCATCACGTGATGGCGGTCGAGGGAGGCTTCGCCTGGAGCGGCGGCACGTATCGCTCGCTGTCCCAGGTCGCCCGCGCGATCACGGGCACGAACTGGTCGGGACCGCGCTTCTTCGGGCTCGGGGCAAAGACACAGGATGAGAGAACGTCGTGACCGCTCGGTTTCGCTGCGCGATCTACACCCGGGTCTCCACCGATCACGGGCTCGAGCAGGAGTTCAACTCGCTCGACAACCAGCGCGAGGCGGCCGAGGCCTACGTGAAGAGCCAGGCCCACGAGGGCTGGACGTGCCTGCGGGATCGCTACGACGATGGCGGCTTCTCGGGAGGCTCGATGGAGCGGCCGGCGCTGCTCCGGCTGCTGGAAGCGATCCGGTCCCGCCGGATTGACGTCGTGGTGGTCTACAAGGTCGACCGGCTCACCCGATCGCTTGCGGACTTCGCGAAGCTCGTCGAGCTGTTCGACGGGCAGGGCGTCTCGTTCGTGTCGGTGACCCAGGCCTTCAACACCACGACCAGCATGGGCCGGCTGACCCTGAACGTGCTGCTGTCGTTCGCGCAGTTCGAGCGCGAGGTGACGTCGGAGCGCATCCGGGACAAGATCGCGGCCTCCAAGCGCCGCGGGCTCTGGGTCGGCGGGATGGTGCCGCTTGGCTACGCGGTCGCGGCCCGGAAGATCATCGTCGTCGAGCCCGAGGCCGAGCGGGTGCGCCACATCTTCCGGCGCTACCTCGCGCTCGGCAGCCTCGGGCCGCTCCTCGACGAGCTGCATCGGGACGGGATCGTGACCAAGGTCAGGCCGCTCGCGACCGGCCGCACCATCGGCGGGATCGCGTTCACCCGCGGTCCCCTCGCAGCGCTGCTGCACAACCGCTTCTACATCGCCGAGATCGCCTTCAAGGGCGCGATCTACGCGGCCGAGCATCCGGCCATCCTGGATCGCGCGATGTTCGAGGCCGTGCAGGCGAAGCTGCTGGAGCAGCGGAACGGCAGGATCGTCCAGAGAGGGGCGTCGGGGGCACTCCTGACCGGGCGCATCTACGACGAGCTCGGTCGACGCATGAGCCGGACGCATGCCAACAAGGCAGGCCGGCGCTACCGCTACTACACGACGGCATCCCGGCCCGGCGATCGAGAACGCGCCCGCCGCATCCCGGCCCCGGAGCTCGAACGGCTGGTACGGGAGGCCATCCCGGCCGATGCCGCACCAGGGCCCACTGGTCGCGAGCTGATCGAAGCCGTGGTCGATCGTATCGACCTCGCGACCGACCGCATCGTGATCGCGCTCCGGTTTGACGAGGGCCCGGGCCGGACGATCACGCTGCCCTGGCGGGCAACCACGTTCCGCCGGCATCGCGAGGTCATCTCGGTCGCCGACAGAAGCGCGCCGATGCGCCTGATGCGTTCGGAGACGCGGGCGACGCTGCTGCAGGCCATCGCGCAGGCTCGACGCTGGATGGACGAGCTCGCGAGCGGCGCCATCGGCGGCACCGATGCGATCGCATCCCGGGAGGGCTGCAGCCCCCGGCAGGTCACCGCGATCCTCTCGCTTGCCTATCTCGCCCCCGACATCGTCGAGGCCGCCATCGCGGGTCGGCTCCCGCATGGCGTCAGCCTGCGCACCCTCACCGATGCGCCCATGGCCTGGTCGCGTCAGCGCGCCAGCATCGGCCTCGCGCTCACCGCAGCGGTCTGATCGTTGCCGCGCCCACGGCTGCCTCGGAACATCGACCGACATCGACTCGACTGCGATGCGCAACTGCCCCGAAGTGCGGAAGCGCTTTTTCGGAGGGCAGAGACGGCTGGCTTGAAACGGACTTTACGGTCGCGTAGAGACGCTTGCTGCTTCCATTCGGGTCCGTCGGTGAGGCTAAGTCTTTGACTTCGCGCGGTCTCTCGCCGTGTACCCATGGTGGGCAGTTTCGAGAGGATGCGTGGTGGACCCGAAGGACTCGAACCAGAGACCATTCGTTTATTTTCGGAGAAACCGACTGGACTTCACGTCCCACCCAAGCATGCATGGACATGCGGCGGCGCTCTCCGGGGTGGCTGAGGCGCGCCCGGTCCCGTCCCGGGCTTCACCTCGTGGGAGGCGCAGTTTGGCGCCACGAGGAGATCGCCATGGCTCGCGGGGAAACACGCGACGGCGCTTCGCAGCGCGAAGTTCAGGGTGAGCGGCAGGAGTGCACCGGCGCGGCGGCTGCGCGCCTATCAGCGCTGGAGCAAGTGGACCTAGGCGGCCTCAAGGGGGAGTGGCGACGCCTGTACGGCACAGAGCCGCCCCAGCTCAGCCGAGACCTGATCCTGAGGGCCGTGGCCTATCGGGTCCAGGAACGAGCGCTGGGCGGCCTCTCGAAGGCGATGTTGCGGCGGCTCGAACGCCTCGGTGGCGACCTGAAAGCCGGGAACGAGATCACAGTCCAGTCCGGCCAACGCCTCCGCCCTGGAGCGAGGCTGGTTCGTGAATGGCGCAGCCGCACCCACACGGTCGATGTCGTGGAGGACGGCTTCGCGTATGCGGGGACGACCTACGGGTCACTGACCACGATCGCGAAGGTGATCACCGGCGCGCACTGGTCAGGGCCGCGCTTTTTCGGGCTGGTCAAGCGGTCGACACCGAGCGCCGAAGCAGAAGGCCGACGGGGTGCCATTGGGGATCAGGATACCGAACGGATCGACGCCGACGGGGTGCTCTGAGATGGCCAGCCGCAAGCCGGTCGCGCCCGCCCAGCTTCGGACCCGGCTGCGCTGCGCGGTGTACACCCGGAAGTCGAGCGAGGAAGGGCTTGAGCAGGCGTTCAACTCGCTCGACGCGCAGCGTGAGGCGAGCCTTGCCTTCGTGGCCTCGCAAAAGCACGAGGGCTGGTGGGCGCTGCCCGATGTCTACGACGATGGCGGCTTCTCGGGCGGCACGACCGAGCGGCCGGCCCTGCAGCGGCTCCTCGCCGACGTCGCGGCTGGCAAGATCGATGTCGTAGTCGTCTACAAGGTCGACCGGCTGACTCGGTCGCTGACCGACTTCGCCCGCATCGTCGAGCTGTTCGACAAGCACCGAGTCTCGTTCGTGTCGGTGACCCAGGCATTCAATACGACGACCAGCATGGGCCGGCTGACCCTGAACGTGCTGCTGTCGTTCGCGCAGTTCG
>CAXTKM010000306.1:0-4098 GCA_964244795.1 uncultured Enterovirga sp.
GAACCGACCGGTACGGCGGCTCGATCGAGAACCGCGTCCGTCTCCTGCGCGAGGTGACGGAGGCCGTCGTGGGCGTCGTGGGCGCCGACCGGACCGGTGTCCGGCTGTCGCCGAACGGGGAGATCCAGGGCGCGAACGACAGCGATCCGGACGCGCTGTTCGCGGCCGCCGGGGCCGCGCTCTCGTCGCTCGGCATCGCGTTCCTGGAGCTGCGCGAGCCCGGGCCGGAGGGGACCTTCGGCAAGCCGGACCGCCCGCCGGTCGCGCCCGCGATCCGCAAGGCCTTCGCGGGGCCGCTGATCCTCAACTCCGACTACGACGGCGCGAAAGCCCAAGCCACGCTCGATGCCGGCATCGCGGACGCGATCGCGTTCGGACGGCCGTTCCTCGCGAACCCGGACCTGCCGCGCCGGATCGCCGAGACCATTCCGCTGAACGCCGACGTGATGAAGACCTGGTACTCGCAGGGGCCGGAAGGGTACGTGGATTATCCGGCCGCGGCCTGACGCGAGCCTCGCCTCTTCCGCTCCTGCCGGCGAAGGCCGGCACCCAGGTCGTGTGACACTGGGCCTCGGCCTTCGCCGGGGTGAGCGGATGGGTGCGGTTCAGCGGTTCGGGGCCGGCTAGACTTCCGCCCCGTCGACCCAGGCCCGGATCAGGTGATGCGCGATCGCCATCGGGGGCGGGGTGATGAGGCCGTCCGGGTGGCGGCGCTCCAGCATGGAGGCGGCCTCCGGGCGCGAGAACCAGCGCGCGTCCTCCAGCTCCTCGCGGTCGATCGTGATCGCCTCGTCGTCCGTCTCGCCCAGGCAACCGATCATCAGCGAGGAGGGGAAGGGCCAGGGTTGCGACAGGAGATAGCGGACGCGGCCGACCTGAAGGCCCGCCTCCTCGCGCACCTCGCGCCGGACCGCGTCCTCGATCGTCTCGCCCGGCGACACGAAGCCCGCGAGGCACGAATAGCTGCCGGCGACGAACCGGGCCGAGCGGCCGAGGAGGCACCGGTCGCGGCGCGCCACCAGCATGATCGTGACCGGGTCGGTGCGCGGGAAATGCTGCGCTCCGCAGGGCGCGCAATCGCGCCGGAGGCCGGCCTGGCCAGCCGTGGTCGCGGCCCCGCAATTCGCGCAGAACCGATGCCGCGTGTGCCAGAGAAGGAGCGATTTCGCCTGCGCCAGAAGGCCGATCTCGCCCATCGGCACGGTGCCCTCGGTCGCGATCGATCGAAGGTCGCCGACCACGTAGGCGGGATCGTCCTTGAGAGCCTGGACGCGGTCGGCGGCCAGGAGCGAGCCGATCACCGGGCGTCCGTCGAGCCGGCCGAGGAAGACGCGCTCGCTCGCCATCTCGTTCCGGAGCCTGTCGGCCGGCAGGAGCGCGCTCGGTCCCGTCGGCCCGCGCAGCATCACGGCCTGGTCGCCCCCGAGGGCGACGTGCAGCGTCGCCGGGTCGTCGAGAGCGGCCGCGAACGCCTCGGCTTCGTTCTCCGCGCCGGCGCGGTCGACGAGGTTCGACGCGAAGCCGAGGACCAGGGCAGGGGGTGAGGGTAAGGCCATGCTCAAGCCGCCGCGAAGAGGCCGCCGGCGCGGTCCGCGAGCGCCGCCGCGGCGTGCGCCGGGTAGGGGAGCCGCGTGCCGTGGCCCCAGACCGGCCCGGGCCACGCGGGATCGGACAGGAAACGGCCGACGACGTGGACGTGGAGCTGCGGCACGACGTTGCCGAGCGCCCCGACATTGACCTTGTCCGGCTTCGCGAGCGCCAGCATCACGCCCGTGGCGATCCGGACCTCTCCCATCAGGGTCGCGGCGTCCTCGGCCGAGAGGTCGGTCAGCTCGCTCGCGCCGGGCAGCCGGGGCACGAGGATGAGCCAGGGGAAACGGGAATCGTCCATCAGCAGCACCGTCGACAGGGCGAGATCGCCGACCGGCATCGTGTCGGCCTTGAGGCGAGGGTCGAGCGCGAAGCCGGTGTCCATGAGCGACCGGTAGCGGCTTCCGGGCTCGTCCGGCAAGCTGTCCGGCACGCGGCCGGACGGCGCGCCGGGGCGATCGCTCGACCGGCAACGTCCAGCCGATCAGGCGCGAGCCGCCCTTTCCGCCGCCGGCAATCGGGGACCGAGGCGATCCTCGATCGATCACATCGGATCCTGCCTTATAAGGCAGGATCGCAAGCGCGCGTCGGTGGGCGAGCGCTCGTCGCTGGAGGTGCCTCTTCCGCCTCGTGGCGCCCCATGCCGACCGACGTGCGGTGCGTGGGCGACGGCTCCGCCCTTCGAGCGACGGGCTGGGGCATGGCCGATCTTGTCAGGCCCGGCGCGAGCGCGCATATCGGGCCCGGGAGGTTGGCGAGGGACGTTTCACTCGCCAACCGGGTCAGATCCGGAAGGAAGCAGCCCTAACGAGACCGAGCGGGTCTTTGTCCAGCCTCCCACCCGATCTCCGGCTACGACCGCGGGGCGCCTGCCGGCGCCGATTCGGCATCATCCCATGAGCGATCTCCGGAGCACCGAGCCTGCAGAGGGCGAAGCATCCGACCAGCCGGGCTTCGATCAGCCAGGCTTCGATCAGCCAGGCTTCCTGGGCTTCGAGCCGGCCCCCCTCGCGTCGTCCGCCCCGCAGGCGGGCTACCGCGTCCTCGCCCGAAAATACCGTCCGCAAACCTTCGCCGACCTCATCGGCCAGGACGCGATGGTGCAGACCGTCCGCAACAGCTTCGCGGCGAGCCGCATCCCGCAGGCCTGGATGCTGACCGGAGTCCGGGGCGTCGGCAAGACGACCACGGCCCGGATCCTCGCCCGCGCGTTGAACTACGACCTCGGGGCCGGGGGCTCCGGCCCCTCGATCGACATGCCGGAGCTCGGCCTCCACTGCCGCTCGATCATGGAATCGCGGCATGTCGACGTGCTCGAGCTCGATGCCGCCTCCCACACGGGCGTCGAGAACATGCGCCAGATCACGGACGCGATCCGCTACGCGCCGATCCAGTCGCGCTACAAGGTCTACATCATCGACGAGGTGCACATGCTCTCGGCGTCGGCCTTCAACGCGTTCCTGAAGACGCTGGAAGAGCCGCCGCCGCACGCGAAGTTCGTCCTCGCCACGACCGAGATCCGCAAGGTTCCGGTGACGATCCTGTCGCGCTGCCAGCGCTTCGACCTGCGCCGGGTCGAGGCCGCGACGCTGGTCGCCCATCTCGACCGGATCTGCCGCCAGGAGGGCATCGCGGCCGAGCCCGCGGCGCTGGCCGCGATCGCGCGCGCGGCCGAGGGCTCGGTCCGGGACGCGCTGTCGCTGCTCGACCAGGCGGTCGCGCACGGGGCGGGCAGCGTCACGGAGCAGGGCGTCCGCGAGATGATGGGCCTCGCCGATCGCGGCCAGGTCATCGATCTCTTCGAGGCCGCGATGCGGGGCGACGTTCCGGCCGCCTTCGCGACGCTCCGGTCCGGGTACGAGGCCGGCGCCGACCCGCGCCAGATGATGGAGGACCTCGCCTCCTTCACGCATGTCGTCACCCGGCTGAAGCTCGTCCCCGACGCCGCGCCCGACGCCGCGCTGACCGAGGCCGAGCGCCTGCGCGGCCGGGTTTTCGCGGACAGGCTGTCGGTCCGGGCGCTGTCGCGGGCCTGGCAGATCCTGCTCAAGGCCGTGCCGGAGGTCGGCGCGTCGCAGCGCCCGCTCGCGACGGCCGAGATGGCGCTCGTCCGCCTCGCCTACGCGGCCGACCTGCCGACACCGGACGAGCTCCTGCGGACGCTGAAGGGCGAGGCCGCGCCGGCCGCGATCCCGTCTGTCGAGAGCCGGACGAAGATCGGGACCTCCTCCCTTCGTCAGGCTGAGGAGAGCCGTGGAGCGGCTCGTCTCGAAGCGGGCACGGACCGTCGTGCGTCCTTCGAGACGCCGGCTCCTCAGGCTCCTCAGGATGACGCGGAGGCTGGACGGGGCGATCCGCGGCTGGGCTCCGAGGGCGGCGCGCGCCTTCGCGATCAGCGTGCGGTCGAGCACGGCCTCCAGGTGATGGTCCTGGGTTTCCGAATGATAGATCTTCTGACCGGGCAGTTCGGGCTGGCGCACGAACAGCCTGGAGAAGTCGAGAACCTTG
>CAXTKM010000307.1:0-4095 GCA_964244795.1 uncultured Enterovirga sp.
TGGGGACGGGGGCTGAGCGCGGCCGACCGGGCCGAGCTCGTCGACCGCTACCGCGTTCCCCGGCCGCGCCTCGCGCTCGCGGCCGCGCTGCGCGAGCACGCGAGCGCCGCCATGGACGTCTCGGACGGGCTCGCGGGCGACGCCGCCAAGATGCTGCGGGCATCCGGGGTCGCGGGCACGCTCGACCTCGACCGCATCCCGCTCTCGCCGCCCTCCCGAGCCGCGCTCGCGGCGGAGCCTGCCCTGCTCGAACGGATCGCGGGCGGCGGCGACGATTACGAAGTCCTGTTCACGCTGCCGCCCAGCCGCCGGGACGCGATGACGCGCGCGGCCGCCGCGATCGGCCTTGCGGTCATGATCGTCGGGGAGGTGCGGGCCGGGGAAGGGCCGCTGGCTCTCCGGTTGAACGGCGTGGCCCACGCGCTGTCGACGGCGTCCTTCCAGCATTTCGGGTGAACGCAAGCGGTAGGTGGCGACACCTGAGTTCGCCGAAACCGGAACGAAGGCGTCAGGAGCGTCACAGGAGCGTCCTATGGCGATTTCGGCTCAGCCCCGCGCAGCCTCGCCGCCGCCTCGGCGATCGCGAGACGGCGAGAGCTTGCGATATGTGCCGTTCCTTCGCCGAGCCAAGTGCTCCGTTGCCATCTTGACCAAGTCAATTTAGGAATATATACCTTGGTATATGGACTCCATCGCTCCAGCCATCCTGCCGACCCAACCCGGCTCGCTCCGCAGGCTGACCGGCCGGAGGCGGCCGTATCCGGCGGAGATCGTCGCGGCCGCCCGGGCGTTGATCGAGGGCACGGGGCTTCGGTTCGACGAGATCGCCGAGCGGATCGGGGTCGGCGCGGCGACGGTCGGCAGGTGGGCGCGCCGAGGTGGGTGGACGCGGCCGGGGAAGGGCGGGGAGGCGAGGCGGACCTGTCGAAGCTCGACCGGGAGGACATCCGATCCACCCGCCTGCGTCATACCGATGAGCGCCGAAGGCTCGTCTCGAAGCACGCTCGACCGTCGTGCCTCCTTCGAGACGGTCGGCTCCGCCGACCTCCTCAGGATGACGAGCGCGAGCGTTCCGCGGGCCTCCTTCGCCGCGGCGGATCGCGTGCCACGCCGCGGCCGCTACGGCCCCGTCGACCATGAGGCGGCGCGGGCGCTGATCGAGGGATCGCGGCTCAGCCGGGAGCGGATCGGGATCGAGCTCGGGATCGGCGGTACGACCCTGTTTCACTGGCAGAAGCGCTTCCGCTGGAGGCGGCCGGCGGCGCCGGAGAGGCCCGGGCCGCAATTCTACCGCTACCGCCTCCTACGCGGCAGGCCCTACGCGGCCGATGCGGTCGGGATCGCGCAGCGGCTCGTCACGGGCACGCTGCTCTCGCAGGCGTCCATCGCGGCGCAGGCCGGCGTGAGCGTGGCGACCGTGTCGCGATGGACCAGCAAGCGCGGCTGGACGCGTCCCCCGGCCAAGCCCTGGAGCCATCGCTTCGCCGCCTCGCGGCGCACGGCGCCCGTCGCGACGAGCGGCGACCGGCGCGGCAGGTGCTACGCCCCCCAGGTCGTCGCGGCGGCACGAGAGCTCTACGAGCAGACGGCGCTCTCGACCGCCCTGATCGCGGCACGGGTGAAGGTGAGCGCCGTGACGGTCGAGCGCTGGGCGCGTGTGAAGGGCTGGACGCGCCCGCGCGACCTGCCCGACCCGAGCGGCCGGCGCGGGCGCCCACGGTTTCGGTGACGTCATTGAACACACTCTCCTGCGGAGAGTCGCACGCGACCGCGGCGCTGGTCCTGCTCCCCTTGCGGGAGAAGGTGGCATAGCGAAGCCATGACGGATGAGGGGTGCACCTGGACGAACAGCGGCTAACCCCTCGTCCGACCTCGCTTCGCAAGGCCACCTTCTCCCGCGAGCGGAGAAAGGCGCGCGGCATCGGCGACGCGATCGGCAGCTTTCGTCTATCGCGGGCTGCCCGCGTGGGTTATCGCACTCCCGAAATCCGTGATGACAACCGTTTCCTCCTCCGACGCAGCAGCCGGCGCGTGGCGCCGCAACGCGGCGACGCTCGCGGTCGCGCAAGCGCTCGGCGGCGCGAATCCCTCGATCGTGATCGCGCTCGGCGGTCTCGTCGGCGCGACCCTCGCGCCGGCCGGCGCCTACGCGACGCTCCCGGTCAGCCTGCTCCAGCTCGGCCTCGCGGCCGGAACGCTCCCGGCGGCCTACCTGATGGCCCGGTTCGGGCGACGCGACGCATACCTCGTCGGCGCCCTCATCGGGGCCGTCGCGGGAGCCGTCGCGGCGATCGGGATCGCGGCCGGATCTTTCCTGGTCTTCTGCGTCGGCACGGCTCTCGCCGGCCTCTACTCCTCCTATGTCACGAGCTACCGGTTCGCGGCCGCGGACGACGCGGCGCCGGCCGAGCGGGCGCGGGCGATCTCCTGGGTGATGACGGGCGGGATCGCGGGCGGCGTGATCGGCCCTCAAACGGTCATATGGACGCGCGATCTCATCCCGTCCGCGCCTTTCGCGGGCGGCTTCCTCGGGCAAGCCGGGCTCGCGATCGCGTCGATCCTGGTCCTGTCCCGGCTGCGGCCGCCGCGGACGCCCGCCCATCGGCCGGGCGCGGCCACCGGTTCGGGACGCCCGCTGCGGGAGATCGTCCGCCAGCCCCGCTTCATGCTCGCCGTGACGGCGGCGCTCGTCACCTACGGCCTGATGAGCCTCGTCATGACGGCCGCCCCGGTCGCGATGGTGGTCGAATGCGGGCTCTCGGTCTCGTCCGCGACGCTCGGCATCCAATGGCACATCCTCGCGATGTTCGGGCCGAGCCTCCTCACGGGCCGGCTCATCGAGCGGTTCGGGAAGGTGCCGGTGACCGCGACGGGCCTCATCCTGATCGCGCTGGCCGCCGTGGTCGGGCTCGGCGGGCGCGACGTCGCGCATTTCTGGGTCGCGCTCGTGCTGCTCGGCCTCGGCTGGAACTTCGGCTTCATCGGGGCGACCGCGATGGTGACGGATTGCTATCGGCCCGAGGAGCGGGCGAAGGTTCAGGCCGCGAACGACTTCCTGGTCTTCGGCACGGTCGCGGTCGCGTCCTTCCTGTCCGGCGCCCTCCTCAGCACCGGGGGCTGGCAGGTGGTGAACTGGCTCGTCTTCCCGTTCGTCGCGATCGCGCTCGCGGCGCTCGCGATCGCGGCCGCGACGGGCGCTCCCGCCTCCGACGAAAGTGTCACGCGCTAGCGTCGCTTTCGCCGGACGGCCGGTTTGCGAACCGAGCGAAAGTTTGGCACCAGCATGCACATTGCGTGACCGCCCTGGGGCGGGCCGCGGGTCGGCGCGGAGCGCAGCGGTCCGGGGCTCGCGCCGGGCAGTCCTCCGGCGGCGGCGACAAGGGTTCCAGATGACAACCATCCTCCTCATCGTGTTCGGAGGCGCCTTGTCGATCGCCTACGGGTTCTGGGCCATCAACGACGTCATGAAGCGCGATGCCGGGACGGCCCGGATGCGCGAGATCGCGGCCGCCATCGCCGAGGGCGCCCAGGCCTATCTCCGCCGGCAATACCTCACGATCGGCCTGGTCGGCGTGGTCCTGTTCGCGGCGCTCGTGTACCTGCTCGGGATCTGGGTCGGGGTCGGGTTCGCGGTGGGCGCGATCCTGTCCGGGGCCGCGGGCTTCATCGGCATGAACGTGTCCGTGCGGGCGAACGTCCGCACCGCGCAGGCGTCCTCCGTGTCGCTCGCCGACGGTCTCGACGTCGCGTTCAAGTCCGGCGCCGTCACCGGCATGCTGGTCGCCGGCCTCGCGCTCCTCGGGGTCACGGTCTACTACGCCTTCCTGACGCGGGGGCTGAACCTCCTGCCCTCCGACCGGATCGTGATCGACTCGCTGGTCGCGCTCGGCTTCGGGGCGTCCCTCATCTCGATCTTCGCCCGGCTCGGCGGCGGCATCTTCACGAAGGGCGCCGATGTCGGCGCCGACCTCGTCGGCAAGGTCGAGGCCGGGATCCCGGAGGACGACCCGCGCAACCCCGCCACCATCGCGGACAACGTCGGCGACAACGTCGGCGACTGCGCCGGCATGGCCGCCGACCTGTTCGAGACCTATG
>CAXTKM010000308.1:0-4071 GCA_964244795.1 uncultured Enterovirga sp.
GTGCGGAGCCACGAGAGCCGTTGGAGATCGATCCCGGGAACCTACAACGTAGGTGGGAGCCGTGTTGACCAAGTCCACGGACGAGGCCAGGAACCGCCCCCGTTTGGATCGATAAGGCCCCGGGGATATTGTCTCCTGACGCGCCCCGCAGCCCCGCCATGCAGATATAGGCGGGCCGGTTTACGGACGCCAGCCCGTGTTCTGGAACGCCAGCCCCGACTCGACCGGCCCCCTCTCCCGTCCGGCCTTCGGGTCGGCGAGAGCGAGAGGGGACGCGGCGTGCCCTTGCCCCCTACCCCGCAGTCGCTACGCTCGCGCCATGCCGAACCGCTCTCTCCGCCTGCTCGCGATCCTCGCGGCCCTCCTCGCGCCGCTCACGGCCATCGCACAGACGATCACGGTCGGGTCGAAGAACTTCACCGAGCAGTTCATCGTGGCCGAGCTCTACGCCGGGGCCCTCGAGGCGGCGGGGCTGACGGTGCGACGGCGGATCAATCTCGGGGCGACGCTCGTCGCGCACGAGGCGCTGCGGACCGGCGCGATCGACCTTTATCCGGAATACACCGGGACCGGGCTCCTGGCCGTGATGAAGGGCGAGAGCGACACCGACCCGGACCGGGTCCTGGCCAAGGTGAGGGCCTTCTACGAACGGGAGTTCGGCCTCACCTGGCTCACGCCGTCGCGCGTGAACAACGGCAACGCGATCCTGGTCCGGGCCGACACGGCCCGGCAATACGGCCTGAAAACCCTCTCCGACCTCGCGGCCGTAGCCCCGAAGCTGCGGCTCGGCGGCGGCTCCGAGTTCTTCGACCGCTTCGACGGCGTGCCGGGCCTGAAGGCCGTCTACGGGATCGCCTTCGGGGAGAGCCGGCAATTCGCGGCGCTCAGGCTGCGCTACGACGCGCTCACCGGGAACCAGGCCGACGTCACGAACGGCTTCACGACGGATTGGCAGATCGCGGCCGACCGCTTCGTCGTGCTGGAGGACGACAAGAACCTGTTCCCGCCCTATTTCCTGGCCCCCGTCGTCCGGCAGGAGATCGCCAGGAACCCGGTCGCCGTCACGGCCCTCGACCGGCTGAACCAGGTGCTCGACACGAGGACGATGCAGGAGCTGAACCGGCAGGTCGAGGTCGACAAGAAGGAGCCGCGCCGGGTGGCGGCCGAGTTCCTGCGCCAGAAGGGCATCGTGAAGTAGGGGCGCCGGCGTGACCTGGGTGCTGAACAACCCGGACATCCTGTTCGAGGCCTTCTGCCAGCACGTCGTCCTGGTCGCGGCCGCGCTCGCGATCTCGCTCGCGATCGCGGTCCCGCTCGGCCTCTGGTCGGCACGCCGGCCGGTCGCCTCGGCCGTGGTGCTCGTCGCGACGGGTGCGCTCTACACCGTGCCGGCACTCGCGCTCTTCGCGCTGCTCGTGCCGCTCCTCGGGCTCGGGACCGGGCCGGCGCTGGTCGCGATCGTGCTCTACTCGCTCCTGACCCTGACCCGGAACATCTCGGTCGGGCTCCGGGGCGTGCCGGCGGAGGTGCTGGACGCCGCGGACGGGATGGGGATGGGACGGGCGCGCCGCATGGTCGCGGTCGAGCTCCCGCTCGCCGCGCCCGTGATCCTGGCCGGCATCCGGCTGACCGTCGTGACGCAGATCGCGGTCGCGACCGTCGGGGCCTTCATCGGGGCGGGCGGGCTCGGCGACATCATCTTCCAGGGGATCACCCAGGACATCGGCGAGAAGGTCGTGGCCGGCGCGGTCGCGGCCTCGGCTCTCGCGATCGCGGCGGACGAGGCGCTCCGGCGGGTCGAGGCGCGGCTCGCGGCGTCGAGCGGGCTCGCCGTCCCATGAGCGAGGCCCGGCCGTGAGCGCCCTCGTCGACTGGATCCTGAGCCACCCGGACCTCCTGGCCCGGACCGCCTCCGAGCACGTCCTCCTCAGCGCGATCTCCCTCGGGCTCGCGGCGCTCGTCGCCCTGCCGCTCGGGATCTGGCTCGCCGGACGGGCACGGGCCGCCGGGCCGGTCCTCGCGACCGTGAACGCGCTCCGGACGATCCCGAGCCTCGCGCTTCTGGTCGTGCTCCTGCCGATCCTCGGGACGGGGGCTTTGCCCTCGTGCGTCGCGCTCGTGCTCTACGGGCTGCCGGCGATCCTCCTCAACACCGTCACGGGCGTGGCCGGGGTCGACCGCGACGTGGTCGAGGCCGCGCGCGGGCAGGGGCTGTCCGAGCGGCAGATCCTCCGGGCGATCCGCCTGCCGCTCGCGGCCCCCGTGATCCTGGCCGGGCTTCGGACCGCGGCGGTGCAGATCGTCTCGGCCGCGACGCTCGCCGTGTTCATCGGGGGCGGCGGCTTCGGCGAACTGATCTCGGCCGGGATGGGGCTCCTCGAGATCCCGCAGCTCGTTGCGGGCTCGCTCGCGGTGGCGCTGCTCGCGGGCGCGACCGAGCTCGCCTTCGCGGGCGCCGAGCGGGCCGTCCGGGCGCGCGCAGGAGTGGCGCCGTGATCCGGTTCGAGGCTGTGTCGAAGCGGTTCCCCGGCCAGGAGCGCGCCTCGGTCGACGGGATCGACCTCACGGTCCGGGAGGGCGAGACCTGCGTCCTAATCGGCCCGTCGGGCTGCGGCAAGACCACGACGCTCCGGATGGTCAACCGGCTGATCGAGCCGAGCTCCGGCCGGCTCCGGGTCGCGGGCCGCGACGTCGCCGAGGTCGACCCCGTCCTGCTGCGACGCGGCATCGGCTACGTCATCCAGGGCGTCGGGCTGTTCCCGCACCGGAGCGTCGGCGACAACGTCGCGACCGTGCCGCGCCTCCTCGGCTGGGACCGGGCCCGGATCGCGGCCCGGACCGACGAGATGCTGGCACTGGTCGGGCTCGAGCCGTCGACCTTCCGGGACCGGCGTCCGGCGAGCCTCTCCGGCGGCCAGCGCCAACGCGTCGGCGTCGCGCGCGCCCTCGCGGCCGACCCGCCCGTGCTCCTGATGGACGAGCCGTTCGGGGCCGTCGACCCCGTGGTCCGGAGCCGGCTTCAGATCGAGGTCGCGACGATCCTCCGCCGGCTCGGCAAGACCGTGATCCTCGTCACCCACGACATCGGGGAGGCCGTCCGGATGGGCGATCGGGTCGCGATCATGCGGGACGGCCGCATCGTCCAGCACGATTCTCCGGACGCGATCCTGGCCCGGCCGGCCGACGCCTTCGTGGCCGATTTCCTAGGGCCCGACCGGGCGCTGCGGCGGCTGGCCCTGGTCACGGCCGGAGAGGTCGCGACACCCGGCCCGGCCCCGGCCGACGCGCCGAGGCTCACGGCCGACGCGACGCTTCAGGTTGCGCTGTCGACGCTGCTTTCGGCCGGGGCCGACGAGGTGTGCGTGACCGATCCGGACGGCCGGCCTCTCGGCGTCCTCACCCTCGCGGCGCTCCGGGCCCGGGCTGCGATGGACGGGTGAATCCGGGGGCCTGGGCTGTCATTCCGGAGCGGCGAAGCCGAGCCCGGAATCCATAAACGTCGACCTCTTCGAAGTGACACCTGCAGTGTCAGGGCTCGAATCGTCGGCCTTTATGGGTTCCGGGCTCTCGCTTCGCGAGACCCGGAATGACAGCCGGGCAAAACTTGATCTTTCGATCAGCCGCGCGCCGGTCGGCCTGTCGACGGCCGAAACCGAGACGCCGCGCGAGCGTACCCTCAGTGCAGGATCTGGCTCAGGAACAGGCGCGTGCGCTCGTGGCGCGGGTCCTTGAAGAAGGCGTTCGGCTCGTTCATCTCGACGATCTGGCCGGCATCCATGAAGATGACCCGGTCGGCGACCTGGCGGGCGAAGCCCATCTCGTGGGTCACGCAGAGCATGGTCATGCCCTCGTCCGCGAGGCTGACCATCGTGTCCAGGACCTCCTTCACCATCTCCGGATCGAGCGCCGAGGTCGGCTCGTCGAACAGCATGATCTTCGGGCTCATGCAGAGCGAGCGCGCGATCGCGACGCGTTGCTGCTGGCCGCCGGAGAGCTGGCCCGGATACTTGTTCGCCTGCTCGGGGATCTTGACCCGGGTCAGGTACTTCATCGCGACCTCCTCGGCCTCCT
>CAXTKM010000309.1:0-4051 GCA_964244795.1 uncultured Enterovirga sp.
TGCTCGACGGCGAGCTGCCGCTGACCCCGCCGGAATGGCCCGAATGGGGCAACCCGGCCGAGGACATCGAGGCCTTCCGGACGATCCTCGCCTACTCGCCCTACGACAACGTCGCCGAGAGGCCCTATCCGCCGATCCTCGCGCTCGGCGGCCTGACCGACCCGCGCGTCACGTACTGGGAGCCTGCGAAGTGGGTGGCCCGCCTCCGGGCCACGATGACGGGCGGCGGTCCGGTCTTCCTTCGGATCAACATGGAGGCGGGCCACGGCGGCGCGGCCGGCCGCTTCGACCGGCTCGAGGAGGTCGGGCTGATCTACGCCTTCTCGATCAGGGCCGCCGGCGACGGCTGGGCGGACCCGGTCGGCTGAAGGCGCCTGCGCTGAAGACGCCTTCGTTGGAGACGCCTACCTGGGCGACGGGCCGCCCGCCTCGCCGCCCGCCGCGACGAAGCTCCTGAGCTCGTCGAGCGACGAGAACCGTCTCTGGCCGGACGGTGTCTCCGCGTGGACCGACCCGTCCGAATACATCGTGTAGGTGTTCCCGCCCGAGGCGTACTGCCCGACGACGCTGAGCTCGGCCGGGGACCGGGCGGCCGCAGGCGGAAGCGGTGGCGGGGGCCGGGGCGCGCGTTCCGCCGGCTCGGCCGCGATCCCCTCCAGCGCCATCCGGTCCCGCCCGAGGGGCTGCTCCGCCATCAGCTCGCCCAGCGCGGCCAGCCGGTCCCTGACCCGCAGCGTCTCGCGGGCGATCCGGCCGAGGCGCTGCGAGGCGAGCGCGACGCCGAGGAGCACGGCACCGCCCGAGGCGACCACGCTCCCGGAAATGACCATCGCCCAGCCGCGCTCGACCTGGACGATCGGCGCGCCGAAGACGATCGCGGCGATTCCGGTCGCGATCATCCCGAGCGCCAGCACGGACAGAAGGACGGCCATTCGACGCTACCTGGGTGTCCGCGCTCTCGGACGTTCAGCTTAGGAACGAACGCCTCTCCTTGGCAACCGCCGCCGCGCTCGCTAAGCCGTTGCCGTGCCGACCAGCCGCTCCGTCGACGCCCGCTCGGGCCGATCGAGAACGGCTCATGCGTGATCGATCATCCGAGGAGAGCCCCGTGAGCTTCACCCTTCCCGACCTGCCCTACGCCTATGACGCGCTTCAGCCGTACATGTCGAAAGAGACGCTCGAATTCCATCACGACAAGCATCACAAGGCGTATGTCGATACCGGCAACACGCTCCTGAAAGGCTCCGAGCTCGAGGGCAAGAGCGTCGAAGAGGTCGTGAAGGCGAGCTACGGCAAGAACCAGCCGCTGTTCAACAATGCCGGCCAGCATTACAACCACACGCACTTCTGGCAGTGGATGAAGCCGAATGGCGGCGGCGCCATCCCGGGCGCGATCGAGAAGAAGATCACCGAAGACCTCGGCGGCGTCGAGAAGTTCAAGACGGACTTCGTTCAGGCGGGCGTCGGCCAGTTCGGCTCGGGTTGGGCCTGGCTCGTCGTCAAGGGCGGCAAGCTCGAGATCATGAAGACCCCGAACGGCGAGAACCCGCTGGTCCACGGCGCGAGCCCGATCCTCGGCGTCGACGTCTGGGAGCACTCCTACTACATCGACTACCGCAACCGGCGGCCCGACTACTTGAAGGCGTTCCTCGAGAACCTCGTCAACTGGGAACATGTCGAGCACATGATGGGCCACGTCTCGGCCTAAAGCGCGAGACCTAGCGCGGTCGCGGAGCGAGCTCGAGGCCATGCGCCTCGAGGAGCGCCGGGAAGGCCGAGGAGCCGAGGTAGCGCCACTCCCGTGCGCGCGCCTCGGCGATCGGGTCGGGATCCGGGTCGGGCCGGCCCGGATGGCACATGAGGACCGGTCGGGGACCGAGATCCGTCAGGTATCGGACCATGTCCGACCCGGGGTCCCGGTCCGGATCGAAGGCGCTGAAGCCCGAGAAGCCTTCGTTGGTCTGGAACCCGGCCTCGAGCGCAGCCTTGCGGAACCCGGAGGCGAGCGCGCCGACCAGCAGAGCCTTTCCGGCCGCGAGCCCGCGGCGGACGATCGATCCGACCCGATCCGATGGATCGCGCAGCCAGACGCGGCCCGCGAGCCCGCGCATGGACATGACATCGAGCAGCGCCGACCGGATGCCGGGCAGGACGTGGACGTGCTGATGACCGTCGACGAAGTCCGGTCGCCGTCCGAGCGCGTCCTGGAAGGCGTCGAGCTGGCGCGCGATCTCGTCCCGGATCTCGCCGATGGGCGCGCGTCCGGCGAGCGCCCGCGCCATGCTGGCCCCGAGCGAGGGCATGTCGCCGGATGGGGCGTGGGACGGCATCGGGCCGAGCGGCCGGCCCCAGGTGAGGGTGAGATGCAGGCCGATCCCGAGCCGACCATCGGCGAGGGGCAGCGCGCGTGCCGCCTCCGGCCAGCCGGGAGCGTTGGTCATGCAGCTCGCGGCCGAGAGACGGCCCTCCTCCGCGAGCTCCAGGATGGCGCGATTCACGCCGGGGTTCATGCCGTAATCGTCGGCGCAGAGCACCAGAGGGCGAGAGTGGGTCAATCTATCCTCAAGGCTCGGCCGGGAGGGTGGGTAGCACCGATGTCTCTCCTGATCCGGGACATCTCGGCGCGAGCGCTGGCCTGTCATTCCGGGGGCGCGAAGCCGAGCCCGGAACCCATGGACGCCGACGCCAGCGCGATCCCACCGATTCTGTCACGACTGAGAGCCTCAGCGTCTATGGGTTCCGGGCTCTCGCTAAGCGAGCCCCGGAATGACAGCGGGAAAGTGTGTGCAGAAGCGTTCGGCACGAGAAGGCATGGGCTCGTCTGTCCGGGCCAGCCTCCTGCCTCGCCATCTATCCCCTTCCCCAGCACCGCCTCATGATCGAATCGTCCGACATCGAGCTCAGCGTCGTCGTCCCGGTCTACGGGGAAGCCGAAAACGTCGCGCCGCTCTGCGCCCGTCTCCTGCCGATCCTGCGCCGTATCGCTCCCTCCTACGAGGTGCTCTTCGTCGACGACGGCTCGCGCGACGAGACGCTCGAAGCCATCCGGCGCGAGCACGCGGCCGACCCGCGCGTCGTCGCGGTCTCGTTCAGCCGCAACTTCGGCAAGGAGGTCGCGATCGCGGCCGGTCTCGACCATGCCCGCGGGCGGGCGGTGGTCATCATGGACGCGGACCTGCAGCATCCGCCGGAGACGATCGAGACCTTCGTCGAGCGCTGGCGCGAAGGTTTCACGATGATCTACGGCCAACGGACGGATCGGGCAGGCGAGAGCAGCGTGAAGCGCGGTTTCACGCATGTGTTCTACCGCCTCTTCGCCCGGTTCGGCGAGACCGACCTGCCGGAGGGCGCGGGCGATTTCCGGCTGATCGACCGGCGCGGCGTCCAGGTCCTGAAGGCGCTGGGCGAGCGGGCCCGGTTCTCGAAGGGGCTCTATGCCTGGATCGGATTCAAGTCGACCGGCGTTCCCTTCGCGGTCGAGCAGCGCCGGCACGGCACGACGAAGTGGAGCTTCCGGCGGCTGACCCGATTCGCGTTCGACGGGATCACGTCCTTCTCGACGGTTCCCTTGCGGATCTGGACCTATATCGGCGGCCTCGTCTCCCTCGGGGCGCTCGCGGTCGCGATCTACTTCGCGATCCGGACGATCCTGTTCGGCACCGACGTCGCGGGCTATCCCTCGCTGATCGTGTCGATCACCTTCTTCGCCGGCATCCAGCTCCTCTCGCTCGGGATCATCGGGGAGTATGTCGGGCGCATCTTCGCCGAGGTGAAGCGGCGCCCGCTCTACGTCGTCGGCGACACGGTCGGGCTGGACGGGATCGAAGCGCCCGTCCTTCGCGACGAGCGCCGCAACGCCCGGGCCTGAGGCGTGCTCGCGAAGATCCTGTCGGTCGGCGGCTGGACGCTCGTCTCGCGCGCGACCGGCTTCGTGCGGGACGTCGTGATGGCGGCCGTGCTCGGCGCGGGCCCCGTCGCCGACGCCTTCGTGGTCGCGTTCCGGCTGCCGAACCACTTCCGGGCGATCTTCGGCGAGGGCGCCTTCAACGCG
>CAXTKM010000310.1:0-4030 GCA_964244795.1 uncultured Enterovirga sp.
TGTTAAGCCTGCCGCCAGCGTTCGCTCTGAGCCAGGATCAAACTCTCAAGTTGGAGTAGATCCAATCGGCTCGGTCTTCAACGTTATTGACGGAGCGCACACATCGCTACGGCGTTTCCACCGCACGATTGTGAGCTTCCGAAACGTCAGACCGCCGAAGTCTCTTTCGATCCAGCCAAACCCCGAGGGGTCGAACCAGATCCGCAAGGACCCCGCCGTCCGCGTTTCTCTTTCCGTATTCACTTGTCAAAGAGCAGCATCTGGACGATGCATGCTCCCACCGGCGACAAATTCACCTTACCCGACCGAAGCCGGGAGGTGAACCCGCAAATCCGAGGAAGCAGTGGCGGCGGGCTGTTGTCAGCGCCGCCGTCGATGGATTGGGTTCTAGAGGCGGCGCCCCGGGCTGTCAACAGCCCTCATGAACTTTTTGAGACGAAGAGGCCCCGAAGGCCCTGGTGAGCCCTCGGGGCCCCTGGAAACGCACGCCTATCGCTGGCCTCTGGCCGATCGGGTCCCGTCGTCGAGAACCCACGGTCCGTCTGGTCTTTCGCACGGCGGAACGGTTCTCTTTCCACCTCGGCATGTTCTCTTCCCACCTCGGCATGTTCTCTTCCCACCTCGGCATTCGGGCCGGCCCGGGAGCGGCCATCGTGCCGCCACACGCGAGCGGCACCCCTCCGGCTGCCCCGGCCGTTGCTGCGCCGGGCTCGAGCAGGCATGTTCGATCACCGAGGCGATGGATCCCGCTTGGCCCTCTCATCCTCACCGAGCCGTCTCGCCCTCGCGGGGGCGCCGGGTTTCCTGCTCCGAGCGCCGGCGTCGCGCGCGGTGACGCCTCGGCCCACCCGGCTGCGGCCCTACGATCCGCGGGCACAGCTCGGGAACGAGCCGCCCCTCGACGTCGAGGCCCCGACCGTCCCGTCGACCCGCCACGCCATCAGCCTGCGCTGGCTCGGCGCCTGCGTGCTGGCCGGGGTCGCGGGCTCGCTCCTGCTCGGGTCCGCGATCTACGTCTCCTCGCAAGGAGAGGTCGCGACAGCCGAGATCGCCGACCCGGCGCCCGGCGGGCGGGCGGCCGGATCGGGCGCGGGCGGGCTCCGGAAGGGCGACAAGCTCGTCCGGGCCGAGACCGTCGCGTCCGCGAAACAGAGCTTCCGGGCCCCGATGACGCTGCGGGCCGGAGACCGCGAGGTGATCAAGGTCCGGGGCTTCACGCGCCTGTCCACGGCCTTGTCGCTGACGAGCGGCGCCTACGCGACGAACATCCCACCGTTCAACCCGATGCGGTTCTTCGCCTCGACCGAGCCCGACCGCGGGATCGAACCCGTGGCCGAGACCGCGGATGCCGAGGTGTCCGTCGTGAAGAGCGATCTCTCGACGCTGCTCCTCGAGTCGAGCGGGCCTTTGCTGAGCGACCAGGACGTCGTGGCCGAGGTGGAGGCCGCCCGGGAGGCCGCCGCCGAAGCCGGGCGGCGCCAGGCCTTTTCGCTCCCGCCTGCCGGCTTCCTGCCGAGGGCGATCGGGGCCGGGGTCGGGGCCGGATCGGGTCCGCGCTTCCTGCCCGCGAGCGGCGACGCGTCGTTCCGGTCGATCGAGGTCCGGGTCGTCCCGGAGAACGTCACGAACCTGCCGAAATCGCCGGGCCGCACCGGCGATCTCGCCTTCGAGGATCGCACCGTCCCCGTGAAGCGGGGGGACACGCTCGACGGCCTTCTGCGCACGCACGGCGCGAGCCCGGACGAGGCCCGGGTGATCGCGGCCACGCTCGGGCTCCGGGACCGGCCGGTCGAGGGCCTGCAGCTCCGTCTGCTCGTCGCGCCGGCCGACCGGCCGGGCGAGCCCCGCGCCATCGTCAGGGCCGTGCTCTACGGGGAGCGCGGCATCGAGGCGATCGCGGCCATGAACGACCGCCGGGCCTTCGTGTCGGTCGCCCCGCCTCCGGCGGAGACGGGCCGGCCGGAGCAGAAGCCCGCCACCTCCGAGGACGAGGAGGACGACCAGGAGGGCACCGGCGCCCGGCTCTACGACAGCCTCTACGAGACCGCCCTCAAGCACGACCTCTCCCGCCAGACGGTCGAGGAGCTGGTCCGCATCTTCGGCTACGACGTCGATTTCCAGCGCCGGGTCGCACCGGGCGATTCGTTCGAGCTCTTCTTCGCGAACGAGGAGGAGCCCACCGACCGGGTCGAGATCCTGTCCGCCTCCCTCACGGTCGGGGGCGACGTCCGGCGCGTGTTCCGCTTCCAGGGCGAGGACGGCACGGTCGACTACCTGGACGAGGCCGGGCGGTCGCTGAAGAAGTTCCTCGTCCGCAAGCCCGTCGCGGAGGCGAGGATCAGCTCGGGCTTCGGGTCCCGCTTCCACCCGATCCTCGGCTATTCCAAGATGCACACGGGCGTCGATTGGGCGACCAAGACCGGGACGCCGATCTTCGCGGCCGGGAACGGGACCATCATCAAGGCGGGCTGGGATTCGGGCTATGGCCGCCGGATCGAGATCCAGCACGCGAACGGCTACGTCACGACGTACAACCACCAATCCGCCTTCGCGCGCGGGATCGCCCCGGGCGTCAGGGTCCGGCAGGGCCAGGTGATCGGCTTCGTGGGCTCGACCGGCCTCTCGACCGGCGCTCACCTGCACTACGAGGTGATCGTGAACGGGCGCTTCCAGGACCCGATGAAGATCAGGGTTCCGCGCGGGCGCGAGCTCGACGGGCGGGCGCTGGCCGAGTTCACACGCCAGCGCGACCAGATCGGCGCGATCGAGAAGCGGGCCGGCGCCCCGAACCAGCTCGCGGCCTCCGACTCGCGCTGAACCTCACGGCGGCAGGCCGAGGGTGGCCGCGATCTCGGCCGGGGTCACGCCCGCATCCCGGAGCGACGCCAGCGCGGGCGCGCCGCGGCTCTTCGAGAGCTTCGCGCCGGCCTCGTCCCGCATGAGGGCATGATGGTGGTAGCGCGGCGTCGGCAACGCGAGCACCCGCTGCAGCAGCACATGAAGGTCGGTCGCGTCCTCGAGGTCCTGGCCGCGCACGACGTGGCTCACGGCCTGGAGCGCGTCGTCGACCACGACCGCGAGGTGATAGCTCGTCGGAACGTCGCGCCGGACGACGACCGGGTCGCCCCATCGCTCCGGTCGCGCCGCGACCGCAGTCTCCCGCCCGTCCAGGTCGAACCGGGTCCAGCGCGGCGGCGCGCCGAGCGACGCGGCCGCGCGACCCGTATCGAGGCGCCAACAGGGGCGCAGGCCAGCCGCGACACGCTCTCGGATCGCCGCGTCCCCAAGCCCCCGGCATGGTCCCGCGTAGAGCGGCACGCCGTCGGGATCGCGAGCGACCCCGGACCCGACGGCCCGCGCCTCGGCATCCCGCAGGACGTCGCCCCGCGTGCAGAAGCACGGGTAGAGGAGCCCGTCGCCCCGAAGCCTCGCGGCGGCGTGGCCGTGATCGGCCATGTGCTCCGATTGGCGCCGGACCGGCTCCTCCCATTGGAGTCCGAGCCAGGCGAGGTCGGCCAGGATCGCGGCCTCGTGATCCGGGCGCGAGCGGGCCGGGTCGATGTCCTCGATCCGCAGGAGGAGGCGACCGCCCATCCGGCGGGCGAGGCGGTCGTTCAGGAGCGCCGACAGCGCGTGCCCGAGATGGAGGCGTTTCTGCAGCGCATCGGTGCCTTTGTCGAGTACGTTAACCAGACCTGTTATCTTGGCTTGCGGGAATATGAGTTTCATTATGCGCTCTATCCTCCCGGCACGTCCTACAAACGCCATCTCGACCAGTTTCGGAGCGATTCCCGCCGGAAACTCTCAGTTATCTGTTACCTGAATATTGACTGGAAAGAAACCGATGGTGGCCAGTTAGCGGTGTATTTGCCGGGCGCAGATGGAGCTGAAGAACAGCAGATTACCATCCAGCCGGTAGCCGGTCGGTTGGTGTGTTTTGAGAGTGGGCGGCTGGAGCATGAGGTCCTTCCCGCCACCCGCGAACGGCTCAGCATGACAGGCTGGTTAAAAACGGCTTAACCGGCGTTTG
>CAXTKM010000311.1:0-3995 GCA_964244795.1 uncultured Enterovirga sp.
GGTCACGGGCGAGCGCATCCGGGACAAGATCGCAGCCTCAAAACGCCGGGGCCTCTGGGTCGGCGGCAACGTGCCACTCGGCTACCGGGTCGAGAACAAGAAGCTCGTGGTGGTCGAGGACGAGGCCGCGCAGGTCAGGCTGATCTTCTCCCGATACCTGGAACTCGGAAGCATCGGTAAGCTGCTGGTCGACCTCCGTGAACGTAACGTGGTCACGAAGGCTCTGATCCGAGCAGGCGTGGTGGCCCGTGGCGGGATCCCGTTCACCCGTGGACCGCTCGCATACCTTCTCCGCAACCGCTTCTACGTCGGCGAGATCCTGTTCAAGGGCGCCGTCCATCCGGCCGAGCATCCCGCGATCCTTGATCGCGAGCTCTTCGACACCGTGCAGAGGATGCTCACCGATCAGCGGGCCGGAGTACCGGTCACGGGCGGCCGATCGTGTGCGCTCCTCATCGGGAAGGTGTTCGACGATCGAGGTCACCGGATGACCCCGACGCATTCCCGGAAGGCCGGCGTGCGCTACCGCTACTACATCAGCCGACCTCTCCTCGACGCGCACAAGCTGGATGGAGCAGCAGTTCGACGCGTTCCCGCAACCGAGGTGGAGCGGCTGGTGATCGAGGCCGTTCGGACCCGCTGCGCTTCGGAGCAGACCGACCGCGAGCTGATCGACAGCGCCGTGCGGCGGATCGAGATCGGCCCCGAGCAGATCCGGGTAAGGCTCACGCAGGGCGAGAGCGAGGACGGTCCCGACGAGGAGCCGGCATCCTGGATTACGATCCCATGGCGGCAGATGTCGTTCCGGCGACACCGCCTCGTAATCGCCGGACCCGACCGCGACGCGCCGGTCCGACCGATGCGGGTCGAGACGCGGGCGACCCTGCTCGAGGCGATCGCGCGCGGCCGGCGCTGGCTCGCCGAGATCACGATGAACGCTGTGGATGGGCCGGAGGCGATCGCGTCACGCGAGGGCTGCTCGCGCCGTCACGTCAACGCGACCCTCTCGCTCGCGAGCCTCGCCCCCGACATCGTCGAGGCCGCAATCGCCGGGCGGCTGCCGCATGGCATCGCGCTCCGCGACCTGACCGATCCAGCCCTCGCCTGGTCCGAGCAGCGCCGAGCGATCGGCCTCGCATCGTAGAACGCGCCTCCTACATTGACACCAGGTATATAGTCCTATAGGACTATGCTCCCTGATAAGGAGCGGGACATGCGCGGCAAGCAAGAGCGGCAGCTTACATCGACATGGCTCAACATCGTCGGCGCTGGGATCGTGTCCGGCGGCGCGATTAGCCAACTCACGGCGGTCGCGGCCGGCGCTCCTGCAGCCAACTCCATCATGGCGGCCCTGGCCTGTATTGCCATCGGCCTCGGCTTCCACGTGGCGGCGCTCCGCTGCGTAACCCGCGGCGAGAGCCACGGCCAACGTCGGATCGACGATCCAACATAGCGCCCCAATAAGGATGCACGCGCCGGTCCCACTCCAATGTTCCGGGAATCACTTTGCCGGAGCATCGGAGACGGCTGGGCCAAATGGCGCGATCGTGCCTTCCGGAGACGCCATTCCGGTCTCCACAAGCGACATCCTGCTTCTAAGTCTTTGATAGTGCGGCGTCTCTGGCTAAACAGTAACGTCTGGCCGTTCGACCGGAATGCGTGGTGGGCCCGGCAGGACTCGAACCTGCAACCAGACCGTTATGAGCGGCCGGCTCTAACCGTTGAGCTACAGGCCCAGCGCCGGAATCCTAGGGAAGGCGGCGCAGGAAAGCCACCCTGGGCCCACGACGCCGCTCGTGGACGTGTCCGCTCCCTTCGCATCGCGTCGGTCGCGGCGTGCCGGGAGGCGGCGATGGGGTCAGCCGCCGATCGACTTGATCGAGGCGAGCGGGACCCGGTTGCCGCCGATCAGGAGCACTGGTGAATCCCCCGTCATGTCGATGGAATCGACCCTGCCGGTCACGTCGGTCGTGACCGAGACGGGCTGGCCCGAGGCGTCGCGGGCGGTGACGCCGATCTTGTAGGAGCCCGTGGCCGCCTTGGCGCCGGTCGTGGTGCGGCCGTCCCAGGTGAAGGATTGCGGGCCGGCGGTGAGCGCGCGGCTCTGCGTCGCGACCACCGCGCCCGACGAGTCCGAGATCGAGATCGTGGCGGAGGCGGCGGCCTTGCTGCTGTTCAGGTTCCAGGTCGCCGATCCGTTCGCGAACGGCGCGGAGGCGCCGTCGGCCGTGACGGTCGCGCCGACGATCCCGGCCGCCGAGGAGGCCGTGGACGCCTTCGCGCCCGCGGCCAGCGTGGTCAGTGTCGCGTTCGTCTTGAGCTGCTGCTCGACCGATGCGAACTGGACCAGCTGCTGCGTGAACTGGTTCGTGTCCAACGGATCGAGCGGGCTCTGGTTCTTCAGCTGGGTCGTCAGCAGCGTGAGGAACTGCTGGAAGTTGCCGGCGATCTCGCCGCCCGGCGCCGCGGTGCCGGTGCTCGTCGTCGCGCCCGCGAGGGCCGCGAAGTTCGTGGTCGTCGCGCCGGTCCCGGTGATGGCCATCGTCCTGTCCTCTTCCTATATCCGTCGGTCGATGCCGGATGCCCGGCTCCAGGTCGTGCGGCGGGACGGCATGATCACGGCACCCTCGTCCACACCGATCGCGTTCGCCGCCGCAGGTCTGTCGGCCCGCTCGCGGCCGTTCCCGTCACCCGCCCGCTGCCCGTCGCCGCCCGTGGCCGGATCGCGGAGCGAGACGCCGACCGAATCCGCCTCGGTCCGCAGTCCGGCCTGACCCAGCGCCCGCTCGAGCTGGCCGGTCTCGCGGTGGAGCCACGCGAGGGTCTCCGGCCGGTCGACCGTGAGATGGGCCCGGACGCGGCCGTCCTCGGCGATGTCGAGCCGAACATCGACGCGGCCGAGATCCTCGGGCGCGAGCCGGATATCGAACCGGGAAATCCCGGCCAGGCCCTTCATCCCGATCTCGATTGGAACGGCCGAGAGAGCGACGTTCGAGACCACCGGGTGCGTGCCGGCCGTCGAGACCGCGGGCGCCGCGCTGGTCGCGCTCGCGGGCGGGAGCACGGCAGACCCGGAGAGCTGCGCCTCTCCGGCTCCTCGGGGCAGGGGGGCGTCCAAGCCGACCGGTAGGGGGCCGGGCTCAGACGCGACCGGGGTCGACGCGTCCCGGCCCTCCGGCTTCCATACGTCCGATGTCGCGCCCGGCTCGGTGGAGGCTGCCGCGGGGGCGTGGCTCACGGAGCTCTGCGGTACGGGGACGCCGGACTGCACCGGCCCGCCGCCATCCGGTGCGGCGGCGGCCGCCGGCCCGATCGCGGCTGCGGTGCGGCGTCCCGCGCCCTTCGGCGTTCCGGGGCCACCGACCGCGACCTCGCCGGACCCGGAGGGCGCCGCGGGCGCGATGCCGGCCGGCTCCGGAGGGAGGCCCGGTGCCGAGGGCGGCACGGCGACGATCTCGGGCGGGACGCCTGGGCCGACGTCGGCAGGCGGGGCCGCAACGGAGGCCGTCTCGTCCTCGCCTGCCGGCGGCGCGGCCGGATCCGACGAGCGATCGACCGGTCCGGCAGCGGCGGCCTCTTGCGGCACGAGGGCCGATCCGCCTGCCCCTGAGGTCGACGGCTGCGGCAGCGTCGCGGCAACCTGCGGGACGGCGACGGCAGGAGGCGCTGCGGCGGCGTTCCCTGCGCCGGCTCGCCGGCTTCGACTTCCCGGGCACCGATCCCGAGATCACCGGCCGTCAGGCGGTGGTGGAGATGACCGGCCACGAGGCACTGGGATCCGGCTGGATCCGCACCGACACCGGTGTCTACGCGCACGGGCCGATGCCGGGACGGATCCTCACCGTCGAGTTCGACGGCCCGCCGGCCGACCGGGACGCCCCGATCACGGCCGCCGAACTGCAGGCGAGCCTGCGCGCGGTGTCCGGCGTGGACGTGACGATCACCGCGGTGCGCTCCGCCACCCGCTACACCGACAACGCGCGGCAGGCCACCAC
>CAXTKM010000312.1:0-3994 GCA_964244795.1 uncultured Enterovirga sp.
TCTCGACCCCGGACTGGTCCTGCCATTTGCGGGTCTGGAGCTGGCCCTCGATATAGACCTTGGAGCCCTTCTTCAGGTACTGCTCGGCGATCCGGCACAGGTTCTCGTTGAAGATCACGACGGAGTGCCACTCCGTCTTCTCCTTGCGCTCGCCAGTCGCCTTGTCCTTCCAGTTCTCGGATGTCGCGATCCTGAGATTCACGACCGGGTCGCCCGAGCCGAGGCGCCTCGTCTCGGGATCGCGCCCGAGATTGCCGACCAGGATGACCTTGTTCACGCTGCCGGCCATGTCGAAACTCCACTCTGCTGCCGCATGATCGGCCCCCGACGGTCCGACGGCAAGGCCCCGCCGCGGCTCGTCCACGGCACATTTGTTCTACATTTGTTCCGAAACACCCGCAAGCGGTTCGACGATCCCAGCCCGATCCTTCGAAGCACGGAGGCCGCCACGGTCGCTGACGCTAGAGCCTGCTGGCTTCTCAGGGAAACACCAGCAGGCTCTAGGTTATTGTAAACGCATGCTAATTTCTGGAAACCGGGCTCCACTTTCCCGCAGCATGCTCTAATCCGTGTGGAACATCTTCGGTGGCGAGAGGCGGCCGGCGCGTCGGCGCCCCCTTCCCCGCACCTCGACAGACCCAACCGATGACGCTCTCTCGCCTTATAAGGCAAGCCTTATAAGCCACGCGTGCTTGATCAACGGGATCGGGGATTTCGCGGACAGCCCGCTGATCTGACGTGCCAAGGCGGGTACGATCGCACACCGCTCAAGGCGCTGCCATCGGGCGAGCTTTCTGACACCTGGAGCAAGCTGGCTTTTCACGGAAACGCCAGCATGCTCCAGCTTCCTGTCAACGCATGCTGTTTTCGGGAAATCGGGCTCCGCATTTCCGCAGCATGCTCTCAACGCGCGCACCCGACTCGCGGAACCCAGCCAGGGCGCCCCTGTTCGAGGGACGACAGGGCGCCGCCCCGACGACCAGCCCGATCGATCCGGACCCACCATCATAGCCCCACGTCTCTGCTTCGCCCTCGGGGCCGTCGAGCCCGTCATGGGCAACGGCGCGTTGCGGGCGCATCACTGAACGAAGGCCGGACGCGGGTTCTCGACCGACCCCCGGGCGGGATCGAGCGCGGGCAGCGGGGCCTCTACGGTGCAGACGATGCCCGTTTCCGCGAATTCGAGAGACACGACGCCGTCGATCCCGTGCGAGAACCCGCGCTCGATCAGCCGGAGGCCGAAGCCGCGATGGCTGGGCGGCGCGACCGGCGGTCCGTCGCTCTCGGCCCAGTGCATCCGAAGACGGCGCGCGGGTGCATCCACGACGGACCACGACACGCCGACACGGCCCGCCGGCACCGTCAGCGCGCCGTGGCGGGCCGCGTTCGCGGCGAGTTCCTGGAGCGCCATCGCGAAGACCAGCGCCGTCGCGGGTGCGAGCCGCACCGCCACGCCCTCGGCCCGCAGGCGCTGCCCGTCGAGGCCGCCATAGGGTTCGGCCGCGTCCCGGACGATGTCGCCGAGGTCCGCGCCCTCCCAGCTCTCGCGCGTCAGGATGTCGTGCGCGCGTGCCAACGCCCGCAGCCGGGCGTCGAACGCGGCCCAGGCTTCCGGCCCGCCGGACGTTGCCCGAAGGCTCTGGGACGCGATCGATTGCACCGTCGCCAGGGTGTTCTTTACGCGGTGGTTGAGCTCGTTGATCAGGAGGCGCTGCTGCGCCTCGGCGCGCTTGCGCTCCGTCACGTCGCGATGCGCGCCGACGAGCCGGATGGCGCGCCCGTCCGGACCGCGCTCGATCTCGGCGGTTGCCATGATCCAGCGGGTCTCGCCGTCGGAGGGCCGGATGATGCGGTACTCGGCCGCGTAGGTGGTGGCCGTACCGATCACGGCGTCCTTGAACGCACGCTCGGCCCGCTCGCGATCCTCCGGATGGATGCGCCGGACCCAATCCTCGTGCGGCTCGAAGGCCGCATCGGCCGTCAGCCCGTGCAGGCGGAGGTATTCCGGAGAGCGCCGGTTCGCGAACCCGCGGCCCAGTTCCACCTCGAGCCCCCCGACGCCGGCGATGCGCTGAACGCGGGCGAGCTCGGCCTCGCGCCGCCGAAGCGCGGCCTCGTCGGCCCGCCGCTCCGTCACGTCCCGGAACGCGACCCCGATCCCGTCCGGCAGGGGAAAGACCCGTCCCTCCAGCCAGCGGTCGGGGCGGGCCGGCGACGAAAACGACCAGTTCTCGGAGGCCTGCCCCGCCATCGCTCCGGAAAACGCCGCCTCGAGCGCCGGGACGGCGTCGATCCGCAGAGCGTCCCGGACCGACTGGCCCAGCATCTCGGCGCGCGGGCGCCCGAAGAACATCTCCGATCCACGGTTGAACACGGTGATCCGCCAGGACCGGTCGAGCGCGTAGAAGCACTCGTCGATCCCATCGAGGATCGCGACGAGCCTCTGCTCGGTCTCGTTCAATGCCGGATCCGTCTCACGTGCTCGTCATCCCGGCCGGCCCAGCGGTATGTCGCCAATGCTCAAGCTTATGAAAGGGTTCCGACCGCCCGCGACGAGGAACGAGCGGCGGCCACGCGGCCGCGCGCGACCCGGCCGGCGCGGTCCTCAGACCAGCATCGCCATCGGGTTCTCGACGAGCAGTTTGAAGGCGCCGAGCAGCTCCGCCCCGAGCGCGCCGTCGACCACGCGGTGATCGACCGACAGCGTCACGGTCATGGCCTGCACGACCGCGGGCGCGTCCTTCTTGACGACGACGCGCTTCTCGCCGGCTCCGACGGCCAGGATCGTCCCGTGGGGCGGGTTGATGACCGCCGCGAAATCCTTGATGCCGAACATGCCGAGGTTCGACACGGCGGTCGAGCCGCCCGTGTACTCCTCGGGCTTCAGCCGGCGCTTGCGGGCCCGGCCGGCGAGGTCCTTCATCTCGGCGGAGATCACCGAGAGCGTCTTCTGCTCGGCCTTGCGGATCACGGGCGTGAACAATCCGCCCTCGATCGCCACCGCGACGCCGACGTCGGAGTGCTTCAGCTTGAAGATGCGGTCCTCGGCCCAGACCGCGTTCGCGTCCGGCACGCGTTGCAGCGCGACCGCGAGCGCCTTGATCACGAAATCGTTCACGGACAGCTTGAGGGCCGGCTTGCCGTCCTTGTCCTTCGGCGCGCCGGCGTTGATCTGCTCCCGGATCGCGAGAAGCGCGTCGAGCTCGACGTCGAGCGAGAGGTAGAAGTGCGGCACGGTCTGCTTCGACTCGGTCAGCCGGCGGGCGACCGTCTTCCGCATGCCGTCGAGCGCGACCTCCTCGTAGGAGCCGGCCTCGTACATGGACCGGACCTGATCGAGGGTCGGACCGCTGGCCATCGCGCCCGCCGTCGCGGGCCGCGATGCCGGGACGGCGACGGGCGCAGTCGCGGCCGCGCCGGCCTTCGCCGAGCCGGACTCGATCGCCTTCGCGACGTCGCTTTGCACGACCCGACCGTGCGGGCCCGAGCCCTTGACCTGGCCGAGGTCGATCCCGCCGTCCTTCGCGATCCGGCGAGCGAGCGGCGAGGCGAAGACGCGGCCAGCCTCGCCCGACCCGCCCGCCGGACGAGCGGCGCCGTTCGGCTTCGCGGCCGGCGTCGCCGGGGCCTGATCCAGCCGGGCGTAGGACATCTCGCCCGGCGGGCTCGATTCCGTGTTCGGCCGGGGTGCGTCCTTCGAGACGGCGCTTCGCGCCTCCTCAGGCTGACGAGCGTCCGTCGATCCAGAACCTGCGTCATCCTGAGGAGCCGGCTTTGCCGGCGTCTCGAAGGACCCACCGGCTGCGGCCGCCAGGCTCGTCGCATCCTCGCCCTCGGCCGCGATGATGCCGATGATCTGGTTCACCGGCACGTCGGCCGTTCCGTCCGGCACCGTGATCTTCGCGAGCACGCCCTCGTCGACGGCCTCGACCTCCATGGTGGCCTTGTCGGTCTCGATCTCGGCCAGCACGTCGCCGGACTTGATCGTGTCGCC
>CAXTKM010000313.1:0-3991 GCA_964244795.1 uncultured Enterovirga sp.
TTCGACGTCTCGAAGGAGCCGAACGAGGCGAATCGCTTCGGCTGGGTCGTCGAGATCGACCCGTTCGACCCGACCGCCGCGCCGAAGAAGCGGACCGCGCTCGGCCGCGTGAAGCACGAAGGCGCCGCGGGCGCCCTCACGGCCGACGGCCGCTACGCCGTCTATCTCGGCGACGACGAGCGCTTCGACTACGTCTACAAGTTCGTGACGGCCGGCCGCGTCGATCCCGGCAACCGGGCCGCGAATCGCGACCTACTCGACACCGGCACGCTCTTCGTCGCCCGCTACGGCCCCGACGGGACGGGCACTTGGCTGCCGATCGTGCATGGCGAGGGGCCGCTGACCGCCGCGAACGGCTTCGCCTCGCAGGGCGACGTGCTGATCGAGACCCGGCGCGCGGCGGACCTCCTCGGCGCGACCAAGATGGACCGGCCCGAGGACATCGAGGCGAGCCCGAAGACGGGCCGCGTCTACGTCATGCTGACGAACAACACGCGCCGCAAGGCCGACCAGACCGATGCCGCGAACCCGAGGCCGAACAACGCCTTCGGGCATATCGTCGAGATGATCCCTGAAGGGGGAGACCATGCCGCGACCACCTTCCGCTGGGAGGTTCTGGTGCGCTGCGGAGACCCGGCGGTCGCGGCCGTGGGCGCGACGTTTTCGTCCGAGACCTCCCGCAACGGCTGGTTCGGGATGCCGGACAACTGCGCCGTCGACAGCCGCGGACGCCTCTGGGTCGCGACCGACGGGAACAACGGCAAGGCGACGGGCCGGGCGGACGGGATCTGGGCGGTCGAGACGGAAGGCACGCGCCGCGGAACCTCGCGACACTTCTTCCGGGTCCCGGTCGGGGCCGAGATGTGCGGCCCATTCTTCACGCCGGACGACGAGACCCTGTTCCTCGCCGTGCAGCACCCGGGCGAGGCCGACGAGGGCAACGCGGGGACCTACGAGAGCCCGTCGACCCGCTGGCCCGACTTCCGGCCCGACATGCCGCCCCGCCCCTCGGTCCTCGCGATCACGAAGAAGGGCGGCGGGCCGATCGCCTGATCGTTTGGCGAATGCCGGGTCTGTCATTCCGGGGCGGCGGAGCCGAGCCCGGAACTCATAAGCGCCGACTCCGTCGATCCGGCCCCCACATCGTCGAAAGCCGACATCGTCCGCGTTTATGGTTTCCGGGCTCTCGCTTCGCGAGTCCCGGAATGACAACCGAGGTGCAGGGCGGAGCTCGGCCTCGAAGCACGCAGAGCTGCCCTCACCGCACGAGCTGGTCGCAGTTCCGCCGGCGCTGCATCAGGCATTCCTCGATCTGGCCTTGCAGCCGGACGCGGGACATGACCCAGTAGGTCGTGCCGATCAGGACCAGGACGACGAGCGCGACCGTGAGGTTCTGCCAGTCCTGACGATCCACCGCAGTCCGCTCAGCGCCGCCGGGTCTGGAACTGTTCCATCATCGCGAGAGCCGTGCGGCGATCGCTCTCGCTCGCGGCATCGAAGGCCTCGGCATGAAGGGCGGCGATCCAGGCCTCGCGCTTCGGGTCGGCCGTCTGCCGGGCGAGCTCGAGCCACATCAGGCCGCGGGCGCGCTGACGCGGCACGCCCTGACCGTTGACCAGGAGCTGCCCGAGCAGCGCCTGCGCGGAGCTGTGGCCCTTCTCGGCCGCGAGGTTCAGCCAGCGCGCGGCCTGACGGTCGTCGCGGTCGAGGCCGTTCCCCTCGAGATAGAGACGGGCCAGGTTGTACTGGGCGCTCGGGTCGCCGAAATAGGAGGCCGCGTAGGAGAACATCTCGGCCGCGCGCTCAGGGTTCGACACGACGTAGCTGCCCGCGATCCCCTCGAGGAAGTAGCCGCCGAGCGACACGAAGGCGTTGGCCACGACGCCTGAGCGAGGCGAGTCCGGCGCCTCGTCGGCGTTCTCGTCCGCGATGCGCGAGAAGTACTCGAAGGCCTTGAGGTCGTTCCGGGGGACGCCGTCGCCCTCCGCGTACATGCGGCCGAGCTTCCACAGCGCGAGCGCATGCCCCTGCGTCGCGGCATATTCCAGGGCCTTGATCGCGCTGACCTTGTTGCCGGCATTGTAGTCGCGCACGCCCGACCGGAGCGCGTCCTTCGCCGACCCGTAGACCTGGGGCGGCAGCAGGGGCGAGGGCTTCGCGGGCGCATCGACCGCCTGCGCGGGAGAGACCGCGCAGGCAACGACGAGCCAGCCGGCCGCCAGGTTCGAGAGGACGCTACAGATCCGCATAGGTCTCGGTTTCGTGTGCTCCGCCGGGATGCGTCACGGCCCCGTTCACGGCCGGCCCGACCCCTTGCGCGTATTTCCAGAGATAGCCCGAGGTCGCGGCCGTCGATCGGGGCGCCCAATCCTGCCGCCGGGCCGCGAGCTCGGCGTCCGAGAGCGCCACGTCGAGCGTGCCCGCGATGGCGTCGAGCGTGATCACGTCGCCGTCCCGCAGAAGCGCGATCGGCCCGCCGACCGACCGCCGCCACCAGACCCAAGCGCCTCCGGGCCGACATGGCCGACGCAGAAACCGCGTGTCGCGCCGGAGAACCGACCGTCCGTGATGAGCGCGACCTTGTCGCCCATCCCCTGGCCGTAGAGCGCGGCCGTGGTGGACAGCATCTCCCGCATGCCGGGGCCGCCGCGCGGCCCCTCGTAGCGGATCACGAGGACGTCGCCCTCGCGGTAGGTCTTGTCGCGCACCGCCGCGAAGCACGCCTCCTCGCCGTCGAAGCAGCGCGCCGGGCCGGTGAACACCTGCCTGTCGGCCGCCATCCCGGCGACCTTCACGATCGCGCCCTCCGGCGCGAGGTTGCCCCGCAGGCCGACGACGCCGCCCGTCACGGTGATCGGCTTGTCGGCCGGATAGACGACGTCCTGATCCGGGTTCCAGGCGACGGACGCCATGTTCTCGGCGATGGTCCGGCCGGTAACCGTCATGCAGTCGCCGTGCAGGAAGCCATGATCGAGCAGCGTCTTCATCAGGAGCGGGATGCCGCCGACCTCGAACATGTCCTTCGCGACGTACTTTCCGCCGGGCTTCAGGTCGGCGATGTAGGGGGTGCGCTTGAAGATCTCGGCGACGTCGAAGAGGTCGAACTTGATCCCGGCCTCGTGCGCGATCGCGGGCAGGTGCAGGGCCGCGTTGGTCGAGCCGCCGGAGGCCGCGACGACGGTCGCGGCGTTCTCGAGCGCCCTCAGCGTGACGATGTCGCGCGGCCGGATGTTCCGGCGGATCAGCTCGACGACCATCTCGCCCGCGGTCGCGCAGAACCGGTCGCGGATCTCGTAGGGCGCGGGCGCGCCGGCGGAATAGGGCAGCGCGAGGCCGATCGCCTCCGACACCGTCGCCATCGTGTTCGCCGTGAACTGCGCCCCGCAGGCGCCGGCCGACGGGCAGGCGACCTGCTCGAGCTCGTCGAGATCGGCGTCCGACATGTCGCCGACGGAATGCTTGCCGACGGCCTCGAACAGGTCCTGCACGGTGACCTGCCGGCCCCGGAACGTGCCGGGCAGGATCGAGCCGCCATAGATGAAGATCGCAGGCACGTTCAGGCGCACCATGGCCATCATCATGCCGGGCAGCGACTTGTCGCAGCCGGCGAGGCCGACCAGCGCGTCGTAGGCATGGCCCCGAATCGTGAGCTCGACGGAATCCGCGATCACCTCGCGGGACGGCAGCGAGGCCCGCATTCCGCCATGGCCCATCGCGATGCCGTCCGTGACCGTGATGGTGCAGAACTCGCGCGGCGTGGCGTTCGCGGCCGCGACGCCCTTCTTCACCGCCTGCGCCTGGCGCATCAGCGAGATGTTGCAGGGCGCGGCCTCGTTCCAGCAGGTCGCGACCCCGACCAGCGGCTGGTGGATCTGCTCCTTCGTCAGGCCCATCGCGTAGAGGTAGGAGCGGTGCGGCGCTCGGGCGGGACCCTCGGTCACGTGCCGGCTCGGCAGCCTCGACTTGTCGATCAGACGCGCATCCATCCCCA
>CAXTKM010000314.1:0-2966 GCA_964244795.1 uncultured Enterovirga sp.
CGACCATGCCGGCCACGCTCTCGGCCGCGAGCGCCGCCATCGCGACGCCGCGATCCAGCGGACCGAGGCGGGCCTCGACGAAATCCCGTGCCCAGGCCGGATCCCGGCCGCCGAAGGCCGGGCTCGTCTGCGCCAGGACCGCGCCCCGGACCGGGCCGAGCCCGTCGGCGAGGAAGCCCTGCACGATCATGCCGCCGATCGAATGGCCGACCAGGACGGGCCGGTCGAGCGAGAGGGCCTCGACGAAGGCCGCGAGCGCCAGCGCGAACCGGCCGATGCCGGCATCCGCGAGAGGCGCCGAACCGCCGTATCCCGGCATGTCCCAGGCGATCGCCCGGCAGCGATCGCCGAACGTCCCGAGCTGCCGGGTCCAGAGCCGCGCCCCGCCCCCGATCCCGTGCAGGAACACGACCGGCACTCCGTCGGCCGGTCCGGACGCGAGATAGGTAAACCGGCCGCCCGGCGTCCCGCCGCGCTCGATCTCTCTCATCATCCTGCCTGTCGAGCCCCCCGCACACGAAGGGCCTGCACGATAGCCGGGCGGACCGGGATGAAAAGAAAATCTTTCAAGCTTCAAACAAATCGCCCTAGACTTCGGCCTGACCGGTCCGCGAGGAGACCCGATGGCGATCAGCCGCCACGATTGCGAGGCGCAGGACCGCGACGATCCGGTGGGCTTCGCCCGCGCCCGCTTCGACCTCCCGGCCGGGACGATCTACCTCGACGGCAACTCGCTCGGCGCGCTGCCCCGGGCCGTCCGACCCCGGATCGAGAGCGTGATCCAGCAGGAGTGGGGCCGCGATCTCGTCGGCTCCTGGAACATTGCCGGCTGGTACGGGGCGCCGGGCCGGATCGGTGCGCGGCTCGCCCCGATCCTCGGCGCGGAACCCTCGGAGGTGACCGTCACGGATTCGATCTCCGTGAACCTGTTCAAGCTCCTGGTCGCGGCCTGCCGGATGCGCCCGGAGCGGCGCGAGATCCTGGCCGAGGCCGGGAACTTCCCGTCCGACAACCACATCGTCGAGAGCGTCGCCCGCATGCTCGGGCTCCGGACCCGGTACGTTCCGGCGGGCGAGATGGCCGAGTCGGTCTCGGCCGACACGGCGGCGGCGATGCTCTCCCACGTGAACTACCGTTCGGCCGCGATGGCCGACATGGCGGCGGTCACGGCCGCGATCCACCGGGCGGGCGCGCTCTCGGTCTGGGACCTCGCCCATTCCTCGGGCGCCGTGGTGCTCGACCTCGACGGCTCGGGCGCGGATTTCGCCGTCGGGTGCGGCTACAAGTACCTGAACGGCGGCCCGGGCGCGCCTTCGCACGTCTTCGTCGCGGAGCGTCATCAGGCCGCCTTCGATCAGCCGCTCGCGGGCTGGTTCGGCCATGCCGACCCGTTCCGGTTCGACGACGGTTTCGCCCGTGCCGAGGGCATCCGGGCCGCGCTCTGCTCGACGCCCCCGATGCTGTCGCTGCTCGCCTTCGAGGCAGCGCTCGACGCCTTCGAGGACGTCGACATGCGTGACCTCGCCGCGAAAGGGCGCGCTCAGGGCGACCTCTTCCTCGCGCTCGCCGACGCGCGCCTCGCCCGCCACGGCGTCGAGGCCGCGAGCCCGCTGGACGGCGCCCGCCGGGGCAGCCACGTCTCGCTCCGGCACCCGGACGCGTTCGGCATCGTCCGGGCGCTGACCGCGCGCGGGATCGTGGGCGATTTCCGAAGGCCCGACGCGATGCGGTTCGGCTTCGCGCCGCTCTACACGCGGTTCGTGGACGTGTTCGACGCGGTGGCGGCGATCGAGGACGTCATCGCGGGGGAAACGTGGCGCGCGCTCGCGCCGGCCGAGCAAGGCGCGGTCACGTGAGCGTCGAACGGCGCCCTCCCTCCCCCTTGCGGGGAGGGCATCCGCCCGAGTGGCACGACGCAAAGCTCGATTTCCGCCGCGACCTCTCCTACGGCGACTACCTCGATCTCGATACGCTCCTGTCTGCCCAGCACCCGCTCTCGGAGGACCGGAACGAGCTTCTCTTCATCGTCCAGCATCAGGTCAGCGAGCTCTGGATGCGGCTGATGCTGCACGAGCTCGAGGGCGCGATCGCGGCCATTCGGGACGACCGGCTGCCGCACGCGTTCAAGGCACTGGCCCGCATCTCGCGCATCATGGAGCAGCTCGTCAGCGCCTGGAGCGTGCTCGCCACGATGACGCCCTCCGAGTTCAACGTCATCCGGCCGCATCTCGCGAACTCGTCGGGCTTCCAGTCCTTCCAGTATCGGGCGATCGAGTTCCGGTTCGGCAACAAGAACGCGGCCATGCTGAAGCCGCACGCCCATGATCCGGCCCGCCTCGCCGTGATCCAGGCGACGCTCCGTGAGCCGTCCCTCTACGACGAGGCGATCCGCTGCCTCGCCCGGCGCGGCTTCCCGATCGCGCCGGCGGTGCTGGAGCGGGACCTCCGCGAACGCGTCCCGGAAGACCCGACGATCCTCGCGGCCTGGACCGCGATCTACCGCGATCCGGACCGCCATTTCGACCTATACGAGCTCGCCGAGGAGTTGGTCGACGTCGAGGACGGCTTTCGACTCTGGCGCTTCCGGCACGTCTCGACGGTCGAGCGCATCATCGGCTTCAAGCGCGGCACGGGCGGCACGGCCGGGGTCGCCTACCTGCGAAAAATGCTGGACGTCGTGCTGTTTCCCGAGCTGTGGCGCGTCCGGGCGGAGCTGTGACATGACCGACCCGGAAGTCGCCGAGCGCGAGTACAACCCGCGCCACGCCGTGCCGGACGCGGCCGCGATCTACGAGCGCTGGCCCGGGCGGGCCGCCGCGACCCGGCGGCGGAACCCTCCCCTCGCGGACATCCGCTACGGGGAGCATCCGCGCGAGGTCCTGGACCTGTTCCGGGCTCCCGACCCGGCCGGCACGGTGCTGTTCATCCACGGCGGGTATTGGCGCGCCTTCTCGAAGGATGCCTTC
>CAXTKM010000314.1:2976-3954 GCA_964244795.1 uncultured Enterovirga sp.
GCCCCGACGTCCCGCTCGCCCGCATCGTGGACGCGACCCAACGCGCCTTCGCGCATCTCCACAGGGACGTTTTGGTCGCCCCGGAGCGCGCCCGGATCGCGGTGACCGGTCACTCGGCCGGGGGCTTTCTCGCGGCGGTCCACCTCGCGACGGCCTGGGAGGCGCACGGCCTGCCGGCCGATCCGATCGCCGGCATCGTGCCGATCTCCGGCGTCTTCGCGCTCGAGCCCCTGATCCCGACCAGCATGAACGAGGCGATCGGCCTCGATCTCGCGAGCGCGGGCGAGCTCAGCCTCACCGGTCGGCCCGCGCGCTCCCGGGCCGCCGTCACCTTCGCGGTCGGGGCCGATGAATCGGCCGCGTTCCACCGGCAGTCGACAGACATGGCCGCAAGCTGGCCCGACCTCGCGCCCCGGATCCTCGACGTCCCGGGCCGCAACCATTTCGACGTCATCGACGGCCTCGCGGAGCCCGGATCGGCGCTGAACCGCGCCGTCCTCGAGGCGCTTGCGGCATAAGGTTTCCGCCCGAACGCGACGCTTCCGATCACAAGCCGGGCGCAAACCATTCTGCCGCGTCAGCGCGCTGTCGGCACAACCTCCCCACTTGATCAGCCGGATGTGGGCCCGCCGTCGACGAACGCCAAGCCAGGCCTGCATCGTGCCTTGCAAGTGCCTGTCTGATAAAGGCGCTGAAGCCGATCGGTCTGGTGTCGCGGGCGAGACCACGGATGCCCTCGCGGCAGGCTTTAGCTCGATCGGTAGCGTTCCTACCTCTTGGATGACCCCGGCGTTTGACCGATCGAGCCTTGCATGCCCCGCCGACGCGATTGACCGGCCGCCCTCGCCGCCCTATGTCCAGATCCACGGATCCGGCCCGCGAGGCCGTGCTGACCCGTGCCGTTGGGGGATAGTTTAACGGTAGAACAGTGGACTCTGACTCCTCTAGTCGAGGTTCGAATCCTCGTCCCCCAGCCAG
>CAXTKM010000315.1:0-3945 GCA_964244795.1 uncultured Enterovirga sp.
GGATCTCAGGGCCATGGGGCTCGGCAACGCTCTCACCGAGCGCCGCCGCGTGCCGCTCCGCCGCGCGACGCTGCTGCGGGCTGCCGCGATCTACCGCGAGCGCTTCGCGGATCCCGACGGGCGGGTGCGGGCGACCTTCGACCTCGTGTGGCTCTCTGGTTGGGCGCCGCACGAGAGCCAGCAGACGCCGCTCCGGCCGGGCTCGGCCCGGACGCGGCTCGCCGACGCCCTCGGCGTTCCGGAGCTCGGCCCCCCTGTCGCGAGAGGAGAACGACCATGAAAGAACCCGGACCCGACCACCCGATCGCGATCACCCCCAACCCGAAACGGATCCGTGTGACGCTGGGCGGCGTCGTCGTGGCGGAGAGCGCGCGGGTGCTCGACCTCAAGGAGGCGAGCTACCCGGCCGTGCACTACGTGCCGCGTGCCGACGTCGTGGCCGATCTCTACCAGCCGACGGATCGCTCCTCGCATTGCCCCTACAAGGGGGACGCGAGCTACTTCACGATCGCTGCCGGCGGAGAGGTCAGGCCAAACGCCGCCTGGTGTTACGAGACGCCGTTCCCGGCCGTCGCGGCGATCGCCGGTCACCTCGCCTTCTACCCGGACAAAGTCGTGATCGAAGAGGTGGCGTGAGCGCCCCGCAACCCTGACCGCTCACCCCGGCGAAAGCCGGGGCCCAGACCTAGCGGCCCGGGGTGCCGGCTTCCGTCGGCATGAGCGGCTACTCGGCGGCCTGGAGCTGCATGGCCGGCTCCTCGAGCCGGCCATCGGTGTAGGTCGCGGCCTGCCGGTTCTGATGCGGGGCGGGCTTGCCGGGCATCGGCGGCAGCGCCCTCGCCTTCGCGAGATCGATCCCGGCACCCTCGGCGACGCGGCGGCCGTAATCCTCGTCGCAATGCCAGAAGTGCCAGACCATGCGGAGCTGGATCGGCTCCGGGCAGGCCTTCATGTCGCCGACGAGGTTCGCGATCAGGTCGTCGCGCTCCCAGGTCTCGAAGGTGCGGTAGCGCTCGCCGGCCTGGCTGTAGTCGTCCTGGACGCGGGTCGGCTGGTAGCGGCCGAGATGGCCCTCGACCGGCTGATGGTATTCCCGGGCGGGCTTCGGCGCCTCGCGCAGCCCCGTCCCGAGAGTCGAGGGCTCGTAGTTGACGTGCCGGTTCGCACCGGTCCCGTCGACCGCGTAAGTCATCTGACCGTCGCGCTGGTTCGAGTAGACCGTCACGCCCGGTGCCGGGGCGTTGATCGGAAGCTGCAGGTAGTTCGCGCCGACCCTGTGACGCTGCGTGTCCGAATAGGAAAGCGTCCGGCCCTGCAGCATCTTGTCGTCCGAGAAGTCGATGCCATCGACCAGGACGCCGGTCCCGAAGGCGGATTGCTCGACCTCGGCGAAGAAGTTGTCCGGCACGCGGTCCAGCACCATGCGGCCGCACGGCAGCAGCGGGAACTGGTCTTCGGGCCAGCGCTTCGTGTCGTCGAGCGGATCGAAGGTGAGGTGGTCGTTCGGACCGTCCTCCATGATCTGCACCGCGAACTCCCATTCCGGGAAATTGCCGGCCGTGATGTTGTCGTAGAGATCGCGCGTCGAGTGGCCGACGTCCTTCGCCTGGATCGCCTGCGCCTCCGCCGTCGTCAGGTTCCGGACACCCTGCTTCGGGATCCAGTGGAACTTGCAGAGGTGGGCGACACCCTGGTCGTTGACCAGCTTGTAGGTGTTGACGCCCGAACCCTCCATCTCGCGGTAGTTCGCCGGGATCCCCCAGGGCGACTTCAGGAAGGTCACCATGAGCAGGGATTCGGGGTGCTGCGCTATGAAGTCGAAGAAGCGCCAAGCTTCCTGACGGTTCGTGACCGGATCCGGCTTGAAGGCGTGGATCATGTCCGGAAACTTGATCGCGTCCCGGATGAAGAAGATCTTGAGGTTGTTGCCGACGAGGTCCCAGTTTCCATCGACGGTCTTGAACTTGACCGCGAAACCGCGCGGGTCGCGCTCGGTCTCGGGGCTTTCCTTCGCGCCAGCGACGGTCGAGAAGCGCACGAACATCGGCGTCTTCACGCCGGTCTCGTTCAGGACGCGGGCGCGGGTGTAGCGGGAGGCCGGCTCGCCGCCGATCGTCCCGTAGGCCTCGAAGAAGCCGTGCGCGCCGGCGCCCCGGGCATGGACCACGCGCTCCGGGATACGCTCGCGGTCGAAATGGGTGATCTTCTCGATGAACTGGTAGTTCTCGAGTGTCGCGGGCCCGCGCTCGCCGACCGTGCGGGTCGACTGGTTGTCCCGGACGGGATGACCCTGGCGGGTCGTCAGGATGTTGCGGTCGTCGGCCATGAGGCTCTCCTTGCGGTCTGTCGCGCGGTCGCTCGAACGGCGCTGGCAGGCCCAGTCCAGAACTGGACCCATTCCGATCGCCACCCTGCCGTAACCCATCGATCGAAGCCAATGCCTTCTTCGACCTGACGTGATAAGCGGCGCCTATGAATGTCTCCGGCCTGTCGCTTCGCGATCTCGAATATGTGCTGGCCGTGGAAGAGGAGCGGCATTTCGGCCGGGCCGCCGCCCGCTGCAACGTGAGCCAGCCGGCGCTCTCGGCCCAGGTCCGCAAGCTCGAGGAGGCGCTCGGCCTGTCGCTCTTCGAGCGCACGAGCCGGCGCGTCCTGCCGACCGCGGGCGGCGAGGCCGTGGCCCGGCAGGCGCGCCGCGTCCTCGACGAGGCGCACAAGCTCCTCGAGATCGCC
This sequence comes from uncultured Enterovirga sp., assembly GCA_964244795.1. GTDB lineage: Bacteria > Pseudomonadota > Alphaproteobacteria > Rhizobiales > Beijerinckiaceae > Enterovirga. Next base: position 2,734 of record CAXTKM010000315.1, read on the forward strand.
CGGATCGGCCAGGGCGGCCGCTTCTCCGGCCGGCTCGCGCTGGCCGCGATCCAGACGCTTGGGCCGTACCTGTTCCCGCTCGTGCTCCGGCCGCTGCGCGACGCCTTCCCCGATCTCAGCCTGCACCTGAGCGAGGGCCGGACCGCCGAGCTCGTGGAGAGCCTGCGCGAGGGCCGGCTCGACGCCGCGCTCCTGTCGCCGCCCTTCGAGTCGGGCGGGCTCGCGACCGCGCCGCTCTTCGTCGAGCCCTTCCTGCTCGCCTGCCCGGCCGACCACGCGCTGGCCAGGACCGCCCGCATCGATGCCGCCGCGCTCGCGGGGCCTGATCTCCTCCTCCTCGACGAGGGGCATTGCCTGCGCGATCAGGCGCTCGCGGCCTGCGGGGCGGTCTCGGCCGGCCGCCATGCGACGAGCCTCGAGACGCTGCGCTCGATGGTGGCGGCGGGCGCCGGCTACACGCTCCTGCCCCGCCTCGCGGCCCGCGACGGCGACGACCCGTCCGGGCTCGTCGTCTGCCGCCCCTTTTCCGCCGGGCCGCCCGCCCGCGTCGTGGCGCTCGTCTGGCGCGCCTCCGATCCGCGCTCGGACAGCTTCGCGGAGCTCGCGGCCTTCTTCCGCGACCATCGGCCGGAGGGCACGACGGTGGCTGAGCTCGGTTCTGTTCCCCGATCAGCTCGCGGTTCGGCTGAACCGGCAGCTCCGTCCTTGGCCGAGCTTCTCCTGTCGTCCCCGCTCGAACCCGGCGACGTCCCCAAACGAGATCGGCGACCGGCACGGTCCATCCCGTTCGATTAAGCCGCCTCCGACGAGCTTGCCGCGCAAGAGATCGTTGAGCCGCCGCCTCGCAATGCCCAGCCAGGTCGCCGCCCCTATCGACGTTCGAACTCCTTATACCGCTCTTTGACTCCACCTCGGGGAATGAGACAGGACAAGGATGATCCTCGACCTCCTCATCCGGAACGCCACCCTGCCGGACGGCCGCCGGGCCCAGGACATCGCCATCCTGGACGGCCGCATCGCGGAGATCCGGCCCGGGATCGACGCGGAGGCGGGCCGCGTGATCGACGCCGCCGGGCATCTCGTGTCGCCGCCCTTCGTCGACGTGCATTTCCACATGGACGCGACGCTCTCGCTCGGGCTGCCGCGGCTGAACCGATCCGGCACGCTGCTGGAGGGCATCGCGCTCTGGGGCGAGCTGAAGTCGCTTCTCAC
>CAXTKM010000316.1:0-3825 GCA_964244795.1 uncultured Enterovirga sp.
CGACCGCGAGCCCGCCGGAGATGTAGCGCAGCGCGACGTTCGCGATCGTCGTGTCCAGCACCTCCATGAAAGTCGCGAGCGAGACCACGAGGGCCACGATCCACGGATTGACCGCGCCCGCCTGGCCCGCGGCCGCCGCGCGGCCCGAGCCGTCGGCGACGGCAGCGCTCACCTGACCCGGACCCGCGGCACGACCGACATCCCCGGCCCGATCGTGACGTCGTCCGGCACGCCGTCGAAGACGAGCTTCACGGGCACGCGCTGGACGACCTTGACGTAATTGCCGGTCGCGTTCTGGGCCGGCAGGAGGCTGAACGCCGTCCCGGACCCGGCCTGCACGCTGTCGACGCGGCCCGTGAGCTTCCGGGCCGGATAGGCGTCGATCGTCATCTCGACGGCCTGGCCCGGCCGCATGTCGGTGAGCTGGGTCTCCTTGAAGTTCGCCGTGACCCCGAGCGCGTCGGGCACGAAGGTCGCGAGCGCCTGCCCGGCCTGCGCGAGCTGGCCCTTCGCCCCGGTCAGCCGCACGACCCGGCCCGGCTGGGCGGCCACGACCTCCGTGAAGGACAGGTTGAGCTTCGCGGTGTCGACCTGCGCCTGGGCTTGGGCGACGCTCGCCTCCTGGCTCGCGCGCTGCGCTTCCTGCACCGCGACCTGCCTCTCGGCGGCGTTCAGGGCGGCGTTCGAGCGCGCGAGGTTCGCCTCGCCCTCGCGCTGCTGCGAGTTCGTCTGCTGAGCCCGCTGGAGGGTGCCGGCCCCCTTCTGGACGAGCTCGGCTGCGCGCGCATTCTCGTCCGTCGCGAAGGCGAGCGTCGCCTCCGTCTGCCGGACCTGGGCCCTGGCTTCCTCGACCTGGGCCTTGCCGGACGCGATCTGGGCGTCCGCGCTCCTCAGGTTCGCGACCGCCGCGGCGAGCTGCGCCTCGGCCTGCTGGACCGCGACCCGGTAGTCGCGATCGTCGACCCGGGCGATCAGGTCGCCCGCCGCGACGTGCTGATTGTCCGTGACCGGCACGTCGACGAGATATCCCATGACCTTCGGGGCGACCGAGAAGGAGCGGGCATCGACGAAGGCGTCGTCGGTCGCCTCCCAGTGCCGCGCCGCGAGGTACCAGAGAACCCCGCCCGCGACCGCCGCCGCGAAGAGGACGAGGCCGACCGCGGTCCAGATCGGGTGGCGGCGCACCGTCACGCCGACCTTCGCGAGCGTGCCCGGCGCATCGTCGGGCGTGTCGGTCGCGTCATCGGCCGGGGCATCGTCGGCCCGCCCCTCCTCGGTCGGGGCGCGGGCGATCTCGTCCGTCCGGCTCGACGGCGCCCCGGCTGCCGGCGGCGTCGGACCAGCTCGCCGGGCCGGCCCCTTAACGTCGGTGCCCGGTTCCAAGGGCCGCCGGCCGCGGTCGTCCTCTCGCAGCATGTCGGGCCCGCTCGCACATGATCGCGCCGACAAGCCGCGCGGCCGCCCTCCCGTTCCCCTTGCGTCCGAACACGGCCCTACTCGGCCGCGTCGACGAGACGACGCGGCTCGGGTCCGCCGAACTGCAGCGCGGCGAGGCGCGCGTAGAGCCCGTCGCGCCGCACGAGCGCGTCGTGCGTGCCCTCCTCGACGAGGCGGCCGTCGTCCATGACGAGGATCCGGTCGGCGGACCGCACGGTCGCGAGCCGGTGCGCGATGACGAGGCTCGTCCGGCCCGTCATGAGCCGGTCCAGCGCCCGCTGCACCTCCTGCTCGCTCTCGGCGTCGAGGGCGGAGGTGGCCTCGTCCAGGAGCAGGATCGGGGCGTCCTTCAGGACCGCGCGCGCGATCGCGATGCGCTGGCGCTGCCCCCCGGACAGCGTGACGCCGCGCTCGCCGATCGCGGTCGCGTAGCCGTCCGGCAGCCGCGCGATGAAGTCGTGCGCCGCAGCCGCCTCCGCGGCCGCCCGGATCTCGGCCTCGGTCGCGTCGGGGCGGCCGTACCGGATGTTGTCCCGGACCGAGCCCATGAACACCACGGGCTCCTGCGGCACGAGCGCGATGCGCCGCCGCAGCGCCGCCGGATCGAGATCGGGGAGAGGCACGCCGTCGATCAGGACGCGGCCCGCTTGCGGGTCGTAGAAGCGAAGCAGGAGCTGGAACACCGTGCTCTTGCCGGCCCCGGAGGGACCCACGAGCGCGACGCGCTCGCCGGCCCGGATCGCGAAGGAGACGCCGTCGAGGGATTGCGTCTCGCGGGTCGGGTAGCTGAACCGGACGCGCTCCAGCGCGAGCGTGCCGAGCGCCGGCTCCGGCAGGACGCGGGGCTCGGCCGGGCTCGCGATCAGCGGCCGCGAGCCCAAGATCTCGCCGAGCCGCTCCGCCGCGCCCGCGGCCGCCGAGAGCTCGCCGTAGACCTCGGAGAGCTGCCCGAGGGAGCTCGCGGCGAAGACCGCGTAGAGCAGGAACTGTGACAGCGTCCCGGCCGACATCTGGCCGGCGAGGACGTCCTGCGCGCCGAGCCAGAGCACGCCGACGACGCTGGACGAGATGAGGAAGATGACGGCGCCCGTCAGCATCGCGCGGGTCCGGGAGGCGTCGCGGGCGGCCGCGAAGGCCGTCTCGGCCGCGTCCGCGAAGCGGGCGGCGGTCGCGCGCTCGGCCCCGAAGGCCTGCATCGTGCGGACCGAGCCCACCGCCTCCGCCGCGTAGGCGGAGGCGTCCGCGAGCCGGTCCTGCGCGGCGCGGGAGCGGCGCTGCACCGCCCGGCCGGACAGGACGAGCGGCAGGACGATCAGCGGGATCGCGGCGATGACGAGACCCGAGAGCTTCGGGCTGGTCGCGACCATCATGGCGAGCGCGCCCCCGAAGAGGGATACGTTCCGGAGCGCCATCGAGATCGAGACCCCGAACGCGGTCTTGACCTGGGTCGTGTCGGCGGTGAGCCGGGACACGAGGTCGCCCGAGCGCGAGGCGTCGAAGAAGGCCGGGTCGAGGACCGTCAGGCGCGCGAAGACCGCGGCCCGGAGATCGGCCACGATCCGCTCGCCCAGCGTCACGACGAGGTAGAACCGCAGCGCGCTCGCGACCGCGATCGCGCCCACGACAGCGACCAGCATGCCGAAATAAGCGTCGATCAACTGCGGATTGCCACCCTCCGAGAAGCCGTGGTCGATGACGCGCCGGGCCGCGACCGGGAGCGCGAGGGTCGCGGCCGACGCGAGCGCGAGGGCCGCGACCGCGGCCGCGATCCGGCCCCGGTAGCGCAGACCGTAGGGGACGAGCGGCTTCAGCGAGCGGAGCGAGGCCCGCGGACGATCGACGGGGTGGTCTGCGACGGGGTGTTCTGCCATGACCTCACAGCGGCGGAGCGGCCTCGCGGGCGCGCAGGTTCGGCTTCGGGGTGGCCGCGAACGGCCTTGCTTGTCACTCCCGAGACCATGCGTTATAGCGCCGCCATCCTGGATACCAAGACGGCAGCCGTCGTCCGCCACGCGGCGGGACTCAGCCGTTCGCGAGAGGCGCGCCGCCATGGCCGAGAACAACCAGAAGGCCATCAAGGTCGCGAAGCGCGACCAGGGCCCGACCGTCCACCCCGACTACCACTTCATCAAGGTCGTGATGACGAACGGCACGGACTTCGTCACCCGGTCCACGATGGGCAAGCCCGGCGACACGCTGAACCTCGACATCGACCCGAACACCCACCCGGCCTGGACCGGCGGCCAGCAGCAGCTTCTCGACCGCGCCGGGCGCGTATCGCGCTTCAACTCGCGCTTCGGGAACATGTCCTTCGCCAAGAAGTGACGGCGGTCTAGCACGCGCCGGCTGATCCCTCCCCTGCAGGGGAGGGCGAGTCGGCGCCAGCCG
>CAXTKM010000317.1:0-3814 GCA_964244795.1 uncultured Enterovirga sp.
CAACCCGCGGCGCGTCGGCCGCCACCCAAACGTCTCGCTCATCCTCGTCCTCCCGAAACGCCCGTCTCGGCGCCGTCGATCCACTCCGCGAGGGCATTCGCCCCTTCGCGGATCACAAGCCGTTGTGCACCATCTCCCGCCGCTGGTCAGCGGAGAAAAACACCCCATATGGCTCGCGACCGGACGGCTCCGACGAGAGGGGCTCGGCCGAGCGAGAGCCGTGGAGGTTCACCGTGCTGATCGAACGAGACACGCAGGAGCCCTCGGGTTCGACCGCCTCGCAGGAGTCGGACGCGCAGCACTGGCTGCGCCGGTTCCGCGACGTCCGGGGCGAGACGGAGCGGCGCGCGAGTTTCCTCTCGGCCGAGGACCAGCAGGTCCAGTCGATGCCGGACGCGAGCCCGGCGAAGTGGCACCGCGCGCATACGAGCTGGTTCTTCGAGCAGTTCCTCCTCGAGCCGCGCGTGCCCGGCTACCGCTCCTTCGACGAGCGCTTCGCCTTCCTGTTCAACTCGTACTACGTGGCCGCCGGCCCGCGTCATGCCCGGTTCCACCGCGGCCTCGTGACCCGTCCGAACGCGGACGAGGTCGGGCGCTACCGGGCCCATGTCGACGCCGCGGTCGAGCGGCTGATCGCGGGCCTGCCCGGTCGGGACGTCGCGGGCGTGGCCGAGACGCTCGAGATCGGGCTGAACCACGAGCAGCAGCACCAGGAGCTGATGCTCACGGACGTCCTGCACGCCTTCGCCCAGAACCCGACCCTTCCCGTCTACGACCCGGGCTGGTCGGCCCCTGCCGCGACGGGGCGGGACGGCGCGGTCGCGCTTGAGCGCGGCATCCGGCGCATCGGTCATGACGGGCGCGGCTACAGCTTCGACAACGAGGGACCCGCGCACGATCAGCTCGTGCACGCGGTCCGGGTCGAGCGCCGGCTCGTGACGAACCGGGACTGGCAGGGCTTCATGGAGGATGGCGGCTACCGGCGGCCCGAGCTCTGGCTCCAGGACGGCTGGAACACGGTCGGGGCGGAGTGCTGGGACGCGCCGGGCTACTGGCGCGAGGCCGAGGGCGGCGGCTGGGCCAGCATGACGCCGGCGGGCCTGCGGCCTGTCGATCCGGCCGCGCCCGTGTCGCATGTCAGCCATTACGAGGCCGACGCCTTCGCGCGCTGGGCCGGCAAGGTCCTGCCGAGCGAGTTCGAGTGGGAGGCCGCGGCCCGGTCGGGCGAGCTCGACGATGCCTTCGGGCATGTCTGGCAATGGACCCGCTCGCCCTACGTGGCCTATCCTGGCTACCGCCCCGTCGCGGGCGCGCTCGGCGAGTACAACGGCAAGTTCATGGCGAACCAGATGGTGCTGCGCGGGTCGTCCGTCGCGACGCCGGCCGGTCACAGCCGCGCGACCTACCGCAACTTCTTCTATCCCCATCAGCGCTGGCAGTTCACCGGCCTTCGCCTCGCCGACGATCTCGGCTGAGCGCGCCAGGAGCGACCTTCTCATGAATGCACCGATGTTCAACCGGCCTCGGCCGGATGCGACGACGCGCGCCGTCGAGAACCCGAACGCGTCCTTCCTGGACGACGTGCTGGACGGATTGTCCCGCCCGCAGAAGACGATCGCCGCGAAGTACTTCTACGATCTCGAGGGGTCGCGGCTGTTCGAGGAGATCACCCGGCTGCCGGAATACTACCCGACCCGGACCGAGCTCGCGATCCTGAACGGCAACGCGGCCGCGATCGCGCCGCTCGCGCCGCCCGGCGCGGCCGTGGTCGAGTTCGGGGCCGGCTCGACGGAGAAGATCCGCGTGCTGCTGGGCGCGATGCCGGACGTCGCCTGCTACTGCCCGATCGACGTCTCGGCGGATTTCCTCGCCGCCGAGGCGGCGCAGCTCCGGGCCGACAGGCCCGACCTCGAGGTCGTCCCGGTCGTGGCCGATTTCACCCGCGACGTCGTCCTGCCGGCCGAGGTCACGGCGAGGCCGCTCGTCGGCTTCTTCCCGGGCTCGACGATCGGCAATTTCGAGCCGGACACGGCGGCCTGGCTCCTCGGCCGCTTCGCGGACCTCCTCGGTCCGGGAAGCGGCCTCGTGATCGGGGTCGATCTCGTCAAGAACGCCTCGGTGCTCGAGGCCGCCTATGACGACGCGGCCGGAGTCACGGCGCGATTCAACCTGAACCTTCTCGCCCGCGCGAATCGCGAGCTCGGGGCGGATTTCGACCTCTCCGGCTTCGCGCACCGGGCGCTCTTCAACCTCGACCGGAGCAGGATCGAGATGCATCTCGTCAGCCGGCATCCGCAGACCGTCCGGATCGCGGGCGCCGTCTTCTCCTTCGCGGAGGGCGAGACGATCCACACGGAGAACAGCTACAAGTATACGCCGGCCGCCTTCGAGGCCCTGGCCGGCACGGCCGGCTGGACCCCGACCGCGCGCTTCACCGACCCGGATGGCATGTTCGCGGTGTTCGCGCTCCGGGTGGCGTGAACGGCTGTCATTCCGGGTCTCGCGGAGCGAGAGCCCGGAACCCATAGACGCTGACGGTTGCAGCTTCGACGCCGTGCGTGTCACACCGCCCAGCCTTCGCGTTTATGGGTTCCGGGCTCGGCTTCGCCGCCCCGGAATGACAACCGCGGTTGTGCCGGACTGTCCCCACGCCGATGTGCCGCCCCGCCGCCTCGAAGCCCTCGCTCACCCCTCGATCATGGCCCGGATGCGGGCCGAGAGCGCCTCGACCGGGAACGGCTTCGTGATCATCTGCATGCCGGGTTCCAGGAAGCCCGAGGCGAGCGTCGCGTTCTCGGCGTAGCCCGTGATGAACAGGACCTTGAGGTCCGGGCGCGAGACGCGGGCCTCGTCGGCCATCTGGCGGCCGTTCAGGCCCGGCAACCCGACATCCGTCACGAGGAGGTCGATCCGGGCGGAGGATTTCAGGACCTTCAGGCCGGACGGCCCGTCCGGGGCTTCGAGCGCCCGCAAGCCCATCTCGCTCAGGACCTCGACGATGAGGTCGCGGACCACGGCCTCGTCTTCCACGACGAGCACCGTCTCGTGCCGTCCGGTCGGCGAGGGCGCGACGACCGGGCTCGCGTCGGGCTCGATGCTGGCCCGTTCGCCGCGCAGGCGCGGCAGGTAGACCTTGACGGTCGTTCCCTGGCCCGGCTCGGAGTAGATCTTCGCATGGCCCTCGGACTGGCGGGCGAAGCCGTAGACCATCGACAGCCCGAGCCCGGTGCCCTGGCCGATCGGCTTCGTGGTGAAGAACGGGTCGAACGCGCGGCCGATCACGTCCGCCGCCATGCCGGAACCCGTATCGGTCACGCAGACGCTGACGTACTGGCCGGGCGTGACCTCCGGATGCATCGCCGCGTAGGCCCGGTCGAGATGCGTGTTGCAGGTCTCGATGGTCAGCGTGCCGCCGTCCGGCATCGCGTCGCGGGCGTTGATCGCGAGGTTCAGGAGCGCGCTCTCGAGCTGGTGCGGATCGCAGAGCGTCTGCCACAGGCCGCCGGCGGTCACGATCTCGAGCCTGATCGATTCGCCGATCGTGCGGCGGAGGAGGTCCTCGAGCGACGTCACGAGCGCGTTCGCGTCGACAGCCTTCGGGTCGAGCGGCTGGCGCCGCGCGAAGGCCAGGAGCCGATGCGTCAGGGCGGCCGCCCGGTTCGCCGACGATGTCGCGGCGTTGAGGTAGCGGTCGAGGTTCTCGGTCCGGCCCTGCCGCAGGCGGGTCTGCAGGAGGTCGAGCGAGCCCACGATTCCGGTCAGGAGATTGTTGAAGTCGTGCGCGATCCCGCCCGTGAGCTGGCCGACCGCCTCC
>CAXTKM010000318.1:0-2552 GCA_964244795.1 uncultured Enterovirga sp.
GGCAGTTAAGGCGCCGCTAACCCTGACATCGCGGCGCCCCGCGACCTGTCCGGCTCTTGTTGCACCGCACAAAAAGTGTATGGTGCGATGCATTAGATTCTCTGAAGATGGAGCGTCCGATGCGGCCGTCGACGAAGAAGAAGGTGCTGCCTCCCCCGCGCGTGCGGAAGGAGCCCCCGACCCTCGAGGAAGCGGTGATCGCGGCCTGCGACATCGCGACCGAGCTCGACCATCAGGTCGCCTTCGCGGCCGGTCTGATGGACGTGTCCGAGGACGACGCGCGTCCGTTCGTGCTCGCCTACCTGGCCGAGCAGGAAGCTCTGCAGCGGCAGGCCCAGCGCCTGTCTCTCGGGCGGATCACGCAGGAGCGGATCATGCCGGGCCGCACACGCGATGTCGGCCCCCGCCGCGTCGTCGTGGTCGAGCGCCGTCCCTCCCGCGTCGTCGGCGCGGTGCGGGCCCGGGTCTGAGCTTCAGGCCCGCCGCGAGCCCTCTTTCGAGACGAGCAGGATCTGGTCCACGAGGCGCTGCGACGCCAGCGCCTCTTCGCCCGAGATGACCGGATCCCGGTCATCTCGGCATGAGGCCAGGAAGTCCGCCAGGACGGCGCGATGCGCGTCGTGCGGGAAATCCATGATGTTGGCGCCAGCCCCCGTGGGTCCCTCGGCCTCCAGGATCTCCTCGCTCCCGTCCGCCCAGGTGATCCGGAGCGTCCCGCCGACCAGCGTCGCTCCGCCGCGCGACCCCATGATCTCGATCCGCTCGGGCTGGCCGTTCATGAAGGCCGTCGTCGTCGTGATCGTCCCGGGCGCGCCGTTGCCGAGCCGGACGAGCGCGGCCGCGTAATCCTCGGTCTCCATGCGGTGGAGCGCGGTCGTCTCGACGGTCGCGGCCCGGACCTCCGACACGCCGACGAGCGAGCGGAACAGGTCCAGCGTGTGGATCGCCTGGGTCAAGAGCACGCCGCCGCCGTCGCGCGCCATCGTGCCCCGACCGGGCTCGTCGTAATAGGCCTGCGGTCGCCACCAGGGCACGTTCATGGAGGCGCCCGCGATCTCGCCCAGCAGCCCCTCGTCCAGAACCTGCCGGAGGCGGAGGCTCCCCGGACGGAAGCGATGCTGGAGCACGGTTCCGAGGCGCCTGCCGGAGGCGCGCCCCGCCGCGACGAGGCGCTCGCCGCGCACGACGGTGAGCTCGAGTGGCTTCTCGACCAGAACGTGCTTGCCGGCCGCGAAACACCGTTCGGCGATCTCCAGATGCGCGGCCGGCGGGGTGAGCACGACGACCGCGTCCACGGCCGGGTCGGCGATGGCGGCCTCGATGTCGGTGGTGGTCGGGAACGGGAAGGCGGCCGCGAAGGCCGCGACCTTGGCCGGCGTCCGGCTCGCGGCCCAGCGCACCTCCACCTCGCCGGCGAGGTCGAGCAGGCTCTTCGCGTGGGGCTGAACGGCGGAGCCGAGCCCGACGATCGCGAGTCCGAGGCGGCGGCCGCTCACGAGGCGACCCTCCCGCCCGGTGCAGCCGGGCCGCGGCGGGTGGCCTTCGCCTGGGCTTCGAGCGCAAGGCGGGTCACGGCGAAGACGTGGGCCTGGGTCATGGCTCCCTCTGTCCTGTCCCGGCAATCGGCCAGGAAATCGCGGAAATAGGTGAGCGGTTCGCCGCTCGCGTCGATGTGGCGGGTGCCGCTCCGGTCGGCCAGGAAGACGTGGTCCGTGCCCGGCCGGCCCGCGATGTCGAGGTACTTGCGCAGCTCGATCTGACCCTCGGTTCCCGTGATCACGAGGCGACCGTCGCCCCAGGTCGGCAAGCCGTCCGGCGTGAACCAATGGACCTGCACGTAGCCGCGGGCGCCCCCGTCGGCGCTCTCCACCACGAGGTCGCCCGCATCCTCGAAGGTGGGCAGGTCGGGATGGCCGACATTGCCGGCCGAGCTCGCCATGATCCTCCCATCCCGCGATCCCGTGAAATGCAGGAACTGGTCGATCTGATGGGAGGCGATGTCGGCCAGGATGCCGCCGTAGAAGGCCGTGTCGAAGAACCAGCCCGGCCGGATCGCGCGGTTCAGCCGGTGCGGGCCGAGCCCGACGGTCGCGACCACGCGGCCGATCGCACCGTCCGCGATCAGCTTGCCGGCCACGATGGTCGCCGGCACGACGAAACGCTCCGAGAAGCAGATCGACAGGATGCGGCCGGTCTCCGCGACCGCGCGTTCGACAGCCGCCAGGTCGGCGAGGTTCGTGACGCCCGGCTTGTCCAGCATCACGTCCTTGCCACGACGCATCGCGTCGATCGCGATCGCGGCCCGGTCGCGCGGGATCGCGGCGCAGAGCACGATCTCGACAGAGGGGTTGTCGAGGAGGCGCTCGCGGGCGACGGGCTGCAGATCCGGGAACCGTTCCCGGAAGCCCTCCAGGACGCGTGGGTCGGAGGTTTCCGGGCAATAGCCGGCGCAGGTCGCGCCGGCGGCCAGGCATTCGCCCACCATGTGGAAGACGTGGCGGTGGTCGAGCCCGATCGCGGCGAAGCGCATCATCTGGACTCGCCGGTACGAT
>CAXTKM010000318.1:2562-3800 GCA_964244795.1 uncultured Enterovirga sp.
GGGGGGGGGGGCCCACGGGAAGGGTGGGGGGGGGGGTGTCGGGCAGGACGGCGGCGGCGCGCCCTCTCCACCGCCTTCGGCGGTTCCCCTCCCCCGCCGTGCGGGGGAGGAACCACGCGCTCTCCATCACTTCGAAGCCTTCGCGCCGATCTCCTGGTCCCAGCGCCGGAAGGCTGCGACCAGGCGCTCGGGCGTGAGCGGCGTCTCGACCGGCAGCTCGGCGATGAGCTTGTCGTAGATCGGCCGGCCGAACTCCTTGATGATGTCCCGGCTCTCCTGCGGAGCCATGTCCAGCGTGACGTTCTTCGCGGCCGGCCCCGGGTAGAAATAGCCCTTGTCGTAGGTCAGCGCCTGCTGCTCGGGCTTCAGCATGTAGGACAGGAGCCGCAGCAGCACCGCGACCTTGTCCGGCCCGACGCCCTTCGGCACGCACATGAACTGCGTGTCCGGGATCCAGCGCGTGCCCTCCAGCGCGAAGATCTCTGCCTCCTTCGGCACGATGCCGAGGACGCGCGGGTTGATGTCCCAGCCGCAGGTCGAGACGATGATGTCGCGCGTGCCCTCGCCGAGCTCCTTCATCGTCACCGTCGTACCGGCCGGATAATAGTCGATCCCGGTGCCGAGCTCGCGCAGCCAGCCCCAGGTCTTGTCCCAGCCGTTCATCGGATCGGTCGGGTCGCGGTCGCCCAGGATGTAGGGCATCGCCATCAGGAAGGTCCAGCCGGGACCGGAATTGACCGGACGGGCGTAGGTGAAGCGGTTCGGGTTCTGCTTCACCCAGGCGAGGAGCTCGGCGGCGTTCTTCGGCACCTGCCTCACTCGGGCCGGCATGTACTCGAAGAGCGGCCCGGACGGCGAATAGACCACGGCGACGCCTTGGTCCCGCCCGAAATTCTTCTGCATCATCAGGGCGTTGGAATGATATATGTCCTCCGGCTTCGGCATGTCGGCCGCGTGCCGGGTCCAGACGTCGATCCAGAGCCCCTGCTGCACGCCGTCCGACATCGCGCCGGGGCCGGTCAGCACGAGGTCGATATCCATGCGGCCGGCATCCTGCATGGCCTTGAGCTTGCCGGGCAGCTCCGGCGAGGGCGCCCGCTGGTAGTTGATGCGGGCGACGAGCTTCGGGTTCTCGGCCCGGAACCGGTCGATCCCGGCCTGGGTGAGCTGGAGCTGGCCCGCGACGTCGATGACGTTCAGCGTGACGGGCTGCGACGGGAGGGGAAGCGACTGTGCGG
>CAXTKM010000319.1:0-3787 GCA_964244795.1 uncultured Enterovirga sp.
CGACATCAGCCGGTCGATGCGCCGGATGCCGAGCCAGTGCAGGACGTCGGGCATGAGCTGCTGGAACCGCGCGTCCTGCACGCCGGCCACGCATTCCGTCCGCTCGAAATAGGTCGAGGCCTGGTCGCCGCCCTCCTGGCGCTTGCGGGCGTTGTAGACGAGGAACTTCGTCACCTCGCCCAGCGCCCTCCCCTCCTTGCGGTTGTAGACGACGACGCCGGCTCCGCCCGTCTGCGCCTCCCGGACGCATTCCTCGATGCCGTGCACGAGGTAGGGCCGGCAGGTGCAGATGTCCGACCCGAACACGTCCGAGCCGTTGCACTCGTCATGGACCCGGCAGGCGACCCGGCGGTTCGGGTCCGACAAGGCCGCGACCTCGCCGATCACGTAGGCGGTCGCGCCCCCGATCGGGGGCAGGAAGACGCTCATGTCGGGCCGGGTCACGAGCTCCGGGAACATGCCGCCGGTCTGCTCGAACAGGGTGCGCCGAAGGTCGCTCTCCTGGGCGCCGAAGCGGCGCGCGATCCCGGGCAGCCACCAGACCGGATCGATCGCGATCTTGGTCACCGCGACATCGCCGTTCTGGTGCAGGATGTGGCCGTCGGGCGCGACCCTGTGCGCCGCCATGGCGGCCAGGATCTCCGGCAGGTTCAGCCGCGCCTTCGTGATCGCGATCGAGGGCCGGACGTCGGTCCCGGTCGCGATCAGGCGGCCGAAGGCCTCGCCGACCAGGTGCCCGAAGGGGTCGATCGAGACGATCCTGTCCGGGTCGTGCCATTGCGGATGCGGGCCGATCGCGACGACGGGATGCGTGTTGTGGAGGTCCGGCCGGGCGAGCGGGTTCAACGCCCGGGCCGAGATCGCGAGCGCCCGGTAGATCGAGTACGAGCCGCCATGCGAGCCGATCACGTTGCGGTCGGCGGGATTGGTCACCGACCCGATCACCGGTCCGCGATCGAGAGGCTCGGGGGCGCCCCAGCGAATCGGGTGGCGGCCGACGGCGCCCGGCTCCGGGTGCGACGTCAGTCGGATGTGCTGCGTGCGATTCGGGGTTGTCATCGCGGGATCCAAGGCGGCGGCGGCGCCGCGCGAGACGCGCTCGCCGCTCCGCGGCCCAACGCTCTCGCACGCCCGGACTCTTTCCCAAGCGGCGCCGGCCGTCAACGAAGCCGACGAAATCGTCCCGACACAATTTACCTCATAGCGTCTTTACGCTTGAGCCTCCCGCGAATTAGCCTAACCTGCGGAGGCGGTTCATATCCAAGGAGACGGATGTGTTGAAGAAGATCGTACTCGTTCTGGCGCTCCTTTTCGGCGCCTTGGCGGTCACGCAGGCTCCTAGCCAGGCGGCACCGCTCGGGGCCTCGGCCCAGGCTCAGACGGCCGTGCCGTCGAGCATCGAGAAGGCGCAGTACTATTACTATCGTCGCCGGTATCGGCCGCGATACTACGGCTACCGATACTATCGTCCGCGCTACTTCTATCGTCCGCGGTATTACCGCCGGTCGTTCTTCTACTGAGACGCGAACTCGCCGCCTTCGGGCGGCGAGTTTCCTTCAGGCGGCGAGGAGGGCGTCGCGACCCCATCCGAGCCTGTCATGGCCGGGCTTCATCAAGCCGAAAGCCGGATCCCGAATGTCGACCGGACACGCGGGTGTGCCGAGGACCGACCGCTTAGCTGATGAGCTCGCCCTTCGCGCGCCTGATCGCCTCGAGGATCAGGGTCCGGGCCTCGTCGGCGCCGCCCCAACGCAGGATCTTGACCCATTTGCCGGTCTCGAGATCCTTGTAGTGGGCGAAGAAGTGCTCGATCTGCTCGATCGTGATCTCGGGGAGATCCTGGTAGGAGGCGACCTTCTCGTAGCGCCGCGTCAGCTTCGTGCTCGGCACCGCGATGATCTTCTCGTCCTGGCCGCCGTCGTCCTCCATCAGGAGGACACCGACCGGCCGCACGTTGATGACCGCGCCCGGCACGATCGCCCGCGTGTTCGCGACCAGCACGTCGCAGGGATCACCGTCGCCCGAGAGCGTGTGCGGGATGAAGCCGTAATTGCCGGGATAGCGCATCGACGTGTGCAGGAAGCGGTCGACCACCAGCGTGCCGGCCTCCTTGTCCATCTCGTACTTGATCGGTTCGCCCCCGATCGGGACCTCGATCACGACGTTGACGTCGTGCGGCGGTTCCTTGCCGATCGCGATCGCTTCGAGACGCATTCAGGTGCTCCGGATTCCGCTCGGCTGTAGCGAGCCGGAACGATCCGGACAAGCGCCAAGGAATCGGCCTCGCCGGACCCGGTCCCGCTGGACGCAGGCGAGCCGATCCTCAGCGATAGAGGAAGCAGCTCTTCGTGAGGCTCGCGCCGCCGAAGCGCTCGCTCGTCTCCGCGATCGAGCGGCCGCCCATGTGCCGGTAGAACCCGCAGGCCCGCTCGTTGTCGGAGAGGCACCAGACCGCGACCTTCTTCGCGCCGCGGTCGTCGAGGTCGTTCCGCACGGCCTTGAACAGCCTCTTGCCGAAGCCGAGACCCTGATACTCCGGTGCGAGGTAGAGCTCGTCGATCTCGCCGTCGGCCGGGAGAGACCGATCGCGGCAGCGGCCGTAGGAGACGTAGCCCACCACCTTGTCGCCGACGTCGAGGACCACGAGCGGCCGGCCGCGCCCGACGGTCGTGAGCCACCAGCGCGGGCCCCGGCGGCTGATCATGCGCTCGAGCGCGATCGCCGGGAGGATGCCCTGGTAGCTCTCGCGCCAGGCAGCGTCGAAGACGGAGGAGAGGTCGCCGACGTCGTCGGTCCGCGCGCGGCGGATGCTGATCGTGATTGCGTTCATGGCGGACCCGACAACCTCCACGGTGTGAGACGACCTTAAACCGACATCCTTTTCCCGGTCGGAGCAAATCCGGGGCCATCCGTCCGGGCCCGGAGCCCGAGCCCGAAGCCGTGTCACCTTCCCGCAACGCCCCGGTGGCGGTCCCCGCGTGTTGCGGCGCCCGGCCGCGGCTGTTAGAGCCGCCCGAGGCGCGAGACCCGCACCAGAGACGCCTCGTCCTTCCGTCATCGTCCGGTCTTCGTGCTTAACAGGCTCTTAAAACCAGAGATTCGCTACGCGCGCCGCATGGCCCGGATCGCCCGCTGGGATCGACCGCTCGGCGGCACGCTCGATCAGGCGCGCGCCTGGGCGAACATGCTGTTCGTGGATCACGGCCTGTTCCGCCTCATCTACGCCAACCGAAACCGCGTCTCCGAAGAGCTGTGGCGCTCGTCGCAGCCGAGCCCGGGCCAGATCCGCTGGTTCGCGCGCGCCGGTGGCCGGACCGTGGTCAATCTGCGCGGCGGACGGGAGCATGGCTCCTGGCCGCTCGAGCGCGACGCCTGCCGGCGGCACGGCCTCGCCCTCGTCGACTTCGTGCTGCGCTCGCGCGAGGCCCCGGACCGCGACACCGTGCTGGCGACGGCCCGGTTCCTGGACGGGCTGGACTACCCCGCGCTCGTCCATTGCAAGTCGGGCGCGGACCGGGCCGGCCTCTTCGCCGCGCTCTACCTGATCCTCCGCAAGGGTCTCACGGTCGCCGAGGCGCGCGGCCAGCTCGGGCTGAGGTTCGGCCATTTCCGGCACGCGAAGACCGGCATCCTGGACGCGTTCCTGGACGCCTTCGAGCGCGAGGGCGAGGCGAAGGGCCTCTCCCTCCCGGACTGGGCGGAGCGGGTCTACGACCCCGAGGCGCTGACCCGGAGCTTCCGGCCGCGGCTCTGGTCCACGCTCCTCGCGGTCCGTCTCATTCGCCGG
>CAXTKM010000320.1:0-3784 GCA_964244795.1 uncultured Enterovirga sp.
GGAGGACTGCATCGTCGGCGTGTCGGGCTACGCGGTGCGGCCGCCGCGGCTGCGGCGCGAGAAGCCGCGCGTCTCCGCCTTCACGTCGGCGGACATCCCGAAGATCCTCGCGCTCGCACCGGATCTCGTCCTGACGTTCTCCGATCTCCAGGCCGCGATCGTGGCCGAGCTGATCCGCGCGGGCGTCGCCGTGCACGCCTTCAACCAGCGCAGCCTCGGCGGGATCCTCGCGATGATCCGCACGCTCGGCGCGCTGGTCGATGTCCGCGACCGGGCCGAGGCGCTCGCGCAAGGCTACGAGCGCCGGCTTGAGGAGGTCCGGGCCGCCGCGTCCGGGGGCCCGCGCCCGCGCGTCTATTTCGAGGAATGGGACGAGCCGCTGATCAGCGGGATCGGATGGGTGTCCGAGCTCGTCGCGATCGCGGGCGGCGAAGACGTGTTCGCCCATCTCTCGACGCGACACGGCGCGCGGGACCGCATCGTTGCACCCCACGCGGTGGTCGCGGCGATGCCCGACATCATCCTCGCCTCCTGGTGCGGCAAGAAGGTCGTCCCGGCCCGGATCGCGGCGCGGCCGGGCTGGGACGCGATCCCGGCCGTCCGGTCGGGCCGGATCGCCGAGATCAAATCGCCGCTGATCCTCCAACCCGGCCCGGCCGCGCTGACGGACGGTCTCGACGCGATCCGGGCGGCGCTCGCCCGGGTCCCGTGAGCGCCGCTCCCTCGGGATCGCCGGCGGTGCTATGCGGGACACCCGACGCGACATCGCGCCCGTCCGGAGACCCGCCATGGCAGCCATTCCCTATCGCACGGCCCTGATCGTCGGGGCGGGGGCCGGGATCAGCGCCGCGGTCGCGCGCGGGCTCGCCTCGGCCGGGCTGCGGGTCGGGCTCGCGGCCCGGAATGCGGAGAAGCTCGCCGACCTCGCGGGCGAGATCGGGGCCGAGACCTTCGCGGCCGACGCGTCCGACCCCGCCGCCGTGGCGCGGCTCTTCGGCGAGGTCGACGGCCGCCTCGGCGAGCCGGACGTCGTCGTCTTCAATGCGAGCGCCCGTGCGCCCGGGCCGCTGGCCGAGCTCGACCCGGAGACCGTCCGGCAGGCGATCGCGGTCACGGCCTTCGGGGGATTCCTGGTCGTGCGCGAGGCCGCGCGCCGCATGGTGCCGCGCCGGCAGGGCGCGATCCTGCTCACCGGCGCGACCGCGAGCCTGAAAGGCTTCGCCGGCTCGGCCGCCTTCGCGATGGGCAAGTTCGCGCTTCGCGGACTGGCCGGCAGCGCGGCGCGCGAGCTCGGCCCGCAGGGCATCCACGTCGCCCACGTGGTCGTCGACGGCGGCGTCAGGAGCTGGCGTCGCCCCGACCCCTCGGAGCATCCGGACTCGACGCTGACGCCCGAGGGCATCGCCCAGACCTATCTCGACCTCCTGCGCCAGCCGCGCGACGCCTGGTCCTTCGAGGTCGAGCTGCGGCCCTGGGTGGAGCGCTTCTGAGCCCGCGGCCCTGGCGGGCGGTCCCCGCGACTACCGCGTCCCGCTCATCAGCGCGAAGACCGCGCCCTGCGGGTCCCGCCCCCGGGCGACCCAGAGGCCTCCTCGCACCTGCCGTGGCGGGTCGCTGATCGTGCCGCCGGCGGCCTCCGCCCGCGCGAGGGCGGCCGCGAGGCCGTCGACCTGGACGTAGTACAGCCAGGCCGAAGCAGGAGCGTCCGCGGGTTTCGCGGTGATGCCGCCGGTCGTGTCCGGGCCGGTCCCGAACAGGCTGTAGCCCGTGGCCGCGAGCTCCGGCACCTCCGTCTTCGTCCACCCGAAGAGCCTCGCGTAGAACGCGAAGGCCGCGTCCCGGTCGGCTGCCTGGAGCTCGCGCCAGCCGGGATGGCCGGCCGCCGCCGGGGCCGGTCCAGGCACCGTGTCGACCAGGCCCTTGAACAGCACGATCAGGGCGCCCTGGGGATCGGCGACGAGCGCGGAGCGGCCGATCCCGGGCACGTCGGCCGGCGCACGGTAGACGGTGGCCCCGAGCCGTTTCGCCTCCTGCGTGCTCGCGTCGACGTCGTCGACCGTGACGTAGCCGATCCAGGTCGGGCGGGCGCCCTGCGCAACGGTCGCGGCCGGAAGGGTCGCGAGGCCCGCGACCGGCACCGCTCCGACCTGGAGCAACGTATAGGCGAGGTCGCCCGCGCCCGAGGTACGCCCGTCCCAGCCGACCACGCTCCGGTAGAAGCGCTGGGCGGAGGGCGCGTCGGTGGTCCAGAGCTCGTACCAGGCGAAGGTGCCGTGTGCCCGGCCGCGCTTCGGCCCGGCCGTCGAGGCCGCGCCGGCCGAACCGGGCGGCGGAGCGGGATCGTTGCGGGCCGAAGGCGGTGGCTCGCGCTCGGCGCCTTTCGCAGCGACGGGCTCGACGGGCGCCTGCACGGCTGCCGCCAGCGGTGCGATCGCGGTCGCCTGGCTGGCGCCCGGTCCCGCCCGGACCCACCATCCCGCGACGCCTCCGCCGAGCGCGACGGCCAGCGCCGCGACGCCGGCAAGCGCCGGCACGGCGCGCGACCTCGGGGCCGGCGGAGCGGGCGGCGGAGCCGGGTGGGCCGGCGGAGCGGGCTCGCCCGGCGAAGCCAGCCCGGACGGCGGCGTTCCGGCCTTCCGGGCGAGAATGTCGTCGAGCGAGCGGGCGAGGCGTTCCATGTGGGCCCGGAAATCCCGGCCCATGTCGACCGGCGCCGCGTTCACGAAGGCCAGAGCCTTCAGGCCCTCGGGAAGCTGCGCGGCCGTCGGCATCGGGGTGGCGTCGACCAGGACGGGCACGATCGTGATGCCGTGCCGCAGCGCGGTCTCGACCTCGACCCGGACCGGGTCCGCCTCGTCCGCGATCCGGGTCTGGCCATCCGGCCCCGCCCCGAGCCAGCGAGGACCGATGATCGCGACCAGGACGTCGCTCCGCAGCATCTCGGACTGGATATGCGTCCGGAAGTCGGTCCCGAACGGGATGTGGTCGACGTCCATGAACACCGATCCCGCGCCGAAATGGCTGAGGAGGTGATCGTAGATCCGGCCGGCCGTGGCCGAGGAATCGGAGCGGCGATAGGAGACCACGATCTTCGGCACAGGAGCCTCGCGGACCGAACAACGTCGTGGACGCTATCACGGCGAGAAGACGGCCCCAAGGTTAGCCGGATCGACGTCCGGCGTCGCGCGGGCCCATCAGTGATCGCCCGGATCATCTCCGATCTCTGCCCATCAGGTTGCCCGCACCCTCGACGAGAACCAGATGCCGGTTCGTTCTTGTCTTATAAGGCAAATCTTATAAGACAGGAGTGGTTGAGGCAATCGCCTGAAGATCAGCGGCGACTTCGCCGACTGCCTTCCCCCCTTGCGGGGGAGGTGGTCCGAGCCCCCGGCTCTGGCCTTCGGCCAGCCCGAGGATGGAGTCCGCGGAGGGCCGGATGGGGGTCGGGTCACCGATTCCCCGCCGAGCAGGCGGCACGCCCCCACTCCCAGCCTCTCCCCACAGGACCTCGGCCGTTGCCGAGTTCCTAGCAACGAAAGGCGCCACTCGGGCAAGCCCGACTGGCAAGGGGAGAGGAGCGCATCGGCGCGCTTCGTTTTCGCTCCAGCGATGACCCTGGGATCGACGTCCGGCGTCGCCCGAGCCCGCGAACGGTCACGCGAAACACCTCCGATCTCTGCCCATACGGCTCCCCGCGCCGTCGACCAGAGCCAAGGACTCAGTTCATCTCCGCCTTATAAGACAGCAATCCATGAGACGGGCGGGTCGAGCAGCCCGGCGTCGC
>CAXTKM010000321.1:0-3749 GCA_964244795.1 uncultured Enterovirga sp.
TCCTCGACGAGATCGGCGACATGCCGATGGAGGCGCAGACCCGGCTGCTGCGCGTCCTGCAGCAGGGCGAGTACACGACCGTCGGCGGCCGTGTGCCGATCAAGACGAACGTCCGGATCATCGCGGCCACGAACAAGGACCTTCGGATCTCGATCCAGACCGGGATCTTCCGCGAGGACCTCTTCTTCCGGCTGAACGTCGTGCCTCTCCGGATCCCGCCTCTGCGCGAGCGGAGCGAGGATCTGCCCGATCTCGTCAGGCACTTCATGGTGCAGGTCGAGAAGGAGGGCCTGCCCCGGAAGCAGATCGACCAGGAGGCGCTGGAACGGCTCAAGCGCTACCGCTGGCCCGGCAACGTGCGCGAGCTCGAGAACCTCGTCCGGCGCCTCTGCGCCCTGTACCCGCAGGAGACGATCACCGGCCCGATCATCGAGGCCGAGCTCGACACGCTGCCCCGCATGTCGGGGGCGGTCGAATCGAGCGCCCCCGCCGAGGGAGAGACGCTGTCGGAATCCGTCGAGCGCCACCTCGCGGAGTACTTCAAGCGCTTCCCGAGCTCCCTCCCGCCTCCCGGTCTCTACCATCGCGTGCTGCGCGAGATCGAAGGTCCGCTGATCGGGGCCGCGCTCGCGGCGACGCGGGGCAACCAGATCCGGGCGGCCGAGCTCCTCGGCGTGAACCGCAACACGCTCCGGAAGAAGGTCCGCGACCTCGACCTGCAGGTCGTCCGCACCGGTCGCTAGGGCATGCTTCGGGAAAGGGGAGCCCGGTTTCCCGAAAACAGCATGCGTTTACAACATGCTGGATCATGCTGGCGTTTCCCCGGAAAGCCGGCATGATCTAGCCGGACGCACTGGAACTGGACACCCCGCGGAATCGCGCTTATCCCTCGACTGTTGCTGCAACGCATCACTCCCGGGCGGATGCGGCATTGTCCCAGAGGGTCTCGTTGAGCGAAGCGGAGCGGTCGAGCACGTCTCAGCCGGCCAGGAGACGGCCGCGCGGTCCGGGCTGGATCGGCGCGTTCGCCGTCGGGGCCGCTTTGTGCTCGGCGCTGATCACCTTCCTGGTCCTGGCCGGCCTGACGCCGATCCTGCCGACTCACGCGGTCGTCGTGTGGGTTCTCTTCACCAACGTGCTCCTGGTCCTGGTCCTCGCCGGCATCGTGATCTGGGAATCCTGGGACCTCGTCCGGGCGCGCCTCGCGGGTGCGGCGGGGGCGGGGCTCCACGTCCAGGTCGTCGGCCTCTTCAGCCTGGTCGCCGCCCTGCCGGCGATCCTGGTCGCGGTCGTGGCGGGCCTGACGCTCAATCGTGGCCTCGATCCGTGGTTCGCCGGCTCGCTCCGGGCGCTCATGTCGAACACGGTCGAGATCGCGGAAGCCTATCGCGATACACAATGCCGGACGCTCGCGCGCGAGACGCAGCTCATGGCCTCCGACCTGAACCGGGCCAAGGTGCTGTTCGACGCCGACCGCAAGCTGTTCTCGGACTTCATGGCGTCGCGCTCGTCCTTCCTCGGCTTTCCTCTCGCGATGATCGTGGAGCCGGACGGCACCGTCGTCGAGAAGGCCGAGCTGAAACCCGTCGAGGGCATGCGGCCGCCGACCGCGGACGACCTGAAGGAGGCGAGCGACACGGACGCGCTGTGCCTCGTGCCCAGGACCGGGAACATCTTCCGGGCCATCCTCCGGCTTCCGGCGCACGAGGGCCGGATCCTGTTCGTCGCCCGTCCGGTCGATCCGCGGGCCGTCGAGTTCCCGCCGGTCGCGCAGGCCGGGATCGCCTATTACGACGACCTCGACAACAAGCGCTTCGGGATCCAGATCGCCTTCGCGTCGATGTTCGCTCTCATCGCGCTGATCGTGCTGCTCTCCGCGATCTGGTTCGGGCTGAACTTCGCCAATCGGCTGATCGCCCCGATCCGGCGCCTGATCCATGCGACCGACCAGGTCGCGACAGGCAACTTCTACGTCCAGGTCCCGGTCCGTCGGCCGGAGGGGGACCTCGCCCATCTCGGCGAGACGTTCAACAAGATGACGTCTGAGCTGCGGCGCCAGCACGACGGGCTGACGGCCGCGAGCGACCTCATCGACCGGCGCCGCCGCTTCATGGAGGCGGTCCTGTCGGGCGTCTCGGCCGGCGTGATCGGCATCGACGCGCACGGCCTCATCACGATCGTGAACCCCTCGTCCGAGGCGGTGCTCGGGGCCGGGCGGAGCGACCTCCTCGGCCAGCCGATCGCCTCCGTGCTCCCCGAGATCGCCCCCCTGCTCGAGGAGGCGACCGCGGGTCGCCTCCGGCTCATCCAGCAGCAGATCCCGATCTCGCGTCGCCATCGCGACCGGATCCTCAACGTACGGGTCACGTCGGAGCAGGCGAGGGGGGAAGACAAGGGCTTCATCGTGACGCTGGACGACATCACGGATCTCGTCACGGCCCAGCGCACCTCCGCCTGGGCCGACGTCGCGCGGCGCATCGCCCACGAGATCAAGAACCCCCTGACGCCCATCCAGCTCTCGGCGGAGCGGATCCGGCGCAAATACGGGAAACAGATCACGCATGATCGCGAAATCTTCGACCAGTGCACCGATACGATCGTCCGGCAGGTCGACGACATCAAGCGGATGGTCGACGAGTTCTCCTCCTTCGCCCGCATGCCGAAGCCTGCCATGGCGGACGAGGACGTCGTCGACGCCGTGCGGCAGATCGTTTTCATGATGCGGATCGCGCATCCGGAGATCGACATCCGGGACCGTCTGCCGGCCGGCAGGGTGGTCGCGAGCTTCGACCGGCGCCTGCTGTCGCAGGCGGTCCAGAACATCGTGAAGAACGCGACGGAGGCGATCGCCGCCGTGCCCGAGGAGGCGCGCTCGCCCGCCGAGATCGAGGTCGCCGTCCGGCGGGAGGATGGCGACGTCGTCGTCGATGTCGCCGACACCGGCAAGGGGTTTCCGACGGAGGGGCGTCAGCGCCTCCTCGAGCCGTACATGACGACCCGCGACGGCGGCACGGGCCTCGGCCTCGCGATCGTGGGCAAGATCCTCGAGGACCACGGCGGCCGGATCGAGCTCCTCGACAATCCGGGAGGACGAGGCGGCCTCGTGCGGCTGCGATTCCCGACCGAGGTCCTGGACGAAGCCGCGTCGACCGCACCGTCGACCCGGCCTGAGCTGCAGCGGGAGACGGCATGAGCACGGACATCCTGATCGTCGACGACGAGACCGACATCCGGGAGCTGGTCGCGGGGATCCTCGAGGACGAGGGCCACGGAACCCGCACGGCCGCCTCCTCGGACGAGGCTTTGGCCGCCATAGAGGCCCGGCGGCCGCATCTCGTCTTCCTGGATATCTGGCTCCAGGGCAGCCGGCTCGATGGCCTTCAGGTGCTCGAGCTGATCAAGGCCGATCACCCCGACCTTCCCGTCGTGATGATCTCCGGCCACGGCAACATCGAGACGGCCGTCTCGGCGATCCAGGCCGGGGCGTACGACTTCATCGAGAAGCCGTTCAAGGCGGACCGGCTCGTCCTCGTGGCGGACAGGGCGCTCGAGACCTGGCGGCTGAAGCGCGAGGTCCGCGACCTGAAATCGCGCTCGGTCCAGGCGAGCCGGATCGCAGGGCGGTCGGCGGCGATCAACCAGCTCCGCCAGGCGCTCGAGCGCGCGGCCCCGACGAACGCGAGGATCCTCGTCGCGGGCGCGCCGGGCTCGGGGAAAGAGCTGATCGCCCGCACGCTTCACGGGCTGTC
>CAXTKM010000322.1:0-3729 GCA_964244795.1 uncultured Enterovirga sp.
ATGGATCGGCACGCGGGTAATGTCGCGATCCCCGAGCAGGATACGTCCGGCCGCCGGGCTGTAGAAGCCCGAGATCGTGTTGAAGACGCTGGTCTTGCCGGCCCCGTTCGGGCCGATGATGGCGGTGATCTCGCCGACCGGGGCGGCGAACTCGACATTCGCCAGCGCCCGGATGCCGCCGAAGCGCAGCTCGATCCCCGATACGGCGATCGGCAGGGCGCCGCCCGCGGCCGATCCCAGATGAGCGTTCTCGTCTGCCCGCGTGCTCACCCGGATGTCGCCTCTACGAACGTCCGGAGATATCGTAAACGACCGTATCGTTCGGACGCAAATCAAATGTGAGGGCGGCCTCGGCCGCTCCTGGGGCCAACCGCCGGACAAGAGCCGCACTGCCGACGAAGCTCAACACTCCAGCGCGGCCCTGATGTTGGACTTCATGCGGTTCAGGAAGACCTCGGCGATCCGAACCTCCTCGTCCGAGAACCCGGCGAAGATCGTCGAATTGAGCTGCCCGGACAGACGGACCATCTGTTTGAGGACCTTGCGGCCCCCGGGCGTGACCAGGACGCGCTTGGCGCGCCGGTCGTCCCGGTCGGGCTTGCGAAGGACGAAGCCGCCCTCCTCGAGCCGGTCGACCAGGCCCCCTATCGTGACCTTGCCGACGTCGAGAACGTTCGCAAGCTCCGTCTGCAGCATCCCGTCGGGCATCTTCTGGCGCGACAGCTGAGCGAGAAGCCACCATTGCGACCGCGTCAGCCCGAGCGGCTTGACGGCCTGGTCGTACAGCGTCCGGCGCATCCGCGACACGTCGTGGACAAGAAACCCGATCCGGGTGCCGGGCTCGCGCGGCATCAGCGCCTGAGGGTCGAGCACCTGGGTGCCCGGACGCGGGTCCGGCGCGGCGGGTGGCCGGCTCACGGCCTCCACCCGAGATCGGGACCGCTTCGGCGCGGCGATCGGCTTCCTCGGAGCGCTCGCGTCCCGCTTGCTCGTCCGCCGCGCGCTCATGATGCCCTGCCTGTCTGGTCGTCCATGACGTTCGGCATTCCGGGACGGTCCTTCGACAGGCACGGCGGCTGCCGATCCGCCCTGCCGAGACCTCCCCTCTGGAATGTCACGATGAAGATGCCAGGACTGCCCATCGTTGGCCAGCGCATCATGCGCTAGCTTACGAGATCGTCTCGTGATCCGCTTTGGGAACCCGCAGGATCGACGATGGACCGTTTCGCCGTGATCTCCGGCTGCCCGGGCGCAGGCAAGTCCTCCCGGAATCTCGTTGCGAGCAGGACCCGCGGTTTTGACCTCGCGCAGAAAATGTAGCAACATATCTACATCGAGACGGAGGCGATCATGGTGACGACGATGACGAGCCGGGAGTTCAATCAGGATACGGGCCGCGCCAAGACGGCGAGCCGCAGGGGGCCCGTCATCATCACCGACCGCGGCCGTCCGGCGCACGTCCTGCTGAGCATCGAGGAATATCACCGGCTGAGCGGCGGGACGGACTCGATCGCCAGCCTCCTCGCCGCACCCGACGGCGACGAAGGCGACTTCGATATCCCGGTATCCCGAGGCCTCCCGCGCCAGCTCGATCTCGGCTGATGTTCCTGCTCGACACGAACGTTGTGTCCGAGCTTCGGAAAGTGGCGTCCGGACGCGCCGATCCCAACGTGGCCCGCTGGGCGAATTCCGTTCGGGCCGAAGAGCTCTACCTGTCGGCGATCACGGTGTACGAGCTGGAACTCGGCGTGCGCCTCGCGGAGCGCGAGGACGGCGCGAAGGGCGCGATCCTCCGGGGCTGGCTGGACGGGCAGGTCGTGCCCACCTTCGCCGGCCGCATCTTGCCGCTCGATATGGGCGTCGCGCGCCGGAGCGCAGCACTCCACGTGCCGGATCCACGACCCGAGCGAGACGCCCTCATCGCCGGCACGGCGCTCGTCCACGCGATGCCGATCGTCACGCGAAACGTCCCTGACTTCCTGCCAATGGGCGTTCGCGTGATCGACCCCTGGGCCTTCGCCTGACGCGCGATCGGCTCGTGCGAGGCGTTGTGGCCCGCCCTCAGTATCGGCGGCGGGGGCGGTCGTAATCGTCGGTCTGGTCGCCCCGGCCCTGGTCGCGCTCGTAGGTGCGACCCGTATCGCGGGTCGCCGACATCATGCCGGAGACGCGGCCGAGCAACTCGCCGACGGTGTCGGCGCAGGCCTTGGTGCTCTCGTCGCGCGCGCAGCGGACCTTGATGGAGGCGCCGTGGGGGCCGGTCAGCTCGATCATGGGTCCGAACGAACCCATCGGCGGCCCGGGCGGACGCGGCATGGCGGGCGGCGGGGGCGGCGCGGCGCCGGGCCCGGCCGGCGGCGGCGCGCCGGGCGGCGGCGGCGTGGGCTGGGCGAGGGCGGGCGCCGCGGCGAGCAGCGCGACCGACGCGATCAGGATGGATTTCATGTTGGGCTCCGGGCTGGACGCGCCTCCCCCCGGCGGCGGCGCGTCGATGTCCGCGGACAATGCCGGGCCGGCGGCGCTGTTCCCGGAGCCGGGCGCGGCGAGTCGGTTCGTCGCGGCCGAGCCCGGAGGAGCCGGGCCGCTCAGGCCCGGACCGGCACGCGCTTGGTCCGCCTTCGGTCGACGGAGGAGGGGATGCGGAGCGATTCCCGGTATTTGGCGACCGTGCGCCGGGCGATGTCGACGCCCTCGCAGCGCAGCTTCTTCACGAGGGCGTCGTCGGAGAGGATGTCCTCGGCATCCTCGCCCTCGACCATCTGGCGGATGCGGTGCCGCACGGATTCCGAGGAATGCGCCTCCTGACCCGGCGCGCCGGGGATCGAGGCGGTGAAGAAGTACTTCATCTCGAAGGTGCCGCGGGCGGTGCCGATCGCCTTGTTGGAGGTCACCCGGGAGACCGTGGATTCGTGCATGCCGATCGCGTCCGCGACCGTCTTCAGGTTCAGCGGCCGCAGATGGGTCACGCCATGGGCGAAGAAGCCGTCCTGCTGCCGCACGATCTCGGTCGCGACTTTCAGGATCGTGCGCGAACGCTGCTCCAGCGAGCGCGTGAGCCAGTTCGCGTTCTGCAGGCACTCGCCGATGAAGGCCTTCTCGGTGTCGGACTTCGCGCTCCGCGACACGATCGCGTGGTAGCCGTGGTTCACGAGCACGCGCGGCAGCGTGTCGGGATTGAGCTCGACGAGCCAGGAGCCGTCGGGCGCGGCCCTGACCAGCACGTCGGGCACGAGCACCTGGAGCGGGCTCGACCCGAAGGCGCGGCCGGGCTTCGGCTCAAGCTGGCGGATCTCGGCCAGCATGTCGGCGAGGTCGTCCTCGTCGACCCCACAGATGCGCTTCAGGGCCGCGAAGTCGCGCCGGGCTACGAGGTCGAGCCGGCCGACGAGCTCCTGCATGGCTGGGTCGAAGCGGTTGCGTTCGTGGAGCTGGATCGAGAGGCATTCGGCGAGCGAGCGCGCCGCGATGCCGCTCGGAGAGAAGCTCTGGATGAGCTTCACGATGCGCTCTACGCGGGCGAGGTCGAGCCCGACGCGTTCGGCGATGGCGGCCGGGCTCTCGGCCAGGTAGCCCGCCTCGTCGATCGCATCGATGACATGGTGTCCGACGAAGCGGTCCACCGCGTCCGCGGTCGCGAGGTCGAGCTGGCCGCCGAGATGGTCGCGCAGGCTCGTCTCGCAGGTCAGGTTCGCGGTCGCGTCCTGATCCTCGCCGGCGAGGAACGCGGCG
>CAXTKM010000323.1:0-3178 GCA_964244795.1 uncultured Enterovirga sp.
GCGCCGCATGTCGAGCTGCGTCACGGGCGTGCCCTTGCCGGGATGGATGTTCTCGGCCGTGACGATCACGTAGAGCCGCCCGTCGACGTCGACGACGTTGCCCTTGCGGAGGCTGGAGGCGATGACCTTCACGGGGTGACATCCTTGACGCGGTTTGGATGGGCGGAACTAAACCATTCCCGGCGCGTCCGCCAGCGGCGCTCACCGGGGGCGGAAGGAGAGAGGCGCGACGCTGGGCCCACGCCCGCCTCTCCCTCTCGCCGGCCCAACGCTGGACGGGAGACGGGCGCCGCGTTTGATCGGCTAGCCGCGGCGGGTCATAGACCCGGGTATGCCCCGATCGCCCGCCCGGCGATCCTCTCGCCCGACCCGGCGCTCGAATCCTGGCTGACGCATGCCCTGGTGGGATCCCGACACCCACGCCGACCGCCGCTCGCGGCTCCTCCTGCGGAACCGGATCGTGGCGGCCTGCCGGGAGTGGTTCGCGGCGCGCGACTTCGTCGAGATCGATCCGGCGGCCCTGCAGGTATCGCCCGGCAACGAGACGCATCTTCACGCCTTCTCCACGGAAGCCGTCGGGCCCGAGGGCGGGCGCCGCCCGCTCCACCTCCACACCTCGCCCGAGTTCGCGCTGAAGAAGCTCGTCGCGGCCGGCGAGCCGCGGCCGTTCGCGCTCTCCCACGTCTTCCGGAACCGCGAGCGCGGCGCGCTGCACCATCCCGAGTTCACGATGCTCGAATGGTACCGCACGGCCGAGCCCTATGGGGTCGTGATGGAGGACACGCTGGGTCTCGTCCGGCTCGCGGCCGAGACCGCCGACCGCGCGGCGTTCCACTACCGGGGTCGGGTCTGCGATCCGGCGGCGGCGCCGGAACGGCTCGCCGTCGCGGAGGCTTTCGCGCGCTACGCCGGGATCGATCTCGCGCGGACGATGTCCGACGGCGGCGCACCCGACCGTGCCGCGATGGCGGAGGCGTGCCGGGCAGCCGGGGTCCGGACGGCGCCCGACGACACCTGGTCGGACATGTTCAGCCGCGTGCTCGTCGCCCGGATCGAGCCGAGGCTCGGGCTCAGCCGGCCGACGCTTCTCGACCGGTATCCCACCGTGGAGGCGGCGCTGGCTCGTCCGGCGGCGGATGACCCGCGGGTCTCGGAGCGGTTCGAGCTCTATTGCTGCGGCATCGAGCTCGCGAACGGCTTCGGCGAGCTGACGGACCCCGCCGAGCAGCGCCGCCGTTTCGAGGCCGACATGGACGAGAGGGAACGTCTCTACGGTGAGCGCTACCCGCTGGACGAGGACTTCCTCGCCGCCCTCGCGACGATGCCGGACTGCGCGGGTGTCGCCCTCGGGCTCGATCGGCTCGTCATGCTGGCCGCCGGCGCCGAGCGCGTCGCAGACGTGATCTGGACACCGGTCGCGGAGAGCGAGTGAGGGTACGGCGGCGGACGGGACCGCAGCTCGGATGGGCGTCCGCGCTCGCGCGATGCCGCCGACCGTCCGTCCAGGTGGCGGCTCCCACGCACCCATGAGCATTGGGTCGGATGGTTCGTCGCGAGGACCGTTCCGGTCGGAGAGCAGCGAAGCGCCCCGATCGAGGCCGTCGGCCTTCGGGCGACGGGTGCCGAAGAGGCGTTCCGGCCATCATGAAAGGGCGGGCGTCGGGGACGCGTTCCATCTCGTCCCGAGCTTGGTGTGCCTGCTTTCCCACAGTCTACGCCCGGAAGATGCAAAGCCGGCGGCGTCGAACTTGAGCCATCGTGGAACAGGAGCTAGTGGATTCGAAGCAGAGTCGCGTCCTGCCGCATTTCCGGAGTGTTGCGTGACCGGACGTCGGGGCGAAACCTGGAGCACTGAGTTTCGCGGCCGTATCGTGCGGCGGCTCCTCGCTCACGACGTTCGGCGCCGCCGGTATGCTTGGACTCGAACCTGACGGCGTCTCCGGCGCGACCTCGGCCCCGTCGGGCCGGACGCTGCCGCTGGTGCCCGCTCGGGACGTCGGCCTTTCGGCCGAATCGTCCGATCCGCTCGTCGTTCCCAGCGCCGAGCTTCTCTTCCAGGGCGAGTACAGCCGAAACGCGTTCGACCTGATCGTGCAGGACGGGTCGAACCGTCTCGTCGTGCACGACTACTTCCGGCCCGGGCGCCACCCGGACCTCGTCTCTCCGGAAGGGGCCTCGCTCTCGGGATCGGTGATCGATTCCCTGACGCTTGGGCCGCAGGGCGAGCGCTACGCCCAGGTCGGCGCGCCGGCCGCCCCGAAGGCGATCGGGCGGGTCGAGTCGGTCGGCGGCGGCGCGACCGCGATCCGGAACGGGCTGACGGTCGTCCTCGCGGTCGGCGACCTCGTCTACAAGGGCGACACGGTCCAGACCGACCGGGGCGGAAGCCTCGCGCTGGCGCTCATCGACGGCACCACGTTCAGCCTCGCGTCGTCCGCCCGGATGGTCCTGAACGAGATGGTCTATCAGGCCGGCGCGTCGGGCAACACGTCGCTCCTGAGCCTCGTCCAGGGCTCGATCTCCTTCGTGGCCGGCCAGGTCGCGAAGACGGGCGACATGCGGGTCGACACGCCCGTCGCCACGATGGGGATCCGGGGCACGGCCGTCATCGTGGACATTACGGCGGATAACGGCTCGGTGCGGTTCTCCGTCGTCCGCGAGCCGGACGGCACGGTCGGGTCCTACGTCCTCTACAACCGGACCACCGGCGCGCCGCTCTCGACGGTCGCCTCGAACGACGTCTCGATCGTCATCAGCAACCAGGGCGTCATCTCGCAGGTGACCAAGACGGCGGCCGAGAACACCTTCGACCAGGGCACGATCGCGCGCGTCTTCGACATCGCCCGGACGGCCGCATCCAACCCGATCCCGGGCGCGCCCGCCTCCGACGTGCAGACGCCGGGAGCCGCGCCGGTCGCCCCGCCGGCTCCTCCCGCCGCCCCGACGCCGGGCCGGACGGGCGATTCCCCGCTCGCCTCGTCGGGCACCTCCACGACCCTCACGGGAGCCGCGGACCGGGCGCCCGTGAATGGAGGGGGCAGCGACGGCTCGCCGCCGCCGCCCCCTCCGGCCGGGACCGCCGCGTCCCCGACCGTGACGGCGGCGCAGGCCCTCGGGGCCGCGCAGACGCAGTCCACCGGCCCGGGCGCCGAGCCCCAGACGGTCGAGGTCTCCCGAG
>CAXTKM010000323.1:3188-3687 GCA_964244795.1 uncultured Enterovirga sp.
AGACGAGCAGGGCAGGATCGTCGCGACGCCCGTCGTCGTAGAGCCGGCCGCGACGGCGCCCGAGTCCACGCCGGGGACGACGCCCGGGACGACGCCCGTGGTCGTGGCCGCGCCGCCGCTCGTGAACTACGCCCTCAGCGTCGCTGCGAACGAGGGCGTCGCGGTCTCCGAGCGCGACCTCGGCGTCCTCGGCCGGTTCGTCGTGGGGCCGGACGGCGTGGCGGCCCGGCAGGCGCCGGTCGGCGAGCGGGTGACGTCGGTCGTGGCGCTCACCGGTGCCGACACCGCGAGCCACGGCGTGTCGGGCAGCGCGACGGCGGTCGGGCGATATGGCGTCCTGCTCCTCAACCAGGACGGAAGCTACGGCTTCCTGAGCGAAGGGCCCGCCGCGACGGCCCTGCCCGAGCGGGCCGTCGGAACGGACCGTTTCCGCTTCACCGAGACCGACGGCCAGGGCGGTGAGCAGACGGGCGAGCTCACGCTGAACGTCGTGGGCCGG
>CAXTKM010000324.1:0-3675 GCA_964244795.1 uncultured Enterovirga sp.
GATGAGGAAGCGGGCCAGGTCGGTGGCCACACGGGCCGGCGCCAGCCACATCTGGGCAGCGTCGTACCAGAAATACGCGTGATCCATGAACGCTCCCGACAGGTGGCGGCCCGGCGCGGGCCCATGTATTGCCACGGACTACCCTAACCGGAGACCGCAGCCGGTGTTCCGCCTTTCCGGCGGCACCCGACCAGGAGGCGGCTTAACATCGCAGGACGCGACATTTCGGTCACGTTCGGGGTGGACGATCCGATATCTCGGGGCCGGCATCGGCAACCCTGTACGCACCACCACGATGCCCGGAGCGAAAGGCGAGAGATGAGGAGCCGTCGCGAGCTGCCAGACCTGCCCGGAGCCAGGCGTTGAACGACCTCGCGCCCATCGCGTTCGGCCGGGAGGCACGGCGGCTGAAGCTCGACACGCTGGTCCGGCTGCGCTGGCTCGCGGTCACGGGCCAATGCGTCGCGGTGGCGATCGTCCACCTCCAGCTCGGCTACCGGCTTCCCTTCGCGGCCTGCCTTGGGGCGATCGCGGCCGCGGCCGCGGTCAATCTCTGGCTCCAGGTGCGCCGCCCGGCGAGCTACCGGCTCGGCGACGATGCCGCGACCGGGCTTCTCGCCTTCGACATCGTTCAGCTCGCGCTCCTGCTCTTCCTCACGGGCGGGCTCCAGAACCCCTTCTCGATCCTGTTCCTGGCGCCGGTCCTGATCTCCGCGGCCTCGCTCCCCCCGATGCGGACGCTCGGGCTCGGGCTGGTCGCCGCGACCTGCGCCACGATCCTCGCCCGCTTCCACCTGATGCTGCCCTGGTCGAGCCCGGCCGGGCTCGAGCTGCCGGGCCTCTACGTCGTCGGCATCTGGACCGCGATCGTGATCGGGATCGCCTTCACGAGCATCTTCGCCTACCGGATCGCGGAGGAGGCCCGGCAGCTCGGCAACGCCCTCGCGGCGACCGAGCTCGTCCTCGCCCGGGAGCAGCACCTGTCGCAGCTCGACGGGCTCGCGGCCGCGGCCGCGCACGAGCTCGGGACGCCGCTGGCCACGATCCGGCTCGTCGCCCGCGAGCTCGACCTCCAGGTCGAGCCGGGCAGCGCCATGGCCGAGGACCTCGCGCTGCTTCGGGGCGAGGTCGAGCGCTGCCGGGTGATCCTGTCGAAGCTCACCTCCTTCGGCCAGGAGGACGGCGGCGCCTTCTTCGCGACCATGTCGCTCGGTCACCTTCTCGAGGAGATCGCCGGGCCGCGGCGCGCCTTCGACATCGCGATCACGATCGACACGTCGGGCCAGGGCGCCGAGCCGATGTGCCGACGCTCGCCCGGCCTGATGTACGGGCTCGGCAACCTCCTCGACAACGCGACCGACTTCGCGCTCTCCGCGGTCTCGGTCGAGGCGCGCTGGTCCGACGACACGGTCGCGATCGAGATCCGCGACGACGGTCCGGGCTTCGCGCCCGAGATCCTGCTCCGGATCGGGGAACCCTACGTCACGAGCCGCGGCCGCGACCGGGGCGAGGACGGATCGGGCCTCGGGCTCGGGCTGTTCATCGCGAAGACGCTGATCGAACGCTCGGGCGCGCAGCTAACGCTCGTCAACGCCGGGCCGCCGGACGGGGGCGCGGTCGCCCGGATCGCCTGGCCCCGCTCCGCCTTCGAGGGCGGAACCGATGACAAGGTCGTGACGCAGACAGACGACACCCTGTCGCACGCCGAAGCCCTGCCCATATAACATCAGGATCGTTCGTCAGGAGCACCCGATGGCTCAGCCCCACGCCGCTATTCCCGAGGCCTCGATCGCACCGCGCGGCATGGCCGAGACCTCTCTTCTCATCGTGGACGACGACCGTCCCTTCTCGGGCCGGCTCGCCCGGGCGATGGAGGGGCGCGGCTACGAGGTCCGGGTCGCGGAGAGCGTCGCCGAAGGGCTCGCGGCCGTCGATGCGCTGGCTCCGGCCTTCGCGGTGATCGACATGCGGCTCGGCGACGGGACCGGGCTCGACGTGATCGCCCGGCTGAAGGAGCGCCGGCCGGACGCGCGCGGCGTCATCCTGACCGGCTACGGCAACATCGCGACCGCGGTCACGGCCGTGAAGCTCGGCGCCTTCGACTATCTCGCGAAGCCGGCCGACGCGGACGAGATCCACGCGGCCCTGATGGCGGAGCCCGGCGAGCGCGCGATCCCGCCCGAGAACCCGATGTCGGCCGACCGGGTCCGCTGGGAGCACATCCAGCGCGTCTACGAGCTGTGCAACCGGAACGTCTCCGAGACCGCGCGCCGGCTGAACATGCACCGGCGCACGCTGCAGCGGATCCTGGCGAAGCGCGCTCCTCGATAACGTCGGGAATCGTCTTTCCGGGTCTGTCATTCCTGGGCTCGCGAAGCGAGAGCCCGGAACCCATAGACGCTGACATTTCCGGCGTGGCACCCGCTTCAGGGCCGATACCGTTGGCGTCGATGGTTCCGGGCTGGGCTGCGCCGCCCCGGAATGACAGGGGCAGGCGCCCGCTCAGGCCGCCGTCCAGCCCCCGTCCATGGACAGGTTCGCGCCCGTGATCTGTGCGGCGCTCTCCCCGCACAGGAAGACCGCGAGCGCCGCGACCTGCTCGGGCGTGACGAACTCCTTCGTGGGCTGCGCGGCCAGCATGACGTCCTCCATCACCTGCTCGCGGGTGAGGCCGCGGGCCGCCATCGTGTCCGGGATCTGCCGCTCGACCAGAGGCGTCCAGACGTAGCCGGGCGAGATGCTGTTCACGGTGATCTTGTGCGTCGCGAGCTCGAGCGCGACGGTCTTCGTGAGGCCGGCGAGGCCGTGCTTCGCGGTCACGTAGGCGGACTTGAAGGGCGAGGCCACGAGCGAATGCGCCGAGGCCGTCGATATGATGCGGCCCCAGCCGCGCCGTTTCATACCCGGCACCGCGGCCTTGATCGCGTGAAAGGCGGCCGAGAGATTGATCGCGATGATCTGGTCCCATTTGTCCGTCGGGAAATCCTCGACCGGGGCGACGTGCTGGATTCCGGCGTTGTTGATCAGGATGTCGACCGCGCCGAGCTCCGTCTCGGCCCGCTCGACCATGCCGGCGATCTCGGCAGGCCTTGTCATGTCGGCCGGGCTGTAGATCGCCCTCACGCCGAGCTCGCTCTCGATCCTGGCCCGCTCGGCCTCGATCGCGGCGGCGTCGCCGAACCCGTTCAGGAGGACGTTCGCGCCCGCCTCGGCGAGGGCCCGGGCGTAGGCGAGCCCGATCCCGCTCGTCGACCCCGTGACGACCGCGGATTTCCCCTTGAGCATGCCGGTTCCCTGCTTCGCGACGCGAGCGTCCTATCCGGCGCGGCCGGACGTGTCATCTGCCGCCGATATCTTGCGCGAGGCGGGATTCGGGCGTCTTAGACCTCCCGAACAGGGAGGGACGTCCGCCATGCACGCCACCGTCGCCGACCGGTCCGGCCCGACGCCCTGGTATCGGGTCCTCTACATCCAGGTCCTGATCGCGATCGCGCTTGGCATCGTGCTCGGCTACGCGGCGCCCGAGACCGCGAAATCGATGAAGTGGCTCGGCGACGCCTTCATCGCGCTGATCAAGATGATGATCGCCCCGATCATCTTCTGCACCATCGTGCACGGCATCTCGTCCATCGGCGACCTGAAGAAGGTCGGCCGCGTCGGCCTGAAGGCGCTCGT
>CAXTKM010000325.1:0-3026 GCA_964244795.1 uncultured Enterovirga sp.
ACCTGATCCAGTTCGCGCCCGGCCTGCCGAAGACCCGCTCCGGCAAGATCATGCGCCGCATCCTGCGCAAGATCGCAGAGGACGAGTTCGGCAACCTCGGCGACACCTCGACCCTCGCCGAGCCGGCCGTCGTCGACGACCTCGTCGAGAACCGGCAGAACCGGGCGAAGGGCACGGACGCTTCGGTCGCGTGATGCCGGACGCTCCGGCCCGGAATCCCGCCCCGTGACGATCCCGGCCTTGCTCTTCGCGCTGGTCGCGCTCGCGATCGCGGCATCGGTCGCGACGAAGCTCTACCGCACCGTGCGGCGCTTCCGGCGCGCGGACTACGTCCGCGGCTACCACTGGCCGCCCGGCCTGCTCGACAAGCTCGCCGGGCGCCACGCGGGTTTCACCCGCAAGGAGACGGCGCTCGTCGGTCAGGGCCTGCGCCAGTTCTTCCTGGCCCATCTCCTGTCCGGCAATCGCTACGTGGCGATGCCGTCCGAGGTGGCCGACGACCTCTGGCACGAGTTCATCCTCTACACGCGCGCCTATCAGGAGTTCTGCGACACGGCGTTCGGCGCCTTCCTGCACCACACGCCGGCGGTGGCTCTCGCGCCCGGCCGCAAGGAGGACAATTCGGGCCTGCGGCGGGTGTGGTGGTTCGCCTGCAAGGACGAGAACATCGATCCGAGGCAACCGACCCGGCTGCCGCTCCTGTTCGCGCTCGACACGAAGCTCAACATCCCGGGCGGCTATCGCTACCTGCCCGATTGCGCCGAGCTTCGCCGGAACGGCGCGGCCGGCACGCAATGCGGCGGCGACTTCTCGAGCAGCTCCGTCGACGGCGGCACTGACGGGTTCGGTGATGCCGGCGGCGGTGTCGGTGACGGTGGCGGGGATGGTGGTGGCGACGGCGGCGGTTGCGGAGGCGGCGGCGATTGAGACCCGGTCTACGCGGCCCGCAGCGCGCGCTCGACCGCCTCGGGCTCCCGCGCGATCACGAGCAGAAACGTTCGAGTCGCTCCTTCGGGTGCCGCGCGCGCCTGCTCCCAATCCCGCACGGCCCCGAGCGAGAATCCGAACCGTTCCGCGAACTGGGCCTGGGTCAAGCCCAGCGTCCTGCGGAGCGCCCGGACGTCGATGGACTCAGGCATGTAGCTCCTTCCTGGAAGCACCTCGCCCTTCGCGATCGCGACGGCCTCTTTGGCCGACCGGATCAAATCGTTTCCGAACCTGGACATCAGCCTCTCCTCAAACGAACGACCCGCTCCCGGCTTCCCGACCGATAAGCGCCCGCGAGGTCGGACAGGGTCGCACGCAACGCGTTCCGCTCAGCCTGCGACAGGTCTGACCGCTGACCCTTCGAAACGAGCGCCAAGAGGAACACGGGAATGTTCTCGGCCGCGAGATAATGCAGGGTGCGATAACCGCCACTCTTGCCCCTCCCCTCCGCCGCGAACCGCAGCTTGCGGGCTCCTCCCGTACCGGGAACCAGGGCGCCGAGCTCGGGATTTCGCGCGATCGTGTTCACGATGGTCGACATCTCGGCCTCAGTCACTCCGGCGGCCTTCGCTTGCGCCTCGAAGATGGATGTCGTCAGGACGGCATGCACGACCAAACGATACGGCCGGACCGTACTTTTGT
The DNA here is from genome assembly GCA_964244795.1 of uncultured Enterovirga sp. Taxonomy (GTDB): domain Bacteria; phylum Pseudomonadota; class Alphaproteobacteria; order Rhizobiales; family Beijerinckiaceae; genus Enterovirga. The sequence goes on from CAXTKM010000325.1 coordinate 1,630, forward strand.
CGAGCGAGAATGCTCGCCATCGTCACCCTTGAGCTTGTTTCGAGGGCGTAGCACGGGCTTGCACGACGCCGACCGTGCCCGCGACGACCGCTTCGCCCGCGCCTCGCTGGGTCCTCGGGACGAGCCCGAGGATGACGGCGGACCGTCGAGCGGCTGGGCACTCCCCTTACTCCTTCGCCAAGTCCGCGATCAGGCTCGCGGCGACCGTGAGCTTCGACACGCTGAGCCCCGACGCCACGATCGCGTCGACGGCGGATCGGATGCGGTCGACCTCGCCGCCGCGCGCGGCCTGCCAGGCCGCGATGTCGCCGCCGCGACCGACGACCTCGGAGGTGAGGCGCCGGTGCGCGATCGCGACCGCGTCCATCGCCCGGTCCCGGGCGAGGCGGTCGTAATGGTCGACGACCGGGATGGCGCGCGCGGCCTCCTGCAGGGCGCCGAGCCGGAACGTGCCGTCGAGCGCGAAATGGGTCGCCGCGACCGCCTCGATCGCGGTCTCGGTCCGGCGCGCCACCAGCACGACGTCGGGCGCGTCGAGGAGATCGTCGAGCGCGGCCAGCCGCCGGGCGAGCCCGGCCGGCACGCCCTCGGCCTCGAACGCCACGGCCCTCGCGTCCCAGGCGGCGCGCCCGGCGGGTGACAGGGCCCCGGCGAGGGCGGCCATCACGGCCGCGACGCCGTCGCGGTACTGGCCGACCACGTCGTCGAGGCTCCTCGCCTTGAAGTCCACGTTGCGGATGAACCACACGATGCGCGACAGCATCAGCTCCTGCACGGCCGCGTAGAGCGCGAGCTGGCGCTCGCCCGGCAGCCGGCCGTCGAGCGCGTCGATGCCGGTGTAGAGATCCGTCAGCCCGAAGGCGTCGCGGGTCGCAGCGTAGGCGGCCGCGATCGTGGCCGCATCCGCGCCCGTGTCGTCGACGAGCCGGGTCACGACCGCGGAGCCGCCGCGATTGACGATCGCGTTCGCGAGCTGCGTCGAGATGATCTCGCGGCGGAGCCGGTGGCCCGCGACGGCGTCCGGGAAACGCTCCCGCAAGGCGGCCGGGAAGTAGCGGTCGAGCTCGCGCCCGAGATAGGGGTCGTCCGGCACGCTCGAGGCCAGGAGCTCGTCGTGGAGCGCGAGCTTCGCGTAGGCGAGCAGCACGGCGAGCTCCGGCCGGGTCAGGCCCTCGCCCGCCTGCCGGCGCTCGGTCAGGGCGGCCTCGTCCGGCAGGAACTCGAGCGGCCGGTCGAGCCGGCCCGCCGTCTCCAGCACGGCCATGAGCCGGCCCTGGAACCCGAGATCGCCCGCACCGCGGCGCTGGCTGAGCGAAAGCGAGAGCGATTGCAGGTAGTTGTTGCGCAGCACGAGCGCGGCGACGTCGTCCGTCATCTCGCGGAGCAGCGCGTTCCTG
>CAXTKM010000325.1:3036-3655 GCA_964244795.1 uncultured Enterovirga sp.
CTCGTCTCGCTCGGCACCGGCAGCGCGTTCCTGCTTTCCGGGTCGAGCCGCCCGTCCCGCTCGGGGACCGAGAGCGCGATCTTGATGTTCACCTCGACGTCCGAGGTGTTCACGCCGGCAGAGTTGTCGATCGCGTCGGTGTTCAGCCGGACGCCGTGGCGGGCGGCCTCGATCCGGGCGCGCTGGGTCATGCCGAGATTCGCGCCCTCGCCCACGACCTTCGCCCGGATCGCCGCGCCCGTGATCCTGACCGCGTCGTTCGCCCGGTCGCCGGCCTCGGCATCCGTCTCGGACGAGGCCCGGACATAGGTCCCGATGCCGCCGAACCAGAGGAGGCCGACGGGCGCGGACAGGATCGCGGTCATCACCTCCGCCGGGCTCGCCTCGGTCCGCTCGAAGCCGAGCGCGGCCCGGGCCTCGGGCGAGAGCGCGATCGTCTTCGCGGCGCGCGAGAAGACCCCGCCGCCGGTTGAGATCAGGCCCTTGTCGTAATCCGCCCAGCTCGATCGCGGCAGCGCGAACAGACGCGTCCGCTCCGTGAAGGCCGCCGACGCGTCGGGGTCTGGATCGATGAAGATGTCGCGGTGGTCGAAGGCCGCCACGAGCTTCATCGTCTCCG
>CAXTKM010000326.1:0-3617 GCA_964244795.1 uncultured Enterovirga sp.
GGGCAGCCGCGCCCGTGACGGTCGCCCGGGCGAGCCGGGCCGCAAGCGCCGGCTCGAGGCCAGCGGCCGCGCCCGCCTCCGCCATCGCCTCGACGAGGTGGAACACGTAGGCCGGTCCCGAGCCGGACAGAGCCGTGACGGCGTCGATCAGGGACTCGCCGTCCACCCATTCGACGATGCCGTTGCAGCGGAGCAGCGCGTCGGCCTGCGCCCGCTGGCTCGGGCTGACGTCCGGGTTCGCGTAGGCGCCTGTCGCCCCGCGGCCGATCGCGGCCGGAAGATTCGGCATGGCCCGGACCACCGCCCGGACCTCCGGCAGGGCACGGACGAGGTCTGCGACGGTCTTGCCGGCCAGGATCGAGACCAGGAGCGTGCCGGCGCCGGCGAGCCGGACGAGGCCGGGTGCCGCCTCGTCGAGGCCCTGCGGCTTGATCCCGAGCACGAGGACGGCCGGGGGCGCGATCCCGTCCCGGTCGGGGTTGAGCGCGATGCGACCGGCGGCCGCGAGCGCCTGGAGGGCGGGAGACGGGTGGGGATCCAGCACCGTCGCGGCCCCGGGCCCGAGCCCCGCCGCGAGCCAGCCCTCCAGCATGGCGCCGCCCATCTTGCCGGCGCCGGCCAGGACGCAGGAGGCCGGCAGCCCCGCGGGCGAAGCCCCTTCGGGTCGCCCTGCCGTCACGCCTCTCCCTCGGTCACGAACAGCACGCCCTCGATCGCCTCGCGGGCGGTCTTGCCGGCCCAGAGCACGAACTGGAACGCCTGGAAATAGCGCTCGCAGGCGTCGACCGCGGCCTTCAGCATGATCTCGCACTGGCCGTTCGTCGGCTCGGCGCCGCCCGCGAGCAGCAGCGCGTGCCGGAACATGATGACGTTCTCGGACGACCAGAGGTCGAAATGGCCGACCCAGAGCTGCTCGTTCGCGAGCGAGACGAGCTGGAGCACCTCGGCGCGGCGCCGCTCCGGCACCTTCTGGTCGAACGCACACGCGACGTGCAGGGCCTCGACCTCGTCGATCCAGCTGAACGCGACCTGGTACTCGGCCCAGCGGCCGGAGACCGTCACGGACATCTCGTCGTCGTCCGCCCGGTCGAAGCTCCAGTCCCGGATCGCGGCGAACCGCTCGACGATGTCGAGCGGATGCTCGGAGCGTGGCGTATCGAAGATGAGTTCGGGCATTTCGGTCCAGACATGGTGAGGGCGACGGCGCACGCGGCAACGCAGTCCGAGGGTCGGGCGCGTCGCCGCGCCCGCGGCCGGCGAACCCTCGCGCGGGTCCCCGAATCAGCCTCGTCCCCGTTATATCCCGCACGAGTCCAGCGGTTCAAAGCCCGGCCTGTTTCGTCCACCGTGCCCTGTGCACGGCGTCCCGGAACGGGACGCTAACCGTCTGGTCACGAAGTCCGACTAACCGTCGCTCATGGTGTCGCTCGATCAGGTCCTCCTGGACGTCGACGGGTCCGTCAGCCGGAGGTCCGGCGAGGACCGCGTCCGCACGCTCCGACGTATCACCGATCTCTTCGTCGGCGGCGCGACGGCATTCGACGACGAACAGGTCGAGCTGTTCGACGTCGTGATCGGGCGCTTCGCCGCCACGATCGAGACGCGGGCGCGGGTCGACCTGGCCGAGCGCCTGGCGGGGCTCGCGAACGCGCCTCCCGGCGTGATCCGCAGCCTCGCCGAGGACGACATCGTGGTCGCGCGGCCGGTGCTCGCGGCCTCGCCCCGGCTCGACGACCAGGCCCTGATGGCGATCGCGCTCGCGAAAGGCCGCGACCACATGCTGGCCATCTGCGAGCGCCCGTCCGTGTCGCCCTGCGTCACGGACGTCCTCGTGAGCGGCGGCGACGGCGTCGTCCGGCACGCCATCGCGGGCAATCGCGGGGCCCGGTTCTCGGTCGCGGGCGTGGCCCAGCTCGTCGGCCACTCCCGGCGGGACGGCGCGCTCGGCGGCCTCTTGGCGGGCAGGGGCGACCTGCCGCCCGAGACGCTGCGGCAGCTCATCGAGATCGCGAAGGATACGGCCCGGGCGAGCCTTCTCGCGGCCCTGCCGGGCGCCGATCGCGCGGTCGCGTCGGCGGTCGAGCGCGGCGCCTCCGGGATCGGGGTTGCGGACGCGATGGCCGTACGGGGTCCGGGCGGCGCCCGGGCCGCGGTCCGGGCCATGCTGGGCGGCCAGATGCCGTCGGAGGCCGACATCGCCCGTTTCGCGGCCGAGGACCGCCCGGAGGAGATGATCGCGCTCATCTCGTCCCTGACCGGCCTGTCGCTCGACTGCCTCGAACGGATCTTCGCGGAGCGCGAGAACGACCTCCTGATGGTCATCGGCAAGGCCCGTGGCTGGAGCTGGCCGACCGTCCGGGCGCTGCTCAGCCTGCGCGACCCGAGCCTGACCGAGCGCCACCAGTTCCGGCGCGCGGAGGAGACCTTCGAGGGTCTCGCGGTCGCGACGGCCGGGCGGGTCCTGCACTTCCTGAAGGTGCGCGAGACCGCGGGCGCCCGCTCGTCGGCCCGCCCGGACCGGGTCAGGTACGGGTGAAGGTGAGGTAGGATGAGGGGCGGCCCGCGAGGCCCGCCTTGGCCTCGTAGCGCGTGCCGGGCCAGTCCGGCCAGGGCCTGCGCCACGAATCCGGTCCGGCCGGATCCCAGCGGAGGTCGGGCGACCGCAGGACCCGGGCCAGCGTCCAGCCGGCATAATCGTCGATGTCCGTCGCGAAGCGCAGCTCCGCGCCGGGCGCGAGCACCCGGGCGAGCGCCGCGAGGTTCTGGTCCGACACGAAGCGGCGCTTGCGCTGCCGGCGCTTCGGCCACGGATCGGGAAACAGGAGGTAGGCGCGGGCGATCGAGGCTTCGGGCAGGCGCCCGAGGAGATCCGCGGCGTCGTCGTCCCAGACCCGGATATTGCTGAGACCCTCGGCCTCGACGACGGCCAGGAGCTTCGTCAGCCCGTTGACGAAGGGTTCGCAGCCGATGAACCCGACCTGGGGGACGGCCCTGGCCGCGGCGGCGAGATGCTCGCCACCCCCGAACCCGATCTCGAGATGGACCAAGGCGACCGGGCCGGGGAACAGGTCGGCCAGACGCTCGGGAAGCCCAGCCTCCGGCAGGCGCAGGCTGGGCAGGAGCTCGCGGAGGAGCCGGTCATGGCCCGGTCGGAGGGTCTTGCCCTTGCGGCGTCCGTGAAAGGAGCCGGACCCGTCCGGCTCCCGACCCACCGGTGAGGCCTGTCAGCGAACCGCCGAGCGGAGCTGGTCCGCGAGGTCGGTACGCTCCCAGGAGAAGCCGCCCTCGTGATCGGTCTCGCGGCCGAAATGCCCGTAGGCCGAGGTCCGGGCGTAGATCGGCTTGTTCAGGTCGAGATGCTGGCGGATGCCGCGCGGCGACAGGTCCATGATCTCCATCAGGGCCGATTCGAGCTTGCCGGCATCCTGGTCGGCCCCGTGCAGGTCGGCGTAGATGGAGAGCGGTCGCGCGACCCCGATCGCGTAGGAGAGCTGGATCGTGCAGCGGTCGGCGATCCCGGCCGCGACCACGTTCTTCGCGAGGTAGCGCGCCGCGTAGGCGGCCGAGCGGTCGACCTTGGTCGGGTCCTTGCCCGAGAAGGCGCCGCCGCCATGCGG
>CAXTKM010000327.1:0-3601 GCA_964244795.1 uncultured Enterovirga sp.
ACATCCTGCTGCGTCGGCCGGAGATCGGGGCCGTGGTGCACGCGCACCCCGTCTACGGCACCGCCTTCGCGATGTGCCGGATGGAGATCCCGGCCGCGCATTACATGATCGCGGCCGCGGGCGGCCCGACGATCCGCTGCGCCGGCTACGCGACCTTCGGGACGGCCGAGCTGTCGGACCGGACGCTCGAGGCGCTCGAGGACCGGACCTGCTGCCTGCTCGCGAACCACGGCACCGTCGCGACGGGACCCGACCTCGGGCGGGCGATGTGGCTCGCGGCCGAGCTCGAGACGCTCTGCCGGCAATACGCCGTCGCGCTCCAGGTCGGGACGCCGCAGATCCTGTCCGACGCCGAGATCGGCCGCAACGTCGCGCTGTTCAGGACCTACGGGCCGCGCCCGCCGGCCGAGGCGTGAGGACGTGGTGACGGATCCCCGGGAGGTCTTCGACCTCCTGGTCGTGGGCGGCGGCGTCAACGGGACCGGCATCGCGCGCGACGCCGCGGGCCGCGGCCTCTCGGTCCTGCTCGTCGAGCGCGACGACCTCGCGCAGGCGACCTCCTCGCGGTCGAGCAAGCTCGTGCATGGCGGGCTGCGCTACCTCGAATACTTCGCGTTCCGGCTCGTGCGGGAATCGCTGATCGAGCGCGAGGTGCTGCTCCGGGCGGCCCCGCACATCGTCTGGCCGCTGCGCTTCGTGCTGCCGCACGCGCCGGCGCAGCGCCCGGCCTGGCTCGTCCGGCTCGGGCTGTTCCTCTACGACCATCTCGGCGGCCGGAAGCGCCTCCCGGGCACCCGGAGCCTCGACCTCCGGCGCGATCCCGAGGGCGCCCCGATCCAGGATCGGTTCCGGCGCGGCTTCGCCTATTCGGATTGCTGGGTCGACGACGCCCGTCTCGTGGCCCTGAACGCGGTCGACGCCGCGGATCGCGGGGCCACGGTCCTGACCCGGACCGCGCTCGCCTCGGCCCGGATCGAGGCCGGTCTCTGGACGGCCGAGCTCCTGGAGGCCGGCGGCGCGGTCCGGCGCATCCGGGCCCGGGCGGTCGTCAACGCGGCCGGCCCCTGGGTCCGGGGCGTCATCGAGACCTCCGGCAGCCGGACCCCGGACGGCGTGCGGCTCGTGCGGGGCAGCCACATCGTCGTGCCGAAGTTCTGGGACGGGCCGCAGGCCTACCTCCTCCAGAACGACGATGGCCGCGTCGTGTTCGTGATCCCCTACGAGGGCGAGTTCGGGCTCGTCGGCACGACAGACGTGCCGTTCGAGGGCGACGCGGCAGCGGCCCGGATCGACCCGGACGAGACGGCCTACCTGCTCGACGTCGTGAACCGCAGCTTCAAGCGCCGCCTCGCCCCTGGCGACATCGTGCACAGCTTCTCGGGCGTGCGGCCGCTCCACGACGACGCCGCCGCATCCGCCTCGGCCGTGACGCGGGACTACGCCTTCGGGCTCGATCCCGAGACGCCCACCCACGGCCGGCCACCGCTGCTCTCGGTGTTCGGCGGCAAGATCACGACGTACCGCAAGCTCGCCGAGCACGCGATGGACCGCCTCGCCGCCGTCTTCCCGGCCGCGTCCGGCCCCTGGACCGCGACCGCGTCGCTGCCCGGCGGCGACATGCCGGGCGGGGATTTCGAGACGTTCCGGGCGCGGCTGGCGGAGGCCTTCCCGGGCCTCCCGGAGCGGCTCCGCACGCATTACGGCCGGCTCTACGGCACGGAGGCGTTCAGGCTTCTGGACGGCGTCCGGACCGTGGCCGATCTCGGCCGGCACTGGGGCGCGCTCCTCTACGACCGCGAGGTGGAGCATCTCGTCCGGCGGGAGTTCGCGCGGGAACCGGACGACGTCCTGTGGCGCCGGACCAAGCACGGCCTCCACATGAGCCCGGCCGAGCGCGAGGCGTTCGCGGAGGCGTTCCGGGCGGAGAGGCATGGCGGCCGGCGCGCCTGACCCACAATAGAGGCCACTCCCCTGCGTCATGCTGAGGAGAGCCGCGAAGCGGCTCGTCTCGAAGGACGCACCGACCGTCGTGCGTGCTTCGAGACGCGCTTTCGGCGCTCCTCAGCATGACGCAAGGGTGGAGGGACGGATGTCCGGTCAGGCTCTCAGGAAAGCCTCGACCTCAGGCCGCCGCGGGATCGGGGCGACCGCGCCCTGGCCCCGCACCTTGAGAGCGGCCGCGGCGTTCGCGTAGTCGGCCGCCCGGAACGGGTCGCGGTGCCGGAGCCATTCCGCCAGGAAGGCGCCGCCGAAACAATCGCCCGCACCGGTCGCGTCGACGGCATCGACGTGGCGCGGCGGCACGATCCGGCTCGCGTCCCGGGTCGCGACCAGCACGCCGTCGCGGCCGAGCGTCATCGCGACGACCCCGCAGCCGAGCCCGAGATAGAACGCCGCGATCGCGTCGGGAGCGTCGAGCCCGGTGAGCTGACGCGCGTCGTCGAGCCCGGGCCGGGCGACGTCCGCGCCCGCGATGCCCGCGTGGATCACGGCCCGGGCCCGGTCGAGCGGCCAGAGCGCGGGCCGGAGGTTCGTGTCGTAGCTGACGAGGCGCCCCGACGCCTTCGCGTGCCGGATCGCGGCGAAGACCGCGTCCGTGCAGGAGGGCGAGATCGCCTGGCTGATCCCGGAGACGTGCAGGAGCCGGGACCCGGCGATCGCGTCGAGCGGCAGGTCGGCCGGGCCGACCCGGCTCGCAGCCGAGCCATCGCGGAGGTAGGTGAAGCCGTGGCCGTCGGGTCCGTAGCCGATGAAGTAGACCCCCGTCCGGAGGCCCTTCCGCAGCGGGACGGCCGAGCGGTCGACACCCTCCCGGTCCCAGAGGTCGAGGAAGGCCTGCCCGAAGGGATCGTCGCCGAGATGGGTGAAGAACCCGACCCGCGCGCCCTGCCGGGCGGCCGCGATCGCGACGTTCGAGCAATCCCCTCCGAAGCCGGGCAGGAACAAATGCTCGCCCGCGCGCTCCGTCTCGGCGAGCTCCCGCAGCGGCTCGCCGAAGGCCAGGATGTCGAGCGAGGTGTCGAGCAGGGCGTCGCGGCCGTCCGGCACGTCGCGTTCAGCCGGCCGGTCCGTAGGGGATCGAGGCCGGCAGATTCGGCCCGACCGCCACGACCTTGCCGGGATTCAGGATGTTCGCCGGGTCGAGCGCCGCCTTCAGCCGGTGCATGAGGTCGATCGCGACCGGGTCCTTGTAGAGGGCGAGCTCGTCGCGCTTGATCAGCCCGATGCCGTGCTCGGCCGAGATCGACCCGCCCATGCGGTCGACGATGTCGTGCACGATGCGGTTGAACACCTGCCAGCTCGCCAGGAACGCGGCCTTGTCCATCCCGACCGGCTGCGTGACGTTGAAGTGGATGTTGCCGTCGCCGAAATGCCCGAAGGGCAGCGGGCGGGCGCCCGGCATCGCTGCCTCGCAGGCCCGGGAGGCCTCGTCGATGAAGGCCGCGACGCGCGAGACCGGGACGGACACGTCGTGCTTCACGGAGCCGCCCTCGAAGCGCTGCGTGTCGGAGATGCGCTCGCGCAGGAGCCACAGGGCGGCGCGCTGCGCCTCCGAGGCCGTGATGGTCGCGTCCGCGATCAGGCCGTCCTCGAGCGCGCC
>CAXTKM010000328.1:0-3529 GCA_964244795.1 uncultured Enterovirga sp.
GGCCGGAGATCGTGACCCCGTAGCCGATGTCCAGGAAGGCGTGGTCGTAGGCGCGGCCGAGGTTCTGCTTGAGGACGAACTCCTCGCGCGGCGTCATCAGGAAGGCGCGCTTGTCGCGGTCGGTCGCGAGATCCTTGTTCGCGACGAGAGCCCGGTAGCGCGACCAGCGCTCGGCGAGGAACGGCTCGGACTCGCCCCGGTTCTTCGTCATCCAGGACATGAAGCCGTCGCGGTTGTCGAGCGGCGGCGAGAGCGCGACGTCGTAGGGTGTCGTGATCGCGGCCGACGCCGGCCCGATGGCCGTCGCGGCCAGCGCGGCGCCCGCACCGCCGATGAGATCACGCCGCCTCATGGTCCATCCCCCGGCCCGACTTCCGAGCGTCGCGACATCTAGCATCGCGGAGGGCCGGCCGTCATGGGGCACGCGCGGGACGGCGCTCGACCGGAGCCGGGTGTCACTCGAACGTCACGGCTGCCGCTTCGCGACGCCGTCCGGGCCGCGACGGAACGCGGCTTGCACGCCCCGCCCGGGCACCGCTACAAGCGCGCCCGTCCTGGACAGGCAGGCCCCGACCGGGCCGGAGCGTTAAGCCGGCCTTAACCACGTCGGCAAAATCGTGGACGTGCCGAATGTCCGCGCCGCGGTCGCGCCGCGATGGCGGCGCGGGCTCGGGCGCGAGGGCGCCCGGATCGGGCTGAGAGGGGCAGGTTCATGCGGCCATCCGAAGCCATTTCGCCGATGCGGCGCGCCCGCTGCGGCACGGTCGTCGCCCTGGCTGCGCTCGCCGGCCTGTCCGCCTCGCCCGCCGCGGCGGATGGGGTCGTGATCGGCGACAGCCTCGGGGTCGGGGTCTCGATGGCGTCCGGGTTGACCCGTCTCGCCCGCAACAGCGTCTCGATCCGGGGCGGGGGCATCCTGGGCCAGATAAAGCAGGCTCCGCCCGGCTCGACGGTGTTCATGAGCCTCGGCACGAACGACGCCGTCGGCCGGGTCGACGGCCTCGACGGCGACATCGGCCGGATCGTCGCCGCATCCTCGAACGTGAACCTCGTCTGGATCGGCCCGCCCTGCGTCATGAAGGCCTGGGACGCGAACGCGAGGACGCTCGACGGCATCATCCGGGCCCGCACCGCCGGGACCGGCGTGACCTACGTGTCCATGCGGGATCCCGGCATGTGCGCGAGCGGGGCGCGGGCGAAGGACGGCGTCCATTTCACGATGGGCGGCTACCGGATGATGTGGGCGAAAGCCCGCTCCGCTTCCGGGTTCACGGGCGGGTCGGCCAGGACCGCGGTCGCGGCGGCGGAGACCCAGCCGCCGAAGCGCAAGGCGCGGCGCAAGGCCGGCACGACGCTCGCCCGGGCCGAGACGGCCGCCGGCCCGCAGGCGGCCCAGCCCGCGCCGGAGCGCTCCCTCTGGGGCGCGTTCATCGGTTCGTTCACCGGCCGGTGAGCGGGACGTCCTCCATAGATCCGGCAGCCATGAAACGGGCAGCCATGAATCGGCCACCCTTGTCGCGCCGGTCCGTCGTCCGGGGCGGCCTCGCGCTCGCGGCTGTCACCGGGCTCGTATCGCCGGCGGCGGCCGACGCCCGCATCCGGGTCGCCTTCATCGGCGATTCCATGGCGGACGGGCTCTGGGGCGCCTTCGTCAGGACGATCACCCGCGACCGCTGCCTGAAGGACCGGGCCGACGGCGGGCGATACGCGAGGAACGGCACGGGCCTCGCCCGCCCGGACAGCTACGACTGGCCCGCGCAGGCCCGCAAGATCGCGGAGAGCTACGGCCCGGCCGCGGTGGTCGCCTCGATCGGCCTGAACGACCGGCAGGACGTGGTCGAGCCGGGCGGGCGCTCCTCCTACGGCACGCCGGCCTGGGAGGCGGCCTACCGGAGCCGCATCGCGCTCCTGCTCGACGGGGCCTCGTCCGGGGGCGCCGGCGTCCTCCTGATCGGACATCCCGCGATGCGCGACGCGGCCCAGAACGCCGACAGCCAGCTCAAGAACAGGCTCTTCGCCGAGACGGTCGCGGCGGCCGGCAAGCCGGGCCTCCGCTACGTCGAGCCCTGGCATCCCGCGAACGCGGCGCCGGGCGCCTTCACGTCGGCCGCGCCCGGCCCGACCGGCAGCCTCGTCCAGGTCCGGGCCCCGGACGGCATCCACTTCACGGCGATCGGCTACGACGTCGTCTGGGCCGCCCTGTACCCGAAATTGGTCGCAAACCTGAAGGAGACCGGCCGTGAGCTCGGATCCGACTGCCCGAGCCCCTGAGGGGATACCAGGATGACACCGGGCCTGCGCGAGCACCGGGTCGCGGCCGTCGCGGCATGGCTCTGGCTGTCCGCCCTCCCGGTTCTCGCGGTCGAACCCGGGCCGGCCGAGCCGGCTCCCGTGCCGGGCCGGGAGAGGCCCGCCTCCTCGGTCCCGCCGGCCTCCGGTCGTCCTGCCGGCCCGATCGGCCGTCCCCTCGCGATCCTCCAGATCGGCGACAGCCACACGGCCGCCGATTTCCTCACCGGCCAGGTCCGGCGTCAGCTCCAGGCCGAGTTCGGCGATGGCGGAGCCGGTTACCTCGTGCCCGGCCGGCCGAGGTCGGGCGTCCGCAGCTCGGCCCTCAAGATCGAAAGCTCGCCCGGCTGGACCTACCAGTCGCTCCAGGCCGCGAAGGACGATCGCTCCGCCTTCGCGCTCTCCGGCTTCGAGGCCGCGACCGCGACGGCGGGCGAGACCCTGACCTACACGGCCGAGCAGCCGGTCGCCTTCGACGCGATCGAGATCGATGTCGTGACCGGGCCGAACGCCGGCGGCATCGCGGTCAGCCTCGACGGCACCGTCGAGAGCCGGTTCGAGCTCGCGGCCCCGCTGGCGCAGCGGCTCGTGCTCCGGCTCACGCCGGAGACGACCAAGGTCGACCGCATCAGCGAGGTCCGGATCACCACGACCGCGGCGGCGCCGGTCCGGATCTCGGGTGTGAGCGTCCGGAATCGGTCGTCCGGCCTCTCCGTCAGCGCGATCGGGTTCCCGGGCGCGACCGTCGACATCGTCAACCGCTTCGACGGCGACGCCTTCCGGCAGGAGATCGCCCGTCTCGCCCCGGACGTCGTCGTGCTCGCCTTCGGGACGAACGAGGGCTTCAACGACGCCCTCGATCCCGCGACATACCGCGAAACCTATCGCCGCGCGCTGGGGCGGATCCGGCGCGCGGCCCCGGCCGCCCGGATCGTGATCGCGGCGCCCCCGAATGCGAACCGGATCGCACCCGGCTGCAAGCCGAAGGCCGCGAAGGCGCTCTGTCTCGCGGGGGATCGCGAGCGCGAACCCGCCGTGACCGGAACGTTCGTCGAGCCGGAGGACAAGGCCTGCTCCTGGCGGACCCCCCCGAGCCTCGCCCGCGTCCGCGACGTCCAGCGCCGCATCGCCGAGGAGGAGAATCTGAACTTCTGGAACTGGGCCGACGTCATGCCGACCGAATGCGGCGCCCATGACGGGACGAAGACCGTTCCGCCGCTGATGGCCGAGGATCACGTGC
>CAXTKM010000329.1:0-3473 GCA_964244795.1 uncultured Enterovirga sp.
ATCGCCATCGGCTACACGATGGTCTTCGGCATCATCGGCATGGTCAATTTCGCGCATGGCGACGTGTTCATGCTGTCGACCTTCATCGCGCTGATCGCCTTCGTGATCCTCACCACGGTGCTCGGCGTCGGCTCGATCGCGCTCGCGCTCTTCATCTGCATGCTGACCGCGATGGCGCTGACCTCGCTCTGGGGCTGGTCGCTCGAGCGCCTCGCCTATCGGCCGCTCAGGGGCTCGTTCCGGCTGGCGCCGCTCATCTCGGCGATCGGGGTGTCGATCTTCCTGTCGAACCTCGTCCAGGTCGCGCAGGGCGCCCGCAACAAGCCGACGCCGCCCATGGTGTCGGAGGTCATCCCGCTCTTCGAGCGGAACGGCTACCTGGTCGCCCTGTCCTACAAGCAGCTCATCATCATGGCGACGACGGCCGTGCTGCTGACCGTGTTCTGGTACCTCGTGCAGCGCACCGCGCTCGGCCGGGCGCAGCGCGCCTGCGAGCAGGACCGCAAGATGGCGGCGCTCGTCGGGATCGACGTCGACCGCACGATCTCGCTTACCTTCGTGCTGGGCGCCGCGCTCGCGGCCGTCGCCGGCACGATGTACCTCCTCTACTACGGCGTCGTGAACTTCGCGGACGGCTTCGTGCCCGGCGTGAAGGCCTTCACGGCGGCCGTGCTCGGCGGCATCGGGTCCCTCCCCGGCGCCGTGATCGGCGGGCTCATCATCGGACTCGTGGAGACGATGTGGTCGGCCGTGTTCCCGATCGAGTACAAGGACGTCGCGGCCTTCTCGATCCTCGCGATCGTCCTGACGTTCATGCCGTCCGGCATCCTCGGCCGGCCGGAGGTCGAGAAGGTCTGATGGCGGTGGCCGCCGCAAGCGGGCTCGCGGCCGGGGCCGCGCGGCGGGTCGAGCCGATCGTCCGGCCGTTGCCGCTCGCCGCGGCCACCCGCAAGGCCGGGCTCGCGGCGCTGGTCATGCTCGGGCTCTCGGTCCCGATCACGGCGATCCGGACCGACCAGAGCCCGTCCGGCCTCCTCCTGATCCAGCGACCGCACATCGTCGCGCTCGCGATCCTCATCGTCTTCGCCTTCGCGCTCGCGCATGCGGTCCGGCTCCGCCGGCCCGAGCGTCTGGGCGGGCCCGGCCTCGCGAACCGGGCCGCGGTGCTCCTCGGCCTCGCGGCGCTCTTCGCCGGAGCGCATGGCGCGACGACGGCCGTGTCGGCGAGGGTCGGCGCGGCTCTCCTGCCCGGCGTCCCGCTCGCGCTGATGCCGGAGGCGCAGTGGTTCGTCCTCTCCGCCGTCATCCTCGGGCTGCTCCTGATCCAGGGCGTGGTCGTCCCGCTCGTGCCCGGCCTCGTCGAAGCGACCCGGCGAAAACGCGCCTCGTCCGAGATGGACGCGATCACGACCCGGGCGGCGCCCGCGTCCCGGCCGGGCTTCGCCTTCGCCCGGCTCGCGACGCCGTTCTGCCTCGGGCTCGCGCTGCTGTTCCCCTTGCTGGCCTTCCAGGCCTCGGGGGGTCTGTCGGAATCGCGCTACTGGATCGACCTCGGCATCCTGATCCTGACCTACGTCATGCTCGGCTGGGGCCTGAACATCGTGGTCGGGCTCGCAGGCCTTCTCGACCTCGGCTACGTCGCGTTCTACGCGGTCGGGGCCTATTCCTACGCGCTGCTCGCCACCACCTTCGGCCTGTCCTTCTGGATCTGCCTGCCTGTCGCCGGGCTCCTGGCCGCGTTCTGGGGGATCCTGCTCGGCTTCCCGGTGCTCCGGCTCCGCGGCGACTACCTCGCCATCGTGACCCTCGCGTTCGGCGAGATCATCCGACTCGTTCTCATCAACTGGGTCGACGTGACGGGGGGCGGCGCCGGGATCTCGTCGATCCCGCGCGTGACCTTCTTCGGCGTCCCGTTCACGGCCGAGGAGGACGGCTTCGCGGCCCTGTTCGGGCTCGCGTTCAGCCCGATGCACCGGATCATCTTCCTCTACTACCTGATCCTCGCGCTGGCCCTCCTCACGAACCTCGTCACGGTCCGGCTGCGGCGACTGCCGATCGGCCGCGCCTGGGAGGCGCTGCGCGAGGACGAGATCGCCTGCCGGTCGCTCGGCATCAACACGACGGTGACGAAGCTCACAGCCTTCGCGATCGGTGCCATGTTCGGCGGCTTCGCGGGCTCGTTCTTCGCGGTCCGGCAGGGCTTCATCAGCCCCGAAAGCTTCAACTTCCTCGAATCGGCGACGATCCTCGCGATCGTGGTGCTCGGCGGGATGGGTTCCCAGATCGGGGTCGCGATCGCGGCGCTGGCGATGACCGCGGCCCCGGAGCTCCTGCGGAACCTCGATTTCCTGAAGGCCGTCTTCGGCGAGGGCTTCGACCCGGGCGAGTACCGGCTCCTCCTGTTCGGCCTCGCCATGGTGCTGATGATGATCTGGCGGCCGCGCGGTCTCGTCTCGGTGCGCGAGCCCTCCGTGATCCTGAAGGAGCGAAAGTCGATCGCGGGCTCGCATGTCCGCGAGGGCCACGGCTGATGCGCCCGGCCGACGACGCGGTCCTCACCGTCGAGCACCTGACGATGCGGTTCGGCGGGCTGACCGCCGTGTCCGACCTGTCCTTCAGCGCCCGGCGCGGCGACATCACGGCGCTCATCGGCCCGAACGGCGCGGGAAAGACGACGGTCTTCAACTGCATCACCGGCTTCTATCGCCCGACGGAGGGCATGATGACGCTCCGGGGCGCGGCCGGATCGACTCACCTCCTGGAGCGCCTTCCGGGACACGCCGTCGCGAGCCGGGCCAAGGTCGCCCGGACCTTCCAGAACATCCGGCTCTTCTCCGGCATGACGGTGCTCGAGAACCTCATGGTCGCGCAGCATAACCGCCTCATGGCGGCCTCTGGCTTCACGGTCCTGGGCCTCGCCGGGATCGGGGGCTTCGCGGCGGCCGAGCGGGCCGCGATCGACAAGGCCGCGTCCTGGCTCGACCGGACCGGCCTCCTCGACCGCGCCGACGACCCGGCCGCCGACCTGCCCTATGGCGACCAGCGCCGGCTCGAGATCGCGCGCGCCATGTGCACCGACCCGGTCCTGCTCTGTCTCGACGAGCCCGCGGCGGGCCTGAACCCGCGCGAGAGCCACGATCTGAACGAGCTCCTGCTCTCGATCCGCAAGGAGATCGGCACGGCGCTGCTGCTCATCGAGCACGACATGTCTGTGGTGATGGAGATTTCCGACCATGTCGTGGTGCTCGACTACGGCACCAAGATCGCCGACGGCACGCCGGCCGAGATCCAGGCCGACCCGAAGGTGATCGCAGCCTATCTCGGCGTCGACGACGAAGAGGTCGCGGCCGTCGAAGCGGAGGTCGGGATCGCGTGACGCAGACAGCCCCCCTCGCCGAGACCCAGCCCTTGCTGGCCGTCCGTGGCGTCAAGACCTATTACGGCAAGATCATCGCGCTGAAGGGCGTCGATAT
>CAXTKM010000330.1:0-3453 GCA_964244795.1 uncultured Enterovirga sp.
GCGACCCGCTGAACGAGTACAAGTCCGAGGCCTTCGACCTCTTCAACGGGATGGTCGGCCAGTTGCGCGAGCAGGTCACGGGCCAGCTGATGCGGGTCGACGTCGTGTTCCAGGACCCCGAGCCGCCCGGGCTGCCGTCGATGTTCGCCGAGCACCTCGACCCGGCGACGGGCGAGAACGAGTTCACCTCGGGCGGATCGCACGCGACAGGCTCGTTCGGCGGGGGTGGCCCCGTGCTCGGCTACGCGGCGATGTCCGAATCCGCCGACACCGCCGTCCTCGACCGCGACCCGAAGGACCCAGGAACCTGGGGCCGCGTCGGCCGGAACGAAGCCTGCCCATGCGGATCCGGCAAGAAGTACAAGCATTGCCACGGCCGGTTCGCGGCGTAGGTGGCGGATCGCCGACTGTCGACGAGGCGATGTCGTTCTGAGTGCGAGACAATCCAATGGGTGAGGTGAGGTCGTGTATATCGCTCCTCGGATAACGGCGGAACCTGGAAAGCTTGGCGGAAAACCATGCATTCGTGGAATGCGGTTCCCGGTCAAGGACTTGCTTGAGCTGCTTGCGAACGGCGTCTCTGCGCAGGAGATCCTGGCCGATTATCCCTATCTCAAGGCCGCGGATATTCCGGCGGCACTCGCCTACGCGGCTTCCCAGGTCGGCCACCCGGTGGTCATCGCGGCTGAGTGAGGTTCTTCGTCGACGAGCAGCTCTCGCCTGCGCTGGCCCGCCGGATCGAGCGCCAGGGTTTCGGAGCCGAGCACGTTTTCGATGCCGGGATGCTTGGGCTTTCCGACCTGGACATCGCGCATCGCGCTCATCGGTCCGGAGCAGTCGTCGTCACGAAGGACGAGGATTTCGCGTCCGACTGAATGCGGACGCCTACCCTTCAGGTTCTCTGGCTGAGGTTTGGCAACGTTTCCAATCGAATCTTGCTGTCCCGTATGGAGGTTGTCTGGCCCGACGTTATCGAGCGTTCGAGTCAGGGAGAGAACCTCGTCATCGTCCCTCGCGTGCCGTTTGACACAAAGGACATTTCGTTCTTTATTCCGCCCGTATAAGGCTGCCGAGCCGGTGGTCGGAGATTTCCATGACGATGAACCGCCGCACGCTCATCGCCTCCGCCCTGGCGGGTGTCACGGTCGGAGGCCCCGCCTTCGCACAGGCGCCGCGAACGATCACGCTGGACTGGGCGACGTACAACCCGGTCAGCCTCGTCCTGAAGGAGCGCCGCCTCCTCGAGACCGCCTTCGAGAAGGACGGGATCGCGATCCGCTGGGTGCAGTCGGCGGGATCGAACAAGGCGCTCGAGTTCCTGAACGCCGAATCCATCGACTTCGGGTCGACCGCGGGGTCCGCGGCGCTCGTCGCGCGGATCAACGGCAACCCGATCAAGGCCGTCTACGTGTACTCGCGCCCCGAATGGACGGCGCTCGTGACCAGGAAGGAGACCGGGATCGCGGCTGTCGGCGACCTCAAGGGTCGGCGCGTCGCGGTCACGCGCGGCACGGATCCCCACATCTTCCTCGTGCGGGCGCTGGCCGATGCGGGCCTGTCCGAGAAGGACGTGAAGCTCGTCCTGCTTCAGCATGCGGACGGCCGGCTCGCGCTGGAGCGCGGCGACGTGGACGCCTGGGCGGGCCTCGATCCCATGATGGCGGCCGCCGAGATCGAGGGCGGCGCGGTCCTCTTCTTTCGCGATCCCGCCGCCAATACCTGGGGCATCCTGAACGTGCGCGAGGCTTTCGCGCAGAGGCACCCCGCGCTTGTCCGGCGGGTGCTCGCGGCCTACGAGGAGGCCCGGCGCTGGTCACTCGCGAACCCGTCCGAGCTGAAGCGGCTGGTCGTCGGCGCGACCCGTCTCTCTCCGGCCGTGGTCGACCGACAGATCGACAGCCGGACCGAGCTGACGCACAGCGTCATCGGGGAGGCGCAGCGCGCCTCGATCCTCGCGGCCGGGCTCGCGCTCCAGAAGGCCGGCGTGATCGAGGCCGGCGTGGACGTTCCAGGCGTGACCGGGGCATTGATCGATTCCCAATACCTCACCGCCTCGACGAACTGACACGGCCGGCGCGATGGCAGCCGGCACGGCCGCGGCCGGACTCTCCGCCCCACCCGCGGGACCCGTCCCGCTCGCGTCCGGGGAGACCGGTGCGGTCTCGACCCCGTTCGACCCCGGCCGCCTCGGGGTCGTGCTGGGCGTGCTCCTGCCGATCGGGCTCGCGCTCGGCTGGGAAGGAGCGGTCGCGGCCGGCTGGGCGTCCGGCCGGCTCCTGCCGCCGCCGAGCCGTGTCCTCGCCACCCTGTACGGGCTCGCCCGAACGGGAGAGCTGTGGGGGCACGTGGGCGCGACGCTCGCGCGCGTGCTCGCGGGGTTCGGCATCGGGGCCGCGGCCGGCATCGCGGCGGGCGCTCTCTCGGGCACGAGCGCGTTCGCCCGGCGGCTCCTCGATCCGACCCTGCAGGCGCTCCGGGCGATTCCCTCCATCGCCTGGGTGCCGCTGTTCATTCTCTGGCTTGGGATCTTCGAGGCCTCGAAGGTCGCGCTGATCGCGGTCGGGGTGTTCTTCCCGGTGTATCTGGGCGTCGCGGGCGCGATCCTGTCCGTCGACAGGAAACTCGTCGAGGTCGGCCGGGTGTTCCGCCTGTCGCGCGTCGCGCTCGCACGCCGGGTGCTGCTCCCGGCCGTGCTGCCCGAGGGGATCGTCGCACTCCGCTCGGGGTTGGGGCTCGGCTTCATGTTCGTGGTCGCGGCCGAGTTCATGGGCGCGTCCGAGGGGCTCGGATATCTGTTGGTCGACGGCCAGCAGCTCGGCAAGCCGGATCAGATCCTGGCCGCGATCATCGCCTTCGCGCTTCTCGGCAAGGTGGCCGATTCGGTCCTCATCGCGCTCACGGCCCCGCTCGTGCGCTGGCAGGACACGCACGCGGACACGCAGGGCGGCCGCCTCTGATGCTGCGGCTCGACGATCTCTCGAAGACCTACCGGGACGGCACGGTCGCGCTGGCGGGAATCTCCCTCGCGGTCGATCCGAGCGAGATCGTGGCGCTGGTCGGCGGCTCGGGCTGTGGCAAGACCACCCTGCTCCGGCTTCTCGCCGGGCTCGACCGGGCCAGCTCCGGTACGATCTCGCTCGACGGCGAGCCGCTCGGCTCGCCCCATCCCGGGGTCGGCATCGTGTTCCAGGAGCCGCGGCTCCTGCCCTGGCTCAGCATCGCGGACAACGTCGGGTTCGGGCTTTCGCACCTCCCCCCGGGCGAGCGCCGGGACCGGGTCGCGCATGCGCTCGGCAAGGTCGGTCTGCGCCCGCACGGGGCGCGCTGGCCGAAGGAGCTGTCCGGCGGCCAGCAGCAGCGGGCCGCGGTCGCCCGCGCCTTCGTGGCCCAACCGCGGCTGCTGCTCCTCGACGAACCCTTCTCGGCCCTCGACGCCGTCACCCGCGCGAGCCT
>CAXTKM010000331.1:0-3447 GCA_964244795.1 uncultured Enterovirga sp.
TGAGGTCTCTTCTCCCCGTCTCGACGGGGAGAAGTCGAGTCGCGCGGCAGCGCGACCGGATGAGGGGCACGACGCCTGCTCGCATATCTGAGAGCCGTCCGGCCCCTCACCCGGACGGCGCTTCGCGCCTGCTCGACCTCTCCCCGCAGGCGGGGAGAGGCTAGATGGAAAAGCGCGCCGTCTTCGGCAACAAGGTCCTGCCCTACGGTCTCATCGCGCCCCAGTTCGCGGTGATCCTCGTCTTCTTCTACTGGCCGGCCGCCCAGGCCGTGTACCAGTCCTTCCTGCTCCAGGATGCGTTCGGGCTTTCGACCGAGTTCGTCTGGTTCGAGAACTACACGCATCTATTCTCCGATCCCGGCTATTACCGCACGCTCGGCACGACCTTCGTGTTCTCGAGCGCCGTCACCGTCACCTCGATGTCGGTGGCGTTGCTGCTCGCCGTCATGGCCGACCGCGAGCTCAAGGGCGCGACCGGCTACCGGACGCTGCTCATCTGGCCCTACGCGGTGGCGCCGGCCGTCGCGGGCGTGCTGTGGATCTTCATGCTGGACCCCTCGCTCGGCACCATCGCGCATGGCCTGCGTCGGCTCGGGCTCGACTGGAACCCGCGGCTCAACGGCAACCACGCCATGGTCCAGGTGGTGCTGGCCTCGGCCTGGAAGCAGATCTCCTACAACTTCCTGTTCTTCCTGGCGGGCCTCCAGGCCATCCCGAAGAGCGTGATCGAGGCGGCCGCGATCGACGGCGCGCGGGCTTGGCGCCGGTTCTGGACGATCACCTTGCCGCTGCTCTCGCCCACGACCTTTTTCCTCGTCATCGTGAACATCGTCTACGCCTTCTTCGAGACCTTCGGGACCATCGACGCCATGACCGGCGGCGGCCCCGCCAAGGCGACCGAGACGCTCGTCTACAAGGTCTATTCCGACGGCCGGCTCGGCGGCGACCTCGGCGGCTCGGCCGCGCAATCGGTCGTCCTCATGGTCATCGTGATCGGCCTCACCGCCTTCCAGTTCCGCTTCGTGGAACGCCGGGTGACGTATTGATGCCGGTCGAGGCCACCTGAGATGGTCGAGCGAAAGAGCGCCCTCGCCCGGATCCTGCCGCACGCGGTCCTCCTGATCGGCGTCGCGATCGTGGCGTTCCCGGTTTATCTCGCGCTGATCGCCTCTACCCACGAATCGGCCGTGATCGCGAACGGCGAGATGCCGCTCTGGCCCGGCGGCACGGGGCTCGACGCCTACGGCCGGACCCTGTTCGTGGGCGCGAGCCGGTCGACCCGCGAGCCGGTCGCGGTGATGCTGCTGAACAGCGCCACGATGGCCGTGCTGATCGCGGTCGGGAAGATCGCGATCTCGATGCTGTCGGCCTTCGCGGTCGTGTACTTCCGGTTCCCGTTCCGCCGGGCGGCGTTCTGGATGATCTTCGTCACCCTGATGCTGCCGGTCGAGGTCAGGATCTATCCGACCTACAAGGTCGTGGCCGATCTGGGCCTGCTCGACACCATGGCCGGCCTCACCCTGCCCCTGATCGCATCCGCGACCGCGACGCTGCTGTTCCGGCAGTTCTTCATGACGGTGCCGGAAGAGCTCGTCGAGGCGTCGAAGATCGACGGCGCCGGCCCGATGCGGTTCTTCTTCGACACCCTGGTCCCGTTGTCGCGGACCAACATGGCGGCCCTGTTCGTCATCCTCTTCATCTACGGCTGGAACCAGTACCTGTGGCCCCTCCTCATCACGACGCGCGACGACATGCAGACGATCGTCATCGGCATCAAGAAGATGATCGTGACCACGGACGCGCTCACGGAGTGGCAGGTCGTCATGGCGACGGCGGTGCTGGCCATGCTGCCCCCGATCGCGGTCGTGGTCGTCATGCAGAAGCTGTTCGTGCGCGGCCTCGTCGAGACGGAGAAGTGACGGCGCAAGCCTCGGCTTGCGCCGTCATCCCCGGCCGGAGGCGGCAAGGCCGCCGGAGGGGAAGGGGATCCCGAGGGATCGGCCCGGGGCGAGATGGCTCCCGTTCCCTCGCCTTCGGCTCGCCTCGGATGACACGGACCCCGTCATGGCTCGCGTGACCCTCACCGGGATCCGCAAGGTCTATCCGGGCGGCGTGGAGGCGGTGCGGGACGTCTCGTTCGAGGTGCCGGACGGCAGCTTCTGCGTGCTCGTCGGACCCTCCGGCTGCGGCAAGTCCACGCTGCTCCGCATGATCGCCGGCCTGGAGACGATCTCGGGCGGGACCGTCCGGATCGGCGACCGCGTCGTGAACGACGTCGAGCCCGCCGACCGCGACATCGCGATGGTGTTCCAGAACTACGCGCTCTATCCGCACATGAGCGTCTACGACAACATGGCCTACGGGCTCCGCAACCGCAGGACCCCAAAGCCCGAGATCGAGACCCGGGTCCGCGAGGCGGCCCGGATCCTCGCGATCGAGCCCTTCCTCGACCGGAAGCCGAAGCAGCTCTCCGGCGGTCAGCGCCAGCGGGTCGCGATGGGACGGGCGATCGTCCGGAAGCCCCAGGTCTTCCTCTTCGACGAGCCGCTGTCGAACCTCGACGCGAAGCTCCGGGTGCAGATGCGGGTCGAGATCAAGCGCCTGCAGCGCGCGCTCGGGGTCACCTCCGTCTACGTGACGCACGACCAGGTCGAGGCGATGACGCTGTCCGATGTCCTGGTCGTGATGAACGCGGGCGAGGTCGAGCAGATCGGCACCCCGGTCGAGCTCTACCGCCGGCCCGCGACCCGCTTCGTCGCGGGCTTCATCGGCTCGCCCGCGATGAACATCCTCCCGGCGCGTCTCGAGAGCGGGGGCGTGGTCTCGGTCGGAGGCCAGCGCGTCGCGCTGCCCTGTGCGCCCGTGGGCGTCGCACCCGGCGCCGCGATCGAGCTCGGGCTCCGGCCGGAGGACATCCGGGTCACGTCACCCGGCGACGCGCCGCTCCGGCTCGAGGCCGAGTTCGTGGAGGAGCTCGGCGCGACGCAACTGATCCACGGCCGGATCGGCGCGGCCCCGGCGACCGTGCAGGTCGCGACCGGAACGGTGCCGACCACCGGCACGCTCGGGCTCTCGATCGAGCCTTCGGCGCTGCACGTGTTCGATCCCACGACGGGGCGGCGGCTATAGGTTCGGGAGGGTCTGGGCTCCTGGTCCGAAGAGGCCGGCCTGGAAGCGTCGATCCGGCCTCCGTCACCTGTGATGCTGCAGACCTTCAAACGACTGCGCGGCTTTCATTCCGGGGCTCGCGAAGCGAGAGCCCGGAACCCATGAGCCTGTAGGGCTGCAGCCTGGACGACGGCGGTGCCACAGCGTCCGACGTCGGCGTCCATGGGTTCCGGGCTCGGCTTCGCCGCCCCGGAATGACAGGCGCGGGCACATGCCTGGAGCTCCAGGCGGAGGAGAGCCGCAGGCTCCGGGGTGCCGACCGATCTCATCTCGGCGAAC
>CAXTKM010000332.1:0-3423 GCA_964244795.1 uncultured Enterovirga sp.
CGGGGCCCACCTGCAGGGCAGCGCCGGCGCCCTCGCGGGCGCGCTCCGGCTCGACCGCGCCGACGAGGCGCGCCTCTTCGCCCGCGCCCGTGCCGCGCTGGGCCGCGTCGGCCTGGCGGAGAGCGCCGACATGCCGGCCGGCGCGCTCGCGCTCGGGCGGCAGCGCCTGGTCGAGATCGCCCGGGCGCTCTGCCTCGATCCCGTGCTCCTGCTCCTCGACGAGCCGGCCGCGGGATTGCGGCATGCCGAGAAGGACGCGCTCGCGGCGCTGCTGAGGGAGGTGCGGGCGAGCGGCGTCGCGGTGCTGCTCGTCGAGCACGACATGGACTTCGTGATGGGGCTCACCGACCGGCTCGTCGTGATGAACTTCGGGGCCGAGCTCGCCCGGGGACGGCCGGCCGAGATCCAGAGGAACCCGGCCGTGCTCGAAGCCTATCTCGGGAGCGCCGCCGCGTGAGCGCGCCCCTCCTCGCCCTCGACCGGGTCTCGGTCGCCTATGGCCGGGTCGAGGCCGTGCGCGAAATCTCGCTCACCGTGCAGGAGGGCGCGATCGTCGCGATCCTCGGGCCGAACGGGGCCGGCAAGACGACGCTGCTCTCGGCCGTCATGGGCGTGCTCCCCATCCGGGGCGGGGCGAGCTTCCGGGGCCGGCCCCTCGCTCGCCGGTCGATCGAGGAGCGGGTCGCGGACGGGATGGCGCTCGTGCCCGAGAAGCGCGAGCTCTTCGTGACGATGAGCGTCGAGGACAACCTCCGGCTCGGCGGCTTCCGGCGCCGCGGCACGCCCGGCTTCGCGACGACGCTCGACCGGATGTGGGCGCTGTTCCCGCGCCTCGCCGAGCGCCGGTCGCAGCTCGCCGGGACGCTGTCCGGCGGCGAGCGCCAGATGCTCGCGACCGCGCGCGCCCTGATGAGCGCGCCGCGCCTCCTGATGCTGGACGAGCCCTCGCTCGGCCTCGCGCCGCTCATCGTGCGGGACGTGTTCCGGGTCGTGGCGGACCTCCGCCGCGACGGCGTCTCGGTCCTGCTGGTCGAGCAGAACGCGCGCGCGGCGCTCGAGCTCGCGGATTACGCCTACGTGCTCGAGAACGGCGCCGTCGTGCTGGAGGGGCCAGCGGCCGAGCTGCGCCGGGACTCGCGCGTCGTCGCGACCTATCTCGGCATCCGGGCGGCCGCGGCATGACGGAACAGCTCGCCCTCGCGATCCGGCCGGAGCGGCCGTCCGACGCGGCCGCGATCGCGCAGCTCCACGAGCGCGCCTTCGGGCCGGGCCGCTTCGCCCGCACGGCGTTTCGGCTCCGCGAGGGGGCGCGCGAGACGCCGGATCTCTGCTTCACGGCCCTCGTGGGCACGCTCCTGGTCGCCTCGATCCGGCTCTCGCCGCTCAGGATCGGACCGGAGCCGGCCCTGCTGCTCGGGCCGCTCGCGGTCGAGCCGGCCTTCGAGGGCCGCGGCATCGGGGCCGCCCTGATCGAGCGCGCGCTTGGCGAGGCCCGGGCTGGCGGGCACGGCCTCGTGATCCTGGTCGGCGACGAACCCTATTACGGCCGCTTCGGCTTCCGGCGCCAGGAGCCGGGCCGGCTCGTGCTGCCGGCTCCGGTCGACCCGGCCCGCCTCCTCGTGGCCGAGCTCGTGCCCGGTGCGGCGGAGCGGGCGGCGGGCCGCGTGATCGGGGACAAGGGGTAGCCGCGCCTGCCTCTCCCGGTGGGGAGAGGTCGAGTCGGACGCGGCAGCGTCCGACCGGGAGAGGTACGCGCCGCAGTGTTGCAGCATCGGCTCACGCCGCCCGCCTGCGCCCTTCCAGCACCCAGGCCAGCAGCACGGCGCCGAGAAGGGCCGCGAGGCCGAGGAGGCCGAGGCCGAGCGGCACGACGGACACCCCCCGGACGACCGCGGCGTCGCTCGGCCGGATGCCGATCCAGTCGGCGCCGGCCGCGCGCGCACCGGCCCGAACGGTCTGGATGCGGGGGACCGTGGGCGGGCCCGTCTCGCCCGCGACCCGCCGGACCGAGCCGCCGCCGGCCTCCGCCAGGGGCCGGAGCCGTTCGGTGTCGGAGAACACGTCGGAGAGCTCGCGCGGATTCGCCGGCCCGATGCTTGCGAAGGCCACGAGGTCGCCCGACCGGATCGTGTGCAGGCCGAGCTCCGTCGCCCGGACCTGCGCCCGGAACAGCCCGGGCCGCTCCTCGGCCGCGGCCACGACCTGATCGCGCCCGCTCGGCGATACGACCGTCACGGGGCCGGGATCGCGGCCCATGGTCTGCCGCTCGACCCGGATCTCGCGGCCCGCGGCCGTGGCCCGGAGCGCCTCCTCCTCGAGCGCGGGCTCCTTCATCAGCCAATGCGCGAGGCGGCGGAGCAGGTCGACATGCGGGCCGCCATCCTCGTAGCCGCGCGCCCAGAGCCAGGCGTGGTCCGACAGGAGCAGCGCGACCCGGCCCTTCTCCTCGCGGCCGAGGACGAGAAGCGGGCGGTCGCCCGCTCCCGCCATGACGCTCGTGCCGCGCCGGAGGTCCGCCCCGATCGTCCGGAGCCACTCGCCCCAGGCCGGCGGATCGCTCTCGGAGCCCGGGAGGTCGCGCGCGACCGGATGACGCTCGCCCTCCGGGGTGATCTTCGGCCGGAACGGCTCCTCCAGGATGCGGCCGTCCGGGAAGCCGGGCAGGATCGAGGCGAGCCGGGTCCGGGCGAGGCTGGAGGGGCCCGAGAACTCCGGCCCGGCCGCGATCAGGAGCGCGCCGCCCTCGCGGACGTAGCGGGCGATGTTGTCGAAGTATGTCGACGGCAGGACGCTCTGGTTCGCGTAGCGGTCGAAGATGATGAGGTCGAAATCCTTGATCTTCTGCTGGAACAGCTCCCGGGTCGGGAAGGCGATGAGCGAGAGCTCGCTGATCGGCGTGCCGTCCTGCTTCTCCGGCGGGCGCAGGATCGTGAAATGCACGAGGTCGACGTTCGCGTCCGATTTGAGGAGGTTGCGCCAGGTCCGCTCGCCGGGATGCGGCTCGCCGGAGACCAGCAGCACGCGCAGCTTCTCGCGGATGCCCTCGATGGGCAGTACGGCGCGGTTGTTGACCGTGGTCAGCTCGCCCGCCAGCGGCTCGACCTCGATCTCGACCACGTTCGGGCCGCCATGCTCGATCCGGGTGGTAAGCGCGAAGGGCCGGTCGGTCGGCACCGTGCGGCGCTCGATCTCGGTGCCGTCGCGGCGGACGGTGACAATGGCGCTGCCGGTGCCGCCGCGCTCCATCACCTCGGCGCGGATGGTGAGGTCGCGGCCGACGATGCCGAAGCGCGGCGCCTCTATCAGTTTGATCTGGCGGTCGCGCTCGTCCGGCCGCCCCGTGACGAGCGCGTGGAGCGGCGCCTTGAAGCCGAGCTCGGACGCGTCCGCCGGCATGTCGTGCACGACGCCGTCCGTCACATC
>CAXTKM010000333.1:0-3422 GCA_964244795.1 uncultured Enterovirga sp.
TTCTTCGTGGACAACATCTTCCGGTTCACGCAGGCCGGCTCCGAGATGTCGGCGCTTCTCGGCCGCATCCCGTCCGCGGTCGGCTACCAGCCGACGCTCGCGACCGACATGGGCAACCTGCAGGAGCGCATCACGACCACTAACAAGGGCTCGATCACCTCCGTGCAGGCGATCTACGTGCCGGCGGACGACCTGACCGACCCGGCGCCCGCGACCTCCTTCGCCCATCTCGACGCGACGAGCGTCCTCTCGCGCTCGATCGCCGAGAAGGGCATCTACCCGGCCGTCGACCCGCTCGACTCGACCTCGCGCATGCTGTCCGCGGCGATCGTCGGCGACGAGCATTACGACGTCGCCCGCCGGGTGCAGCAGACGCTGCAGCGCTACAAGGCGCTCCAGGACATCATCGCGATCCTCGGGATGGACGAGCTCTCCGAGGAGGACAAGCTGTCGGTCGCGCGCGCCCGGAAGATCGAGCGCTTCCTCTCGCAGCCGTTCTTCGTGGCCGAGGTCTTCACGGGCTCGCCGGGCAAGCTCGTCGCGCTAGAAGACACGATCAAGGGCTTCAAGGGCCTGGTCGAGGGCAAGTACGATCACCTCCCCGAGGCTGCCTTCTACATGGTCGGCACGATCGAGGAGGCGATGGAGAAGGCGCAGAGGCTCGCTGCGGAGGCGTGAGCCGGTGAACCTGAAAGCGATCTGCCTCGTCGTCGGGCTCCTGGTCGGAGCTCTCGCAGGGTACCTGACCCGGCCGGACGCGGCCGAACTGAAGCTCGGCGGCATGTCGATCGAGATCCAGTCGAATCGGTCCGCTCCGGCCGGTTCGGGCGGTTCGATCACGACGGGCCAATGGCAACATATCGGCGCCTTCGCGCTCGGCGGCGCGGTGCTCGGCCTCGTGGCCGGCTTCGTGGCCGACCGGCGCAGCGTCTGACCGGAGTTCCGTCACGATGGCCACCCTTCACTTCGAACTCGTCGCGCCCGAGCGCGTCCTCTTCTCCGGCGAGGTCGAGGCGGTCCTGCTGCCCGGTTCCGAGGGCGACATGACCGTGCTGCCGGGCCATGCTCCCGTCATGTCGACCCTCAAGGCTGGGTTCGTGGTGATCACGAACCACAAGAGCGAGGGATCGCGCATCCTCGTCCGGGGCGGGTTCGCCGAGGTCAATGAGCGCGGCGTTACGGTGCTGGCCGAGCGCGCGACGCCGCTGGAAGAGGTCACGCCCGAATCGATCGACCGGGAGATCCTCACGCTGCAGACGCAGCGGGACGGCTCGGCCGACGATGCGGCGCGCGATGCGACCAACATGTTGATCGCGCAGCTCGAAGAGGCGAAGGGCGCGCTTCGGTTCTGAGCGGTCCCGGCGCCTGTTTCGCGGCTGCCGCCCCGCCTCCCCTGGTCCTGACGCTCGCGATCGACGGCGCGACCTTCGCCTATCTCGACGGCCTCCGGCGCCGGCACTTCCCGACCGAGCGAAACCAGATCCCGGCGCACCTGACCCTCTTCCACGCCCTGCCCGGACGCGAGGCGCCCGGCATCAAGCGCGAGCTCGCGGCCGCCTGCGGGCGCCAGCGTTCCTTCACGATGGAGGCGACCGGGCTCCGCTCGCTCGGTCGTGGCGTCGCCTTCGCCTTCGCCTCGCCCGAGCTCGTGCAGCTTCGTCAGGCGCTCGCGCGCGAGTGGCGGGACTGGCTGACACCGCAGGATTCCGCCCGGATCGCGCCGCACGTCACCGTGCAGAACAAGGTCGCGCCAGACGCAGCACGCCGGCTCCAGCGCGAACTCGAGGCGAGCTTCCAGCCGTTCGCCGCCCGGGCGGAGGGCCTCCTCCTCTGGCGCTATCTCGGCGGTCCCTGGGCCCAGGAGGGCCGGTTTCCGTTCACCGGCTGACGATCACGGCACGATCGTGAATTCCAGCAGCAGCGTGCGCTGGACGGGCGAGAAGTTGTCGTCGGACACGAGCGTCACGATCATGTCGCCCGTCGCCGTGTCGCGATGGAGGGCGAGACCCTCCATGTTGTCGATTTCGTATCGGCGGTCGGCCTCGAACACGATCCGGCCGTCGAGCGTGGCTCCGGGCCGGAGCGCGTCGGGCGGGAGACGCCGCATCCGGCAGGCGGCTCCGCTCACCGGCGTGTAGCGGCGCTCGAGCAGCAGAAGCTCTCCGGACGGCAGGAACGCCGCGTCCGTGATGTCGAAATCCTCGCTCCGGGCCACGTCGAAGGCGAAGCGCTCCGGGCCGGTCAGGACCCACCCGCGCGTCGGGGCGTCGGGGCCCCGCCTCGCCTCCTCGGCGATCGCCACGACGGCGCCGGCGAGCGCGTGACCGGGCGGCGCGACCGCGACCGCCTCGAAGCTCCCATTCGCCGGCAGGTCGCGGGTCTCGGCCGGCATCGCGAGCGGAACGCCCCTCGCCCGAACGCCGTCCTGCGCCCAGGCGAACCGTCGGACCTCGTGCACGCGCTCGATCCCGACGAAGGCGATGCCGTCCGCGATCGCAAGGCCCTCGGTGTCGTAGGCCGGCGTGCGGCGGAGCGGGCCGCCATCCTGGTCGAGGATCGGTGCCAGCACGGCGGACCCGAGACCGGCCAGGATCCCGTCGCGTGTCTCCACCTCGGCCGTCAGCCATTGGCCATGGTCGGAGACCGCGACCAGGCCCCGGCCGTTCGGGTCGCGCCAGAGAGCCGAGAGGCCCCCGAAGGCGGCGACGTCCGACGTGAGCACGAGGCCGGACCTGAACGTCAGCTCGCCGAAGCGGCGCTCGTCCGAGCGCTCTCGCGTGAACGACGCGATCGGGGCCGACCGGACCCCGATCGCGAGCGCGTCGTCCTGCCCGCGCCGTCGCCCGAGCGCCGCGAGCCCGGCGACGCCGCCCAGGGCCGTGAGTCCGGCTGCCCCGAGCGACCAGCGCAGCAGCGACCGGCGCGCCGGCATCGGCCGGCTTCGCCTCACGCGGCCCGGCGCCGCTGGCCCGATCGCCGGCTCGGCTGGGTCGTCTCCTCGAACAGTTCGGCCAGCTTGTCCGTCATCGCGCCGCCAAGCTCCTCGGCATCCACGATCGTGACCGCGCGGCGGTAGTAGCGGGTCACGTCGTGGCCGATCCCGATCGCGATCAGCTCGACAGGCGACCGCGTCTCGATCTCCTCGATCACGTAGCGGAGGTGCCGCTCGAGGTAGTTCCCCGAGTTGACGGACAGGGTCGAGTCGTCGACCGGGGCACCGTCCGAGATGACCATCAGGATGCGGCGCTGCTCGGGCCGGCCGAGCAGGCGCTGGTGCACCCAGTGGAGCGCCTCGCCGTCGATGTTCTCCTTGAGCAGGCCCTCGCGCATCATCAGCCCGAGGTTGCGCCGGGCGCGACGCCAGGGCGCGTCGGCCGACTTGTAGACGATGTGCCGGAGGTCGTTCAGCCGGCCGGGATTGG
>CAXTKM010000334.1:0-3393 GCA_964244795.1 uncultured Enterovirga sp.
CTCTCACTTCCCTCGCCTGAGCCGCCGACGTGCGGCTTCTTCAGCAGCCTGCTAGGTTGCCCCTCGCCCAGGCCGTGGCTGCGGGAGCGCTCCTCCTCGGCGCGGGCTGCCTGAGCCTGGACCGCGATCAGGCCCGGATCTGCCGGATCGCCCTCCCGGCGCTCGAGCCGCCCGGCACCGCGATCGCCGTGACGGGAGCGCGGCCCGAGCCGGACGGCGTCCGGATCGCGTATCGGGCTACGACCGCCGGGCGTCCGCCGCTCGAGCGCTTCGCGGCCTGCCGCTTCGCCAAGGGGCGGCGCGACGAGCTCGTCGGCATCCGGACGGACCGCGGCGAGATCGCGGGCGCGAGCGTGTATCTCCTGCGGCGCCACTACATCGACACGCCGGAGGGCGTGGCGGCCGATCCCGGACCGGGATGAGACCCCGCGACCGCGCGGCACCGGCTGTCGTCGCTCGCGCCCAGGATGTCCGAGCGAAGATTCGACACGCCTTGTCCGAACGGCCGCCCCCCGGCCGCGTTGACGCGTATAGGCTGCCGAGAGGCAGCGCTTCGAGGTCACCATGGGTCACGAGCGTTCCTACACCAGCGTCCAGCCGACGAGCCTCTATCCCGTGGCCCGGACCGAGGGTGTGCTGAGCCGCCGGGTCGTCGCCTACCTGATCGATCTCGTGGTGATCAGCGTGCTCGTCGCGCTGTTCGGGCTGCTGATCGCGGTCGCGGGCGTCGTCACCTTCGGTCTCGGCTGGGCGCTCTACGCGATCCTCGTGCCGGGAACCGCGATCCTCTACAGCGCGCTGACGGTCGGCGGCTCCTCGATGGGCACCTTCGGGATGCGGCTGATGGGGCTCGCGGCGGTGGATGCGAGCGTCGGCGGCCCGATCGGGATCCTGATCGCGGGCCTGCACGCGCTGATGTTCTACGTCGGCATCGGGACGCTGCTGCTGCTCGTCCTCGACATCGCGGTCGGCCTCGCCCGGAGCGACCGGCGCCTCGGCCACGATCTCCTCGCGGGCCTGATCGTCGTTCGCCGGTGACGCCAGCGCGGAGCCCGCGCTTGTGGGGCGGCCCGCATCGTGCATCGTGGCGGTCCGACCGAGGCCCGCCGTGACCCATCTGCCGTGACCAGCCACCCGCGCGACGCTCCGCAATTCTACCTCACGGCGCCCTCCCCCTGCCCCTATCTCGCGCGGCGCGAGGAGCGGAAGGTGTTCACGCATATCGTCGGCAGGCGGGCGCGCGACATCAACGAGATCCTGACCCAGGGCGGATTCCGGCGCTCTCAGACGATCGCCTATCGGCCCGCCTGCGAGAACTGCCGGGCCTGCATCTCGGTCAGGGTGATCGCGGACGCCTTCGTGCCGTCCGGCAACATGCGCCGCGTCCTCAAGACGAATCGCGACATCGTCGGGACCGCCGTCCCGAACCAGCCCACCTCCGAGCAGTACGGGCTGTTCCGCCGCTACCTCCAGGCCCGCCACGGCGCGGGCGGCATGGTCGACATGAGCGTGCTCGACTACGCGATGATGGTGGAGGACAGCCACGTCGAGACCCGGATCGTCGAGTACAGGAGACGCGGCCCGGACACCGCGATCGACGGCCGCGGCCAGGGTCCGCTCGTCGCGCTGAGCCTCACGGACGAGCTCGCGGACGGGCTGTCCATGGTCTACTCCTTCTTCGATCCCGCGCTCGCCGAGCGCAGCCTCGGCACCTACCTGATCCTCGATCACATCGCCCGGGTCCGGGCCCGGGCGCTGCCTTACCTCTACCTCGGCTACTGGGTGCAGGGCTCGCCGAAGATGGCCTACAAGGCCCGCTTCCGGCCTCAGGAGCGGCTCCTCTCGACGGGCTGGGCCCGGGTGGAGTGAGAGGGCCGTCCCGGCCCCTCACCCGCCGTAGAGGTAGGTCGGCAGCCAGAGCGTCATGCCGGGCCAGAGATACATGATCACCATGCAGAGGATCACGATCAGCATGTAGGGCATCATGCCCGAGAAGATCTGGTTCAGGGTCACGTGCGGCGGCGACACGCCCTTCAGATAGAACGCCGACATCGCGACCGGCGGCGACAGGAACGCCGCCTGCAGGTTCACGAAGACGAGCACGCCCCACAGGATCGGGTCGATGTTGAAGTGCTTCAGGAGCGGCAGGAAGATCGGCACGAAGATGATGATGATCTCCGTCCACTCGAGCGGCCAGCCGAGGACGAAGATGATCGCCTGCGACAGGATCATGAATTGGATCGGGGTCAGGTCCATGCTGAGGACCCACTTCTCGATCAACGCCTGGCCGCCGAGGATCGCGAAGACGGCCGAGAACAGCGCCGACCCGACGAAGAGCCAGCACACCATCGCGGTCGTCTTCGCGGTGAGGAAGACGGCCTCCTTGGTCTTCTTCCAGTTCAGCGTCCGGGCGTAGAAGGCGAGCAGGAACGCGCCCGCCGCGCCGACCGCGGCGGATTCCGTCGCCGTCGTGATGCCGAACAGGATCACGGCCAGCACGATCACCGTGAGGAGGCCGAGCGGCATCGTGGAGGCGGTGAGGAGCTTCACGACCTGGAGCCGCTCGGCATCCATGCGCCGGTAGTAGCGCACCAGCACGAGCGCACAGGCGACGACGATCAGGCCGAACACGACGTAGAAGCCCATCGTCGGGCCCGCATCCACCGGCGCCGAGGTCGGGACGACGGGCGAGCCGAGCTGCTCTAGCTCGGGCGGCGCCTCGCCCCCGACCAGCGTCTTCGGGTGGATGACCACGTACCACCACACGAGCGCGAGCGTCCCGGACAGGAGCCCCGCAGGCACGAGCGAGTAGGCGGCGTTCTGGACGATCCGGCCGTAGGAGAGCCGTCCCGTCTCGGTCTCGAGCGCCGTCGCTTTCGCGGGCGCGATCAGCGCCCGGAAGAGACCCACGAACATGTTGCGGGAATAGGCCGCCTGGAAGCTCCGCATCCAGTCCGGAACCGGCACCCTCGTCTGGTCCTCGGGCAGGACCGGCGCGATCTTCGGATTGATGAGCGCCCAGCCGATCACGTAGACGAGGTAGAGGCTCGCGAGGAAGAAGCCCGGAAACATCGTCGCGGCGTAGAGCTTCACGACGGATTGCCCGGCGACCGCCGCGTACACGATGATCATCACGGAGGGCGGGATCAGGATGCCGAGCGTGCCGCCGGCCGTGATGACCCCGGATGCGAGCTTCACGTCGTAGCCCGCGCGCAGCATCGGATTGAACGCGATCACGCCCATCAGGACCACGACCGCGCCGACGAGCCCGGACGCGATCCCCCAGAAGGTGCACACGATCAGCGTCGCGACCGCGAGCGAGGCCGGAACGCGCCGGAACGCGAGCTGGATCGAGTAGAACATCTTGTCGACCAGCGCGCCGCGCTCCATCAC
>CAXTKM010000335.1:0-3327 GCA_964244795.1 uncultured Enterovirga sp.
CGGTGATCACGCCGCCCATCGCCAGCGCCTGCGCGAACTGCCGGTCGGAGATCGCGGCCGGCACGGGAGGCGCGGGCTCGACCCACGGCTCGGGCACGACGCCGCCCGCGATCATTCGATCGTAGATCGACCGGAGGTCGCCCGCGAGTGGCGGCAGGGGACCGGAGACCTCGCGGTCGCCCCAGATCATGCGGCCCGTCGTGCCGGTCGCGTCGGTGCAGACGATGCGGTCATTCATGTCAGAGCCTCCCGTTCGCATGTCAGAGCCTCGCGTTCGCCGAGAACGTTCCGGCCGCTTCCACGTAGGTAGAAGCGCCCGTACCCATCGTGATGATGCGGGTTCCATCGACAGTGAAACGATCCGCGGCCGGCGTAGTCGCGTTGGCAAACTGCGTGGACGTCAAGAACGTGATAGACGGAGCTACGCGTTTCGGCCGGTGAAACTCAATCCATGTGGACAGGTATGCGTTCGTTGCGTACGACTGCCCGAGAATACTGTAGACACCGGTCTCGTAATAGCGCTGACACTTTTGAAGCGCGTCGTCGAACGCAGGTAGCTCGAACGGAGGCGGAACGTTTCCTTCGTACAGACCGACGCGGCCCAGGAGATCGAATACGGCGCCGTTCGTCGCCATGACGTTGACGCAGCCCGTGGGTGCGAACTTGTTTCCGGCCTGCCATCCGGACGTCCCGACGGAGCCGGATCCCGCGCAGAGCGAGATGAACACCTCGAGGCCGACATTGGCGTCCTTCGCCCAGGTGCCGGTCGTGTCGCCGGGGACGGTCACATGCTTGACGACGTCCTGGCCGACCTCGCCTGCGGCGATCGTCACCGAGCCGACCCAGGATCGCGTGACGATGCCGTTCTGGACCGCGACGCCGTACGTCCCGGCAACAGGCACGTTGATCGGCACGGCGAGCGTGACGGCCTTGGCCGCAGCCGTGCCCCAGAGGAGATCGGCCACGTCGAGGCCCTCGATCCTGATGCGAAGGTTCAGGCAATCGCCTCCGCCGGGCGAGGCGTTCGCGGCCGTGATCGTCACGCGATGGCGATAGGGCGAGCCCCCGGGCGAGGCCGACGCGACGCGCTGCACGGTCGCGCCGCCACTCGATCCGACGCGATGAAGGAAGACGCTATCGGAGGGGTAATGCAGCGTGCCGCTGCCGAGCGCGAGGCTGGCCGAACCGCTCTCCTGGCTCACCATGAAGCCCGGGTCCGCGATGCGGTTGCGCCGCGATCCGGCGATCGCGGCTCCGCTCGCGCGCCCGTAGTGCCGGACGGTCCATCGGCCGGCTCCATCGGACGTCGCGTAGGCCGTGTCGCCCGGATCGGTCGCGATGCTCGCCCCGCCGGGCAGGATCAGGGACACGGCGTCGTGCACGAGCGTGGGCGTCCCCGTGAAGCTGAGAAGGCGCTCGCGGTTCGTCGCGGGACCGAACGACGTCACCGCGGCGGAGCCGGTGATCGCGACCCGCCGGTGCGGCACGGATCCGAGATCCGTCGTCGCGGCCGACGCGAGGGCCGCCTCGCCTGACCGGAAATCGACGCCGCCGGAAGCCGCGTCGATCGTGAGCGCGGTCTGCCACGTCGCGCCGTCCGGGCTGACCTTCACGGCGGGCTGGTCGGAGCCGATCAGCCCGAGCTCGAGCCGGCCGGAAAACCCGGACTGGAACAGGAGCGAGAGGACGTTGCCGGCCGCTTCCTTGTTCAGGACGTAGCGGAGATCGCCGGTCCCGCCCTGCCCGATCTCGCGCGCCGTCCAGAGCGCCTTGTTCAGCTTGGCCGAGAGCGGGTTCGGGGCGTCCGCCGTCGTGCCGAGACCGAGCAGGCCGAGGTTCTGGAGCGAGCCCAGCGCCGCCGTGAGCGAGACCCAGCCGGAGCCGGTGAAGACGTAGAGCAGCGCCTCGTCGACCACGTAGGCGAGGTAGCCGACGCGGGGCGCGAGATAGAGCCACTCGCCGTCCTGCCAGGCCGCGATCGTCCCCGCCCGACCGGCCCAGACGCCGCCCGCTCCGGCCCCGACGATGTAGCGCGCGCCGGACGCAGGCGAGACGGGCGGGAGCGCGAGGTCCTTGTCCAGGATCGCGCATTGCAGGAGGGCGTCGATCGCATAGAGCGCCTCGTTGTGCGTGACGTGCTTCTGCGCCTGCGCGGCCGCGAGCAGCGGCAGGCCGAGGTTCGGTGTGGCTGACATGCGGGCTCCGGGTTCAGAGGATCGGGACGGTGACGGCCGTCTCGCGGCCACGTCCTGCGGTCCGGCTCGCCTGGGCGACCCGGACCGAGAGCTGCGTCTGGGCGGCACCGAAATCCGCGAGCTCGTCCGCGGCCGCGTAGAGAGCCTCCGGCAGCGCGGTGACGAGGCCCCGGACGGGTGCGGCGCCGGCCATGACGTCGAGCGCGTAGGCCTCGACCTCCTCGCCGAGCGCCACGTCGGCGAGGTCCCATCCGTCTCCGTCGACCCGTGTCCGCCGGATCCAGGTCAGCGCGACGCCGGCGGCGGTCCGGCGCGCCCTCACCTGCACGGGCGCGAGCGGCAGCAGCGCGACGCTCGAGATGGTCGCGCCGAGCGTGAGGTAGCTCGGGTCCGCGTGGTCCCGGCCGGCGGGGCCGATCCGATAGGTCCAAGCCTGCCCGATCTCCGCGAGCGAGGTCGCGAGCGGCACGACCGCTCCGTCGAGGCGAACGAGCATCGCGCCCGGCGCGAGGCTTCGCGCTGCCAGGTGCTCGGTGCCGCCGAGCCCGCGGAGAAGGCCCGAGAGGCGGTAGCGTCGGGGTCCCGTCAGCTCGGCCGTCTGCGCGGACAGGATCTCGGCCGCGCCGTCCGGCCCGAGAAGCGCGAAGAGGTTGCCGCCCGCGAGCGCGGCCTCGTCGTCCAGCGAGGCGAGGCTGCCGCCGGAGAGCTCGACCGACACCGCGGTCCGGCGGTCCCAGCGCCAGACAGGGCCGGGCGGAAACGGGTCGGACACGCGGCCGACGATCGCCGGCACCTCCACGATCTGGTGCAGCACGTAGGAGCCGCCGGGCGGCGCGCGCCAGACCGCCACGGCGCCCGGCCAGGGATCGGCCGCGACCGCGACGTGCTGGAGGACCTCCGGCTGCCGGCCGGTCGCCGGCAGGTCGAGCACGACCGCGAAGGGCGGAGCGAGCCCCGCCGCCGGTCGACGCCTTCGGCCGGGCGCCGACCCGGCAGGTGCCGGCGCGGCGAAGACGGCCGGCTCGACGGCCTTCACGGCGAGGCGGCGCATCGGGCCGTCGAGGATGCGGCTCACCCGGTAGAGCCCGTCGCTCCCCTCGCCCGCGAGCCGGACGACGTCGCCCGGCTCCGG
>CAXTKM010000336.1:0-3271 GCA_964244795.1 uncultured Enterovirga sp.
AGGACCGCTCCTTCACCTTCGAGATGCGGCAGCCGCCGGTCTCGTTCTTCCTGAAGCGCGCGGCCGGAATGAAGATCGGCAAGAAGCCGGCCTCCGGCTCGAAGACGCCCGGCAAGGGACCGACCGCCGGCACGATCACGGAGGCCCAGCTTCGCGAGATCGCCGAGAAGAAGATGGTCGACATGAACTGCGATTCGATCGACGCGGCCGTCACCATGATCCGGGGTTCCGCCCGGGCCATGGGCCTCGATATCCAGGCTTGAGGAGAGGCAGATGGCAAAATCAGGAAAACGCATCCGGGCCGCTGCCGA
This sequence comes from uncultured Enterovirga sp., assembly GCA_964244795.1. GTDB lineage: Bacteria > Pseudomonadota > Alphaproteobacteria > Rhizobiales > Beijerinckiaceae > Enterovirga. Next base: position 312 of record CAXTKM010000336.1, read on the forward strand.
GGGCATCGACGCAGTGAAGCTGTATCCGCTCTCCGAGGCGGTCTCGCTCGTGAAGTCGCGTGCGACGGCGAAGTTCGACGAGACGTTCGAGATCGCGATGAACCTCGGCGTCGACCCGCGCCACGCGGACCAGATGGTGCGCGGCGTCTGCAACCTGCCGAACGGCACGGGCCGGACGGTTCGGGTCGCGGTCTTCGCACGCGGCCCCAAGGCCGACGAGGCGACGGCGGCGGGCGCCGACATCGTGGGCGCCGAGGACCTGCTCGAGTCCGTGCAGGGCGGCAAGATCGACTTCGACCGCTGCATCGCGACGCCGGACATGATGGGTCTTGTTGGCCGTCTCGGAAAGGTGCTCGGGCCGCGCGGCCTGATGCCGAACCCGCGGGTCGGGACGGTGACGATGAACGTCGCGCAGGCGGTGAAGGACGCCAAGGGTGGAGCGGTCGAGTTCCGGGTCGAGAAGGCCGGGATCGTCCATGGCGGGATCGGCAAGGTCTCGTTCGGCGACGAGAAGCTCGTCGAGAACATCCGGGCCTTCGCGGATGCCGTCGCCAAGGCGAAGCCGGCGGGCGCGAAGGGCACCTACATCCAGCGCATCGCGCTCTCGTCCTCGATGGGACCGGGCGTGAAGGTCGATCCGTCGACGCTGGCCGCCGGCTGACGATAGCCCTCCGTCCGGTCAGGACGGAGGGTCGGCTCGATGACGCTGCGGGCGCTTTGCGGCCATTCCAGGCTTGGCACGGCCGCTGCGGCGCGCTATTAGACGACTCATGTCATTCTCAAAAAGCGATCGGCGGCCCATCTCGGGCCGGTGATCGCGTTTGTATTCCGGCCGGGTCACCGGTCGGAACACGGACCGTGAGTTCGGGCCTCGGCCCGCAGTCGCGGTCACGTTCTGTCCGAGACTGCAGGCGCGTGACGGCCGCTTCCACCCGGAAGAGACCCGATCGCTTAATGTCCGCCTGCATAGACGGGGAAGCCGAATCACCTCCGCCTCTGGCGGAGCGCTGTAGACGGTTCGAACCATCTCGCCCAGGCCTGCCGGCTTCGTCCGTCGGCCTGTGTGGACAGGGCTCAGACGTCGGTCCGGTCGCTCCCGCGTCTCGGCCCGGCACCTGTAACCGGCAGAACCGCCCAGCGGTTCCGCCTCGCCGGGCGAGATCGCCCGGACTGGAGAGCCAAGGTGGACAGAGCAGCAAAGCGCGAGCTCGTTTCGACGATGAACGGCGTGTTTTCGGACACGGCGGTCGTGGTCGTGGCCCACTACAAGGGCCTCACCGTCGCCGACATGCAGAAGCTGCGTGCGCAGATGAAGCTCGTCGGCGGCACTGTGAAGGTCGCCAAGAACCGGCTCGCCAACATCGCCCTCGAAGGCACGGACGTCGCGTCCATCCAGCCCCTCCTCAAGGGGCCCACCCTGATCGCGTATTCCAACGATCCGGTCGCGGCGCCCAAGGTCGCCGTCGCGTTCGCCAAGGCCAACGACAAGCTGGTCATCCTCGGCGGCGCGATGGGCAAGACCTCTCTCAACCCCGAAGGGGTGCGCTCGCTCGCGGCGCTTCCCTCCCTCGACGAACTGCGCGCGAAGCTGGTCGGCCTGGTCCAGGCGCCCGGCACCAAGATCGCCCAGCTCGTCAACGCACCCGCGGCCAAGCTCGCCCGGGTGTTCGGGGCCTATGCCACGAAGGACGAGGCAGCCTGATCCAAGCCGACTGATCTCAGTCGATCGTCGCCCGCGCGATCCGCGCGGGTTCCCCTGTTCGAACCGTTCTAGGATGCATACATCATGGCCGACCTTACGAAGCTCGTCGAAGACCTTTCGTCGCTGACCGTTCTCGAGGCTGCCGACCTCGCCAAGATGCTCGAAGAGAAGTGGGGCGTCTCCGCCGCTGCCGCCGTCGCTGTCGCGTCCGGCCCCGCGGCCGCCGCCGCGCCGGTCGAGGAGCAGACCGAGTTCACGGTCATGCTGGCCGCGATCGGCGACAAGAAGATCGAGGTCATCAAGGAGGTTCGCGCGATCACCGGACTCGGCCTCAAGGAGGCCAAGGACCTGGTCGAAGCGGCCCCGAAGGCCGTCAAGGAAGGCGTGTCCAAGGAGGACGGCGCCAAGCTCAAGGCTCAGCTCGAGAAGGCGGGAGCCAAGGTCGAGCTAAAGTAGGCCGCAGGCGCGCTTGAGTTCCATCCTCGGACGGAGCGAAGCGGAGGTCCGAGGATCTCGGCCGATCGCTGTGTCTTCAACCGTCATGGCCGGGGCACGCCCGGCCATGACGGGACCGTAGAGTTCTGAACGGTCTCGGGCTCGCGCCCGGGGCCGTCTTTGCCGTTCCCGAAGACGGGGAACGGATGCGAAACAGAGGCGGCGTGGCCGCCGGCACCTCACCCGGCCTCCTCGACGAGGGCGCCCGGTCAGGTGTGATGAGGAGCGAGGGCCAAGATGGGCAGCACGCTGGCAGGACGTAAGCGGATCCGGAAGTTCTTCGGCAAGATCGCCGAGGTGACCGAGATGCCGAACCTCATCGAGGTTCAGAAGGCGTCGTACGAGCAGTTCCTCATGGTCGACGAGCCGCAGGGCGGGCGTCCGGACGAGGGTCTGCAGTCGGTCTTCAAGTCGGTCTTCCCGATCTCGGACTTCGCCTCCACCGCGCTCCTCGAGTTCGTCAAGTACACGTTCGAGCCGCCGAAATACGATGTCGACGAGTGCCGCCAGCGCGGCATGACCTTCTCGGCCCCGCTCAAGGTCACGCTGCGGCTCATCGTGTTCGATGTCGACCCGGATACGGGCGCGAAGTCCGTGAAGGACATCAAGGAGCAGGACGTCTACATGGGCGAGATGCCGCTCATGACGGAGAACGGCACGTTCATCGTCAACGGCACCGAGCGCGTGATCGTCTCGCAGATGCACCGCTCGCCGGGCGTGTTCTTCGACCACGACAAGGGCAAGACCCATTCGTCGGGCAAGC
>CAXTKM010000337.1:0-3271 GCA_964244795.1 uncultured Enterovirga sp.
AGCGTCCCGCCGTCGACCAGCAGGCGGTTCGCCCGGTCCTCGTCGAAGCCGAGCGCCGCGCCGATCGGCCCGGTGAAGAGCGTGAACCCGCCGGACACGAGGCACGCGTAGGCACCGTTCGCCCGCAGCGTCGCGACCAGCGTCGCGCCGCCGGGGGTCATCGTGATCCTGTCCGCGATGATCCGGCCGACGACGTCGACCGCGAGACCGCGGAGCAGCGCGACCCGCTCGCGCAGAGCCGGCTCGAAGGCGATCTCGCCCCGCATCGCCCGCTCGGTGATCGTCGCGACCTGCGCCTTCAGGCCGACGAAATCGGCGAGCTCGTCGATGCATTCCTGCTCGATCATGGTGGAGTCCATGTCCGCCAGGAACAGGCGCTTCCGGCCGCGGGAGGCCGTCCGCTGCACGACGATGTCGACGGGCGCGTCAGACAGGACCTCGCGCAGCCTCCGCTCGACATCGGCCGGATCCGACCCGTAGACGGAAAGCGCGACGGCCACGCCCTCGGCCAGCACCTGCCGAGCCGCCATGGTCCCGAGCGCCCCTTCCGCCTTCGCCAGGAGCCCGTCGGTGAGGCAGGGATGGGCCGGGTTCGCGATCAGGGTCGCAACGAGGGAGGGCGCGTCAGCCACGGGCGAGGGCCTGCTGAGGACGGCCGGAACGCGGGCGCTCGGCAGTCTTCGGTGATGGTGTGGGACGCGATCCTCATCGCAGGGCCGACCGCATCGGGCAAGTCGGCCCTCGCGGCCCGGCTCGCGCGCGATCTCGGCGGCGCCGTCGTGAACGCCGATTCCATGCAGGTCTACCGTGACCTCCGGGTCATCACCGCCCGGCCGACGGGGTCGGAGGAACGGGCCGTGCCGCATCGCCTCTACGGATATCTCGACGGCGCCGAGAACGGCTCGGTCGGGCGCTGGGTCGTCGAGGCCGAGAGCGTCCTGGGCGAGCTCCGCCGGCAGGGCCTGCTGCCCATTTTTGCGGGCGGCACGGGCCTCTATTTCAAGGCGCTGACCGAGGGCCTCTCCGCCCTCCCGACCGTCCCCGACGCGGTCCGAGTCGCGATCCGGGCGGAGGCGGAGGGCCGGCCGACGCCGGATCTTCACGCGGAGCTCGCGGCCCGCGACCCGCTCACCGCGGCGAGCCTGCGGCCGGGCGACCGGCTCCGCGTGCTCCGGGCGCTCGAGGTCCTGGCCGCGACGGGCCGGCCGCTGGCGTCCCTCCAGGGCGAGCGGCAGCCGGGACCGCTCGCAGGGCAACGCGTCGTCGCCGTGTTCCTCGGCCCGGACCGGGCCGCGCTGCGGGAGCGCATCGACCGCCGCTTCGAGACGATGATCGGTGCGGGCGCCCTCGACGAGGTCCGGGCGCTCGCCGGGCGCGGCCTCGATCCCGCGCTGCCGGTGATGCGGGCGCATGGCGTGCCGGCGCTCCTCGCCCATCTCGCGGGCGCGGTGACGCTCGCGGAGGCGATCGTCCGCGGCCAGGCCGACACCCGGGCCTACGCGAAACGCCAGTTCACCTGGTTCCGGCACCAGATGCCGGGCTTCGCGGCGCTCGACCCCGCGATGGGGATCGACGCTCTCGCGGCCGCGATCGGAGCACGAGCAGCCGCGGGATGGCCGGCGCCGGAGGGATGACCGGCACCGCGGCCTGGCGGCTGGGCAGCGCCGAGGGTCGCCTGGATCAGCGGCCGGCGAACATCTGGTAGAACGTGATCACGATCTCGAACGCGATCAGGAAGACGATGATGACCTCGAGCCGGAGCGACCTCCTCGTGTCGATCAGATCCGTCAGCGCCGTGGTGGTGCCGCCGATCACCTCGAGCTTGCGGTGCAGGGCGGCGACCCGTTCCTTCAGCTCGTACTCGTCTTCGAGACGCGCGTAGATGCGCTCGAGGTCGGGCCGGTCCCAGAGAACATCCGGCTTCTCCTCGACGGCGACGCGGCCCGACACGCGATGACGGACCAGGAGCGCGTGCCCGACATGGCGCAGGATCGAGGATCGCCGCCCGGGCGTTCCGCCGGTCTCCGCGAGCGTGCGGGCGAGCGGGTCGATCACGTCGAAAACGGCGTCGACCTGCGCCTCGTCGCGGGCGAGCGCGACGCTTTTCGCCAACGCGTCCGCGATGATCAGGATGCGCTCCGGGTCGCGTCTCTTCAGGTAGATCGGACCGCCGGGCGGGATCTGATCCTCGCGCTCCTCCGAGAACTCGATCGTGGCCGTCTCCTCCTCACGCTCCGCGAAGGGGCTCGAGATGCGATCGCTGAGCGAGCGGATCACCTCCTCCTCCTCAAGGGGCGACAATCCCACGGCCGCGACCGCGCCGTACCGGAAGATCACCACGAGCCCGTCCTGGCCGGCCCGAAAGGCGAGCGGCGTCGTCGACACGAGATCGCTGCGCTCGAGCCCCGCCGTGTCGATCCGCTCGCCGACGAGGAGCGCGCGGGCGACGAGCCGGGGCGGAGGCGTCCTGTCAGGGGCCACGGTGATGCTCTCGTCCTTTCCGCGTCGGCTCGTCGGCTCCGAAGCCGCTTCCGCAGGAACGGCCCTCGGCTCCACTCGGTCGCATGGTTCTCACGCGGGACGGAGCCATCTCTGCAGGAGGGTTTAGCACGCGAGATAAGGAATTCACGTGGAGGTGCGGCGATCGCCGCATCCATCATCCGGTCTTGACCGCGTCTGCCGGAGCCTCTAGCTCTTCTCGTCGAATATCGGAGCAGGCCTGTGCCCGCGAAGCTTATCGTACCGAAGGCGCCATCGACGGAGCGGGTCTGACCCGCAGGTCCGGACGATGGCGCGTGCAGGGTCCCTCGGGACCCTTTTTTTATGGCTTCGGCGGGTTTCACGGTTTCGACGGGCGCGGCGACCGCGAGGGGAGAGAGGCAGATGGGCGAGATGATGACCGGGGCCGAGATGGTCGTGCGCGCGCTGCGCGACCAAGGCGTCGACCACCTCTTCGGCTATCCGGGCGGCGCGGTGCTGCCGATCTACGACGCGCTCTTCCACCAGGAGGCTTTGCAGCACATCCTGGTCCGCCACGAGCAGGGCGCCGTTCACGCGGCCGAGGGCTATGCCCGCTCCTCCGGCAAGGTCGGCTGCGTGCTCGTCACCTCCGGGCCGGGTGCCACGAACGCGGTCACCGGGCTCACCGACGCGATGATGGATTCGATCCCGATCGTCTGCATCACGGGCCAGGTCCCGACGCATCTCATCGGCACGGACGCGTTCCAGGAATGCGACACGGTCGGGATCACGCGCCACTGCACGAAGCACA
>CAXTKM010000338.1:0-2982 GCA_964244795.1 uncultured Enterovirga sp.
CGAGAAGCTCGAGCTGATGGGGTCGAGGCTCCCAGCCGCGCGCCGCGAACCAGGCCGCGAAGCGCTCCGGCAGCAGGGTTGGCGTTGTCATCGGGCCGTGTACACGGTAGCGACGACATCATCTACATGGAGGCCGCGATGGCGCTTCACATCCGCGATCACGAAACGGATCGCCTGGTCCGCAGCCTCGCCGAGATCAAGAAGCTCGGGCTGACGGAGACGATCAAGCTCGCGGTCGAGAACGAGCTGAAGCGCACGTCGCTGGCCGAGCGCATCCGTCCGATCCAGGACAGGATCGCTGCCTACCCCAAGACGGGGCTCAAAGCCGACAAGGCGTTCTACGACTCGCTGAACGACGAATGATCCTCGATGCCTCCGCCATCGTCGCCATCCTGGGCGGGGAGCCCGAGGCGGAGGCGCTTCTCGCCCGGATGCGGTTGGCTGACGTGCGGTGGACGCATCCCGTCAGCCTCTACGAGGCGGCTCTCGCGCTCCGTCGCGTGAACGACATCGCGATCGAGGTCGCCCTGAGCGACGCGCAAGAGTTCCTGGAGACGGCCGATATCCATGTCCTCCCTCTCGAGGGAACGACGGCCGAGGCGGCCGTGCTGGCCTTCGCGCGCTACGGCCGCGGCCGACATCCCGCGAAGCTGAACATGGGCGACTGCTTCTCCTACGCCTGCGCGAAGCTTCGGGGGGTACCGCTGCTCTACAAGGGCGACGATTTCGCGAAGACGGACCTCGCCTGACATTCAGCGCGCGAGAACGACGAGCCGCCCCGGCACCGGCAGGCCGCGATCCTCGCGCGTCGACGCCACCTCCGAGAGCACGACCGCGAACCCGCATCTTGCCGAGAGACGCCGGAGATACGGCTCGCCATGGGCGAAGCGCAGGTCGTGGCCGAGCACGATTCCGTCGCCCTCGCTCTCCTGCACCGTTAAGGCCAGGAGGCCGCCGGGCGCGAGCACACGGGCGACCGCTTCGAAGACCGGCGCGAGGTCGCCGAGATAGACGAAGACGTCGGCCGCGAGCGCGAGGTCGGCGGAGGCGGCGGGCCGCCCCGCGAGCCACGCGACGAGGTCCCCGGTGGCGAGCTCGTCGTAGAGCCGCTTGCGGCGGGCACGCTCGACCATCGCGGGCGACAAATCGATCCCGGCCAGCTCTCCGCAGACCGGTCGAAAGACCTCCCCCGCGAGGCCGGTCCCGCAGCCGAGATCGAGCGCAACCTCGAACCGGAACGGGCGGCCGCGCAGGCTGCAGGCGCGACGGACGGCGTCGTGCAGCAGCTCGGGTGCGCGATACTTCAGCGACCGCACGAGGTGGCGGTCGAACCGGATCGCGTACTCGTCGAAGAGCGCCCGCACGTAGCCCGGCGACATCGCGAGAAGCGGGTCGCCGACGGTGAGAGCCGCGAGGCGCAGGCGGGCGCCCTGCGGATCGTCTGGATCGGCCTCGAGCGCGGACTCGAACGCCGCGACCGCGTCCCGGAACAACCCGGTCGCCTCGGGGCCGCTCCCGGCCGCCCGGAACAACGCCTCCCGGGACTGGCCGAGCAGGAACCAGGCGGGCGCGAAATCGGGCGCGAGCTCCAGCGCCTGACGGGCGAGATCGGCAGCCGCGGCCGCGTCGCCATCGTCGAGAGCGGCCTCCCCGTAGGCGAAGCGGCGATCGGCGAGAAAGTCGCCGGAGGAGGCCATGCGTCAGCATCCGTCCGAGGGCAGGGTCGATAGGTCGGTCCGGTCGACGGGAACGGACATTCCCACGCTCAGGCGTTCGCCGTGCCGGCGTTCCGGCCGTCCAGGCCCGTATCCTCCGAAAGCGTCCTGCCCTCGCCCAGCGCGCTGAGGACGATGCAGAGAATCGCGACCGGGAGGCCGATCACGGCCGAGAGCGCGAAGAACTGCGGATAGCCGACAGCGTCGACCATGTATCCCGAGAACCCGCCGACGAACTTGCCCGGGAGCGCGTAGAGCGACGACAGCAACGCGTATTGCGTCGCGACGAAAGCCGAGGACGTCAGGCTCGACATGTAGGCGATCAGGGCCGTCCCGGCGAAGCTGCCGGCGAAGTTGTCGATGCTGATGCTGGCGATGAAGAGCGTGGTGTCGTGACCCCGGACCGCGAGCCACGCGAACATCAGGTTCGATGCGGCCGCCGCGATGCCGCCCACGAGAAGCGTCGGCTGCATGCCGAAGCGCAGCACGGCGAAGCCCCCGGCGAGAGCGCCCACGATCCCGATCACGACGCCGTAGATCTTCGTGACGTTCGCGATCTCCGTCAGCGTGAATCCCTGCTCGATGTAGAACGGCTGCGCCATGACTCCGGAGATGATGTCGGGCAGCCGATACAGCATGATGAGCGAGAGGATCAGCACGAGCCGGGCGCCCTTCCGCCGGATCAGGTCGCCGAGGGGTTCGACGACCGCGATCCGCAGCGTTCGACCGATCGAGCGCCGGCCGCCCTCGATCCTGACCGGATCCTGCCGCGGGGCCGCGAGCGCCCCGACGAGCCCGACGAGGACCAGGAGCGCCATCGCGCCGTAGGCGGCGGACCAGCCCGCGCCTTGCGCGATGTACAAGGCCCCGGCGCCCGCGAACGCACGCGCGATCGCGTAGCCGAGCTGGTAGGCGCCGAGCATGACGCCCTGCCGTTCCGTCGGGGCGGCGTCGATCCGCCAGCCGTCGACCACGATATCCTGCGTCGCCGACGCGAAGGCCGTGACGAGCGCGCAGACGACCATGAAGCCGAGGCTGGCGGCCGGGTCGCCGAAGCTCATGCCGACGAGGCCACCGGCCACGACTATCTGGGCCAGCACCATCCAGGCACGCCGCCGCCCGAGCCAGGACGCGAGCAGCGGGACATCCACGCGGTCGATCACCGGAGCCCAGAGGAACTTCAGCGAATAGGCGATGCCAACCCAGGAGATGAAGCCAATCGCCTTGAGCGTGGTGTGTTCATCGCGCAGCCAGTAGCCCAGCGTGT
>CAXTKM010000338.1:2992-3270 GCA_964244795.1 uncultured Enterovirga sp.
TTCAGCGAATACGCGAAGGAGACGTAGCTCAGGAGGCCGATGCTGGCCCTCTCGATGCCGGCGGTCGCGAGCCAGGCCGACAGCGTCGAGAACACGAGCAGGATCGGCAGGCCGCAGGAAAACCCGAGCGCGAGCATCAAGGCGACGCGCCGATCCTCGACGACGTCCTTGACCCGCAGCCTCCGGGGCGCGTCGGCTGCGCTCACGACGCGGGGCCCGTGCGGCGGCGACAGGGGGCGACGAGCGCCGGCGTGAAGACGACGAGGCGATCGAGATGG
>CAXTKM010000339.1:0-3252 GCA_964244795.1 uncultured Enterovirga sp.
GATCTCCAGGAGAGCGTCCTGAAGCTCGTCGAGCGTGCCGTCACACCCGCGAAGCGCGACGCCGACATCTCCGAATCGCGAAAGCCCCTCCTGGTCTATGGGGCGCTTGTCCTCGACGAGATCGTCAGGATCGGCGCGCCCCGGCGGGTCACCATCTCGGCCGTCGGCGTGCGGGAAGGGCTCCTGTTCGGCGAGCTCGACCCCGCGCTCGGCCGGGAAGACCCCCTGCTCGTGGCGTCCGCCGAATTCAACCTGCTCCGCTCCCGCTCGCCCCGGCACGGGCACGAGCTGATCGGCTGGACGGACGCTTTCATGCGCTCGCTCGGGGTCGCCGAGACCCCCGAGGAGGCGCGGCTCCGGCACGCGGCCTGCCTCCTGGCCGATATCGGCTGGCGCGCGCATCCGGACTACCGGGGCGAGCAGAGCCTCGCGCTGATCGCACAGGCGGCGTTCCTGGCGATCGATCACCCGGGCCGCGCCTATCTCGCGCTCGCGGTGTTCTTTCGATACGAGGGCCTGTCGGTCGAGAAGGTCAGCCCCGCGATCGCGAACCTCGCGCAGCCGAGGCTCGTCGCCATGGCGCGCCTCCTCGCCGCAATGCTCCGGATCGCCTACCCGGTCTCGATCGCGATGGACCGCGTCCTGCCCCGCACGCCGCTCACCGTCGCGCCGAGCGGCCGGATCGTGCTCCGGCTCCCCCCCGACCTCGCCGCGCTCGCGAGCGAACGCCTCGAGAACCGGCTGCGGGCGCTCGGCCGGCTGATCGACCGGGACAGCCGGATCGAGGTGGGTTGAGGCGGGTGGGCACGAAACCCTGACCTGTCAGGCTTGCGCTTGCCTGCGGGCGGGTGACGCCGCATCCTTGCGAACTGTTTCTGTCCTCGACGCGGAACGCCAGGCCATGGCAACGGACGATGCCCGCATCACGCTCGACCCGTCGGTCTTGACCGGAAAGCCGGTCGTGCGCGGAACCAGAATCTCGGTCGAGTTCGTCATCGGCCTGATGGCCGATGGTTGGGGCGAGGCCGACATTCTCTCGAACCACCCGCGCCTGACCCGGCAAGACCTCGTGGCCTGCCTCGCCTATGCGAGGGATGTCCTCCGATCAGAGAGGGTCTTCCCGGCGGCTGCGTGATGCTGCGGTTCCTCGCGGACGAAAACGTCTCGCGCGCGCTCGTGGCCGCGTTGAGGGAGGGCGGATGCGACATCGCCTGGGTCGGGGAGGCGGCGCCGGGGCTGCCCGATGGAGAGGTCTTGGATTGGGCAGGGCGCGACGGACGCGTGCTTCTGACCTTCGACAAGGACTTCGGTGATCTCGCCCGCGCAGCGAGCCTACCATCGACCTGTGGTGTGGTCCTCTTTCGGCTGCCGATGCCACCCGCCTCGGAGCAGGGTCGCCGTCTCGCCGCCATCATCTTGGCCCGCGAGGACTGGGCGGGAGCCTTTTCCGTCATCGAGACCGGACGCGTTCGGATGCGTCCTCTCGAGAATCTGAGATAGCGTCACAGGCACGAGGTCAGACGATGCGTCTCCCTGACCTCACTCCCGCTCGCGCGGAAACGTCACCACCCGGCCGCGCTCGATCGAGAGCCCCACGGCTCCGGCCTTGAGCGCGAGGGCCTTCTCGCCGAAGAGCCCTCGCCGCCAGCCGGACAGCGCGCCGACCTCCGCGCCGTCGCTCTCGGCGATCGCCTCGAGGTCGTCGACGCTCGCGATCAGCTTCGGGGCCACGCCCTCGTTCTCGGCGATCGCCCGCAGCAGCACCTTCAGGAGCTCGACCGTCGCGCCGCCGCCGCGGCCGCGCGAGCGGTGCGACACCGCAGCCTCGTCCGCCTCGCGGGCGATCCCGCGCTCCACCGCGGCCAGGATGTCCCCGCCGGTCCGCGAGCGCTCGAAGCCGTTCGGGATGGAGCGCAGGCGGCCAAGCGCCTCGACGCTCCGGGGAGAGGACACCGCGACGTCGATCACGGCCTCGTCCTTCAGGACCCGGCCGCGCGGCACGTCGCGGCTCTGCGCCTCGCGCTCGCGCCAGGCCGCGACCTCCCGGAGGATCGCGATCTCGCGCGGCTTCCGCATCCGCCCGGATAGCCGCGTCCAGGCGAGCTCCGGCTCGTTGCGGTAGGTCGCGGGCGAGGTCAGCACCGCCATCTCGTCGTCGAGCCAGGCGCTCCGGCCGGTGCGCTCGAGCTGGTCGCGCAGCCGCTCGTACACGGCGACGAGATGCGTCACGTCGGAGAGCGCGTAGGCCGTCTGGGCCTCGCTGAGGGGGCGCCGCGACCAGTCCGTGAAGCGCGACGACTTGTCGATCCGGGCCTTCGCGAGGTCGTTCGCGAGCTGCTCGTAGGACACGCTGTCGCCGTAGCCGCACACCATCGCGGCGACCTGCGTGTCGAAGAGCGGGACGGGGATCACCTCGCCCATGTTCCAGACGATCTCGACGTCCTGCCGCCCCGAATGGAACACCTTGATGACGCGAGGATCGGTCATCAGGTCGAGGAAGGGCTGGAGGTCGAGCCCCGGCGCGAGCGGGTCGACGAGGACGCCCTCCTGGTCGGGCCCCGCCATCTGGATCAGGCACAGCTTCGAGTAGTAGGTCGTCTCGCGCATGAACTCCGTGTCGACGGTGACGAAGGGTCCCTCGGCGAAACGCGTGCAGGCGGCCGCGAGGGCGGCGGTGTCGATGATCAGCTCCATCGTGGCGTTATAGACGAGCCCGGCCCCGATCGCGACGGAATGCGGCGACCTCACACCGCTTTTCCCGCGCCCGGCCAGGGCAAAGCCGCGCGCTTGTCGCGGCCCGACTTGCCCTCCGCCGTCAGCGTGGTCTCGATGTCGCGCAGCCGAAGGTTGACCGCGCCCGGAGCCCGGCCGAGGGCCACGAAGGCCGAGACGGTGCAGAGGAAGAGGAGGCAGGAACGCCAGACGGGAACGCGCATGAACAGGGCTCGATGTGAGCCCGGGACGTAGCTTCCGCTTCCTCAACGAGACCCTTCGGATTTTCGTTAACGGCGTGCGTCCGGCGCAGCCCGGCCCGGCGCGCATCGCTTGACAGGCCCGGCACCGCATGGTCGGACCCCGCCTTCTCGGAAAGCCGCACCATGCATCGCTATCGCAGCCACACCTGCGGCGCGCTCCGCCCGTCGGACATCGGATCGGCCGTTCGCCTGTCCGGCTGGTGCCACCGCGTCCGCGACCACGGCGGCGTGCTCTTCATCGACCTGCGCGACCATTACGGCCTGACGCAATGCGTGG
>CAXTKM010000340.1:0-3244 GCA_964244795.1 uncultured Enterovirga sp.
TGGACCCGCCCGCTCCTCGACTGGCTGCGGGTCTTCACCTGGCAATGGCTGCCGTGAGGGGCTGAGCCATGGCGCAGTCGCTGTTCAGCACGTCCTGGTATCGCGTCGCGTCCGTGCGGCCGCGGCTCCGCGGCCATGCCCAGATCCACCGCCAGCGCTTTCGCGGGCAGCTCTGGTACGTGCTGCAGGATCACCAGACCGGGCGCTTCCACAGGCTCTCGCCCGGCGCGAACCTGATGGTCTGCCTGATGGACGGGAAGCGCACGCTGGCCGACATCTGGGAGCGGGCCGCGAAGCGGGCCGGCGACGACCCGCCGACCCAGGACGAGACGATCCGGCTTCTCTCGCAGCTTCACGGGGCCGACCTGATCCAGGGCGAGATCCCGCCGGACATCGCCGAGGTCGCCGAGCGCTCCTCGACCCACGCCCGGCGCTCGCTCCTGCAGCGCCTCCGGAACCCGCTCGCGCTCCGAATGCCGCTCTTCGACCCCGACCGGGCGCTCGAGCGCGTGATGCCGCTCGCGCGCCCGCTGTTCTCCGCCGCGGGCCTCGTCGCCTGGGTCCTTCTCGTCGGCGCGGCCTGCGTCCTCGGCGCGCTGCACTGGCGCGAGCTGACCAGCAACGGCTTCGACCAGCTTCTCACCGCCCAGAACGTCGCGCTCGCGATCTGCACCTACCCGATCATCAAGGCGCTGCACGAGCTCGGGCATGCGCTCGCGACCAAGGTCTGGGGCGGCGAGGTGCACGAGGTCGGCGTGATGCTGCTCGTGCTCGTGCCCGCGCCCTACGTGGACGCGTCCTCGGCGGCCGCGTTCCAGAGCAAGTGGCGGCGCGCGGTCGTGGGCGGCGCGGGCATCGCAGTCGAGCTCGCTCTGGCCGCGATCGCGACGATCGTCTGGGTCAACGCGGAGCCCGGGCTGGTGCGGGCGATCGCGTTCAACGTCATCGTCATCGGGAGCGTCTCGACGCTGCTGTTCAACGGCAACCCGCTGCTGCGCTTCGACGGCTACTACATCCTGACCGACCTGATCGAGATCCCGAACCTCGGGACCCGGGCGAACCGCTACGTCTTCTACCTCGTGCAGCGCTACGGCCTCGGGGTCGAGGGGCTGGACAGCCCGGCGACCGCGCCCGGCGAGGCGAAGTGGTTCCTGGTCTACGCCGTCGGGGCCTTCATCTACCGGGCGATCGTGTCGATCACGATCGCGAGCGTGATCGCGACGCAGCTCTTCTTCGTCGGCATCCTCCTGGCATTGTGGACGATCGCCGGACTCGTGGTGGTCCCGATCGCGAAGGGCGTGGCCTATCTCGCGTCGAGCCCGCGCCTGCACGGGCGACGGAGGCGCGCGATCGGGGTCACGGGGCTCGCGGTGGGCGGCCTGCTGGCGCTGCTGTTCGCGGTGCCGCTTCCCTACGCGACCGTGTCGGAGGGCGTCATCTGGGTGCCCGAGCAGGCGCAGCTTCGGGCCCGCACGGAGGGCGTGGTCGCGGGCTACCTGACGGAGCCCGACCGGCCCGCCGGCCCGGGCCAGCCGCTCGTCGCGCTGGACGATCCGATCATCGGCTCCCGGGTCGAGGTCCAGGAGGCGCAGCTCTCCGAGCTGCGGCTGCGCTACGACGCGATCCGGGTGCAGGACCGCGTCCAGGCCGAGATCCTGCAGGAGCAGATCCGATCCGCCGAGACGAGCCTCGGCGTCCTGCGCCAGCGCCGCGCCGACCTCGTGGTCCGGGCCGAGGGCACGGGACGCTTCATCGCGCCGGCCGGGGCCGACCTCCCGGGCCGCTTCGTCAGGCGCGGCGACCTCATCGGCTACGTGCTCGGCACGGACGATCCCGTCGTCCGGGCCGTCGTCCCGCAGGCCGATGTCGACCTCGTCAGAAGCCGGACGGTCGGGGTCGCGATCCGGTTCGCCGAGAGCCTCGCGCTCGTCAGGCCGGCGACGGTGCGGCGCGAGGTGCCGGCGGCCCAGAACGAGCTGCCGAGCCTCGCGCTCTCGACGCAGGGCGGCGGCACGGTCGCGATCGACCCCGGCAACCAGAAGAAGCCGCAGGCGCTGCAGAGCCTGTTCCTGTTCGATCTCGACCTGTCGAGCGGCCTGCCGCTGAACGCGCTCGGCGAGCGCGTCTACGTGCGGTTCGACCACGGCCGCGAGGCGGTGGCCTGGCGGGTCGTCCGGACGGTGAGGCAGGTCTTCCTGAGCCATCTCCGTGTCTGACGCCTTCGTTCTTCCGGCCTCGGTCGGGTCGCTCCTCCTGGCCGAGCGCGTCGTCAAGCGGCGCAAGCCGCTCGACGCCTGGGCCGTCCGGATCGCGAGCGAGGCCGAGGCGGGGCTCAGGGGCCTGCGCCGACGCCGGCTCGCCCACCTGGCCGCGAAGGTCGAGCGGCGGGGCCGGGCGCTCGGCCCTCTCGACCGCCCGGCACTCGATGCCGCGGTCCGGGCGGTCGCGGTCGCGCTCCGGCGGACGAGCGACCTGCCCGACCCGCTCCTCGTCGAGGCGCTGGCCCTGATCCGCGAGCTCGCCGACCGGACGATCGGCCAGCGGCCCTATCCCGTGCAGATCATGGGCGCGGCCGCGATGGTGCGCGGGATGATCGCCCAGATGGCGACCGGCGAGGGCAAGACCCTGACCGCCGGGCTCGCGGCCGGGGCGGCCGCGCTCGCGGGCCTCCCGGTCCATGTGGTCACGGTGAACGACTACCTGGCGGCGCGCGACGCGGACCTGATGCGGCCGCTCTACGGCGCGCTCGGCCTCACGGTCGGGACCGTCGTCGGCGGCCAGGACGTCGCGAAGCGGCGCGAGGCCTATGGCTGCGACATCACCTATTGCACGAACAAGGAGCTCGCCTTCGACTACCTGCGCGACCGGATCGTGCTCGGCCAGCGCACCTCCCCGCTCAGGCTTCGGCTCGAATCGCTGCACGGCGGCGCCGGGCGCTGCGCCGAGCTCAGGATGCGGGGCCTCCATTTCGCGATCGTGGACGAGGCGGACAGCGTGCTCGTCGACGAGGCCCGGACACCGCTCCTGATCTCGTCGGAGGCGCCGTCGCAGTTCGGGCTCCCGGCGATCGACCTCGCTCTCGGGACGGCGGCCGGGCTCGTCGCCGGGGAGGAGTTCAACCTGCTGGCCGGAGAGCGGCGTCTCGTCCTCACCGTGCTCGGCCGCCAGCGCCTCGCCCTGATGCTGGAACCGGAGGGCGGTCCCTGGCGGAGCGCGATCACCCGCGAGGAGCTGATGGACCGCC
>CAXTKM010000341.1:0-3244 GCA_964244795.1 uncultured Enterovirga sp.
GACCTCGACGCGCCCGGTCGGGACTGTAAGCGCTCCATGTCGCAGGGCGTTGCTGGCCAGTTCGTGCAGCGCCATCCCGACCGGGATCGAATCAGGCATGCCGCGTCCTTGTTGTCGTCAGCTCTTGGGCGTAACCTTCGGGCACGGCTTTGGAAACGGGCCGCCTCGCGTCCGGGTGGTTCGGTGTCATGATCGCAGTTCGATCCAGCCTCACGATCCCCATCTTGGCGGTCGCGGTCTTCGCCGCAACCCTCGGCTGGTTCGGCTACCGTCATCTGCGACGCGATTCCGCGGCCGCGGTCCCGTCCGTCGCGACGGCGGCGCCGACCTCCGCGGTCCCGGTCCGCCCGGGGCAGACGGCGGACGCGCCGGTCCGGACCGCCGCTCGCCCCGAACCCGCCGAACTGCCGTCGACCACAACCCTCCCGGCTTCCCCGCCCGCTCCCGCGGCTACGCGGTCCGGCGGCCCAGCCGTGCCCGATGCCGCAACGCCGGCCTTCGACGTCGTCAGGGTGGAGCCGTCCGGCGAGGCCGTGATCGCGGGCCGCGCGCCCGCCGGGGCTTCGGTCGAGCTTCTCGTGGACGGGCGCCGGCATGCCGAGACCGTGGCCGACCCGTCGGGGAACTTCGCCCTGGTGCCGCAACTGTTGCCGGTCGGCTCGCACGAGCTCGCGCTTCGGTCGACAGCCGCCGGACAGCCCGGAACCGTGTCGACGGAGAGCGTCACGATCGTGATCGCCGAGGATCGCCGCGACGCTCCCCTGGTCACCGTGATGGCACCGGGGCAGCCCGCGCGGGTGCTCTCCCGGCCGGACGCGCCGGCTCGGCCGGACGCGCCGGCTCGGCCGGACGCGCCGGCTCGGCCGGACGCGCCGGCGGTGGTCGCGAGCGCCGATCCCGCGCAGCCGGTCTCGGCCGGAGCGCCAGTCGCGGCCGGGTCGCGGAACGCGGCCGGCACGCCGCGAGCGGTGACCGCCACGACGCCGCCGGTCTCCGGTACGCCCCCGATCGACAGGCCGTCGCCACGCCGGCCGGAGCCGGCGCGGGCGGGGTCTTCGGTCGGCGCTCGGCCCGTGACGGCCGGGCCGATGCCGGCAACCCGGCCCGGAGCGAAGCCGAGCCTCGAGATCGTCAGCGTCGAGGCGGAGGGCACGGGCCGCCTCTACGTGTCGGGGACAGCGACTCCGTTCGCGACCATACGGCTCTATCTGAACGATACCTTCATCGCCCCGGGGTCGGCCGGTCCGGACGGTCGGATCGCGTTCTCGATCGAGCGCGGGATCCGGCCCGGGAGCTACCGGGTGCGGCTCGACGAGGTCGACCCGGGCTCGGGTGCGGTCCGGTCGCGGGTGGAGGTATCCTTCGCGAAGCCGGTCGAGATCGCGGCAGCCGCGGTCGCGGAGGCGGTCGCTCCGCGCGGCCCGGCTCCGGCCGTCGCGCCCGCGGCCCGCGAGCCGGGCGCGGGCGGGACCGCGCCACGAACGCCGGCCGGGTCCGATGGTGGCTCGCCGCCTCAGCCGGACCGCACCGCGGCGGCGGCCCCGACGGGGGCGCCCCGCACGACGCCCGTCGGTCCTGCGACGGTGATCGTGCCCGAGGTCAACACGGCCACCGTGACGCGCGGCGAGAGCCTGTGGGAGATCTCCCGGCGGACCTATGGCGAGGGTCTCCGCTACACCGTGATCTACGGAGCGAATGCAGGGCAGATCCGCGACCCCAACCTGATCTACCCGGGGCAGATCTTCGACCTCCCGTCCTCGAACCGCCAGGGCGCCCTGCGCTGACGGCCCGAGGTCCGGGCTCACGCGTGCAAGCCGGGGCTCGACCGCCTATAGAGGGCTCTCATCCTCCGGACCTCGTCTATGCTCGCTTCACCGCCCGCCGCGCCCGCCGCGCCGGGACCCGGCCTCGTCGGCACGCTCCTCAAGCTCTGGCCGCATCTGTGGCCGGAGGGCCGGCCGGACCTGCAGCGGCGCGTGTTCGCGGCCTTCGGGCTCCTGCTGGTCGCGAAGGGCGTCACGGTGATCACGCCCTTCACGCTGAAATGGGCGATCGACGCGCTCGTCGCGGTGTCGAACGGCAGAATCGCGCCTGACTCGGGCGAGGCGGCCTTCCTCTGGGGGGCGCCGGCGCTTCTCACGATCGGCTACGGCCTCATCCGGGCCGTCCAGGCGCTCCTGACGCAGGTGCGCGACGGGCTGTTCGCGAAGGTCGCGATGCACGCGGTCCGCCGCCTCGCGCAGAAGACCTTCGAGCACATGCACGCGCTGTCGCTTCGCTTCCACCTCGAGCGGAAGACCGGCGGCCTGACGCGCGTCCTCGAGCGGGGCCGGTCCGGCATCGAGGAGCTGTCGCGCCTCTTCGTGCTGCAGTTCATCCCGACGATCGTCGAGTTCGTGCTCGTGATCGGGATCCTGGCCTGGCAGTTCGACTGGCTCTACTCGGTCGCGGTGATCGTCACGGTCGCGGTCTATCTCGCCTTCACCTACCGGGCGACCGAGTGGCGCATCGCGATCCGCAAGCAGATGAACGAATCGGACACGGACGCGAACGTGCGGGCGGTCGATTCGCTCTTGAACTACGAGACCGTCAAGTACTTCGGTGCGGAGGCGAGGGAATCGCAGCGCTACGACAACTCCATGCAGAAGTTCGAGCGCGCCTCGACGCAGACCTACACCTCGCTCGCCGTGCTGAACAGCGGGCAGGCTGTGATCTACTCGGTCGGTATGACGGTGGTGATGCTGCTGGCCGCGCGCGACGTCATGGCCGGGCGAACCAGCATCGGCAGCTTCGTGCTCGTCAACGCTATGCTGATCCAGCTCTACATCCCGCTGAACTTCATGGGCATGATCTATCGCGAGATCAAGCAATCGCTGATCGACATCGACGACATGTTCCGGATCATCTCGCAACCGCCCGAGATCGTGGACCGGCCGGGTGCGCCGCCGCTCGCGGTCGGTCCGGGCGAGGTCCGGTTCGAGGACGTCCGGTTCGGCTACACGCCGGAGCGCACGATCCTGAACGGCGTCAGCTTCACGGTCCCGGCCGGCCGCACGATCGCGATCGTCGGCCCGTCCGGGGCCGGGAAGTCGACCGTGTCGCGCCTCCTGTTCCGCTTCTACGAGCCGACCGGCGGCCGCATCCTGATCGACGGCCAGGATATCGCCGCCGTGACGCAAGCGAGCCTGCGGGCGGCGCTCGGCATGGTCCCGCAGGACACCGTGCTGTTCAACGACACGATCGG
>CAXTKM010000342.1:0-3216 GCA_964244795.1 uncultured Enterovirga sp.
TGGCGCCCTTCGCCGGCTGCGCCATGGGCGAGTTCTTCCGCGACAACGGCATGCACGCCGTCATCATCTACGACGACCTCTCGAAACAGGCCGTCGCCTACCGCCAGATGTCGCTGCTGCTGCGCCGCCCGCCGGGCCGCGAGGCCTATCCGGGCGACGTGTTCTACCTCCACTCGCGCCTGCTGGAACGCGCCGCCAAGATGTCGGACGTCATGGGCGCCGGATCGCTGACCGCGCTGCCGATCATCGAGACGCAGGCGAACGACGTCTCGGCCTATATCCCGACCAACGTGATCTCGATCACGGACGGGCAGATCTTCCTCGAGACCGACCTCTTCTACCAGGGCATCCGGCCGGCCGTGAACGTCGGCCTCTCCGTCTCGCGCGTCGGCTCCGCCGCGCAGACGAAGGCGATGAAGAAGGTCGCGGGCAAGATCAAGGGCGAGCTCGCGCAGTACCGCGAGATGGCGGCCTTCGCGCAGTTCGGCTCCGACCTCGACGCGACGACGCAGAAGCTCCTGAACCGCGGGTCCCGCCTGACCGAGCTCCTGAAGCAGCCGCAGTTCTCGCCGCTGAAGATGGAAGAGCAGGTCGCGGTGATCTGGGCCGGCACGAACGGCTTCCTCGACCCGCTCCCGGTCGCACGCGTCCGGGCTTTCGAGGACGGCCTGCTCGGCCTTCTCCGGGGCAAGCACGTCGCGATCCTCGACGGGATCAAGTCGTCGAAGGACCTGTCCGCCGACAACGAGAAGGCGCTTCGCGGTGTCGTCGAGGGCTACGCGAAATCGTTCACCTAGACGCGACGGTGTCATGGCCGGGCTTGTCCCGGCCACCCCGATCCGAAGGACTCGCGATCGTGTCGGGGTGCCCGGGACAAGCCCTGGCATGACGGGAAGGTGAGGCCGAGAAGCAGAGATCCATGCCTTCGCTGAAAGACCTCCGGAACCGCATCGCCTCCGTCAAGGCGACGCAGAAGATCACCAAGGCCATGCAGATGGTCGCGGCCGCGAAGCTGCGCCGGGCCCAGATGGCGGCCGAGGCGGCGCGCCCCTTCGCCGAGCGGATGACGGCCGTGATGGGCAACCTGTCCCGCGGCATCACGGTCGGGCCGGAGAGCCCGCGCCTCCTCGCCGGGACCGGCCAGGAGCGCACCCACCTTCTCGTCGTCTGCACGGCCGAGCGCGGCCTCTGCGGGGCGTTCAACTCGTCGATCTCGCGCCTCGCCCGCGAGCACGCGGTCCGGCTGACCGGCGAGGGCAAGACGGTCAAGATCCTCTGCGTCGGCAAGAAGGGCTACGACATCCTGCGGCGCCAGTTCGGGCCGCAGATCATCGACCTCGTCGACCTGCGGGCCGTGAAGCAGCTCAGCTACGGCGATGCGGAGACGATCGCCCGCAAGGTGTTCGACCTGTTCGAGGCGGGCGAGTTCGACGTCGCGACCCTGTTCTACTCGCGGTTCCGGTCCGTCATCCAGCAGATCCCGACCGCGCAGCGCCTCATCCCGACCGAGATCGGGACCGGCACCGCGGAGGCGTCGTCCAGCGAGGCGGTGTACGAGTACGAGCCCGACGAGGGTGAGATCCTGGCGAACCTCCTGCCCCGCAATGTCGCGGTGCAGATCTTCCGGGCGCTGCTCGAGAACGCCGCCTCCGAGCAGGGCGCCCGCATGAGCGCGATGGACAACGCCACGCGCAACGCCGGCGACATGATCAAGAAGCAGACGCAGACCTACAACCGCACCCGCCAGGCTCAGATCACGAAGGAGCTGATCGAGATCATCTCCGGCGCCGAGGCGTTGTGACGACGACCTCTCGCTGTGCTAGCACTGGACCTGTCAAGAACCCGGAGCACGGTGATGGCTGCTGAGGCATCGCGGCACCATGTCGGCGACATCGACGTGGTCGGCACTTTTCACTATCTCGGTGAGCATGGGCCGGCCTATCAGGTGCTTTCGGGTCAGGACCGGGAGTTCGTTGAGATCAGGGTGGTCGAGACGGGCGAGACCCTGAGCTACCCGATCTCGAACGTCAGGACCGACCCGGAGGCTTGATGTTTGCGGTCACGTTCGACCTCGTCGTCCGAGAGATATCCTCGCGGCATCCGAAAGGGATCCCACAGGCCTATTCTGAGGTTTCCGCGACTTTGGGCCAGTCTGGGTTTCGCCGTGTGCAGGGGAGCGTTTATCTGACCGACCTGGAGGGATCTTGCTAACCTCGTCCGAGCCGTCAACGCGCTGCGAGCGTTGTCATGGTTTCCCATGTGCGTTCGCGATATTCGTGCCTCCCGGGTGGAGCAATGGTCGGACTTCACGTCCCTGATCAAGGAATAGCGAACGAGGCGCTCGCCTCATACATTCGGCGCGAAAGCGCTCCTACGAAGGAAAAGATACGATGTCCGCCGCGCTTGCTATGCCAGACACCCACACGACCGCCGTCGGCCGCATCACCCAGGTGATCGGTGCCGTCGTCGACGTCCAGTTCGATGGCCACCTGCCCGAGATCCTGAACGCGCTCGAGACCACGAACGGGGACACGCGTCTCGTGCTCGAGGTCGCCCAGCAGCTCGGCGAGAACACCGTCCGGTGCATCGCGATGGACACGTCCGAGGGTCTCGTGCGTGGCCAGAAGGTCACCGATACGGGGCAGCCGATCCTCGTCCCCGTCGGCCTCGGCACGCTCGGCCGCATCATGAACGTCATCGGCGAGCCGGTCGACGAGGCGGGCCCGATCTCGTTCGAGATGACCCGCGCGATCCACCAGCCGGCCCCCTCCTACGCCGACCAGGCGACCGAGGCGCAGATCCTCGTCACCGGGATCAAGGTCGTCGACCTGCTCGCGCCCTACGCCAAGGGCGGCAAGATCGGCCTCTTCGGCGGCGCCGGCGTCGGCAAGACGGTGCTCATCATGGAGCTGATCAACAACATCGCGAAGGCGCATGGCGGCTATTCGGTCTTCGCTGGCGTCGGCGAGCGCACCCGCGAAGGGAACGACCTCTACCACGAGATGATCGAGTCCGGCGTGAACAAGCACGGCGGCGGCGAGGGCTCGAAATGCGCCCTCGTGTACGGCCAGATGAACGAGCCGCCGGGCGCCCGCGCCCGCGTCGCGCTGACGGGCCTGACGGTCGCGGAGCAGTTCCGCGACGAGGGCCAGGACGTGCTGTTCTTCGTGGACAACATCTTCCGGTTCACGCAGGCCGGCTCCGAGATGTCGGCGC
>CAXTKM010000343.1:0-3177 GCA_964244795.1 uncultured Enterovirga sp.
CGTCGCGCAGCCAGAGCCCGCCCCAGGCGAGGAGCCCGACGTAGAGCCCGAACAGGATATGGCTGAAGAGCGGGCTGCCGACCCGCAGATGCGTCGCCATCGCGCCGCCGAGGAGCCCGGTCAGCAGCACCGCGCCGAGCACGGCCGTCCGCGGCCAAGCGTAGAGGAGCGCGATCGCGAGCGTCAGGATCCCGAGGCCGCGCTCGAGGCCGGCAGGATAGCCGAGCTGCGCCAGCGTCTCGGTCACGACCGGAAGCGGCACGATCTTGATGCCGCCGTCGAGGAGCAGGAAGAGCACGACGAGCCCGCTCATGACGCGTCCGGTCCAGGCGAGGGCAGGGCGGGTCGGGAGGGTCTCGTCCATGACAGCTTTCCGGGCACGTCTTAGGGCTCTTCGGACGTGTGCGTTCAGGCGGCTTTCAGGAGTGTGAAATCCACCCGGAGAGCATCGAACGGAAACACGATGCGGTCCTGCTCGACCCGATCCAGCACGCCGGCGTCCAGCAAGGCCGTGATATCCTCGACGACACACCCGTCCGATCGCCCGGCCCGGCGCGCGGCGTCCTCGAACGACATCGGCCCGTGCCCGACCAGCGCTCCGAGGAGCGCCCATCGGTCCCGCGTCAGCGTCTGCCGGAGGAGATCGACCGATGCGAACGAGATTCGCGCCTCTTGAGCGTCGCCCCTGAATGCCGCGAGTGCCCGACCCGTGACGTCCTGACGGGTCGAGACAGACAGCGTGACATGCGTCATTCCGGCCTCCACCGATCGACCTCGGCCCAGAAATCGGCCAGGAGCCTCGATACGTCCACGAACCGATAGGGCGTCTCTGCCGCTCCGACATGCCTATGATCGCCCTTCAGGGCCTCGTTGTGGCACCGCACGACGCATCGGCTCCGGACGACGTAGGCGAGGCGATCCTTGATCGTGTGAGCGGAGCCTTCGACGGGCTCCGGGACACGCCAGATCGTCAGTTCGGCGAAGGCTGCCCGATCGACTTGGTGTCGTTCCCGAAGCAGCAGCTCTGCCTTCGGGGCTGACCGCCGCCTCACCCCCGCTTCCGCCCCTTCCAGCTCTTCGCCTTCGCGCCACCCACTCCCGCCGTCGAGCGTGGCACCGGCCTCTCCGGCAGCGAGCCCGCGAAGGCCGGCATCTCGCGGGCAT
Source organism: uncultured Enterovirga sp. (assembly GCA_964244795.1). Taxonomy (GTDB): domain Bacteria; phylum Pseudomonadota; class Alphaproteobacteria; order Rhizobiales; family Beijerinckiaceae; genus Enterovirga. Next base: position 1,165 of record CAXTKM010000343.1, read on the forward strand.
GCGGGCCCATCTCGTCGAGGCTGGGCTTGCGCGGGCCCGAGTCCCGCCCGGGCTTCGGAAAGCCCTTGCCGACCGCGACCGCGCGTCCGGCATCCCGGCCCCCTTGGCCGATGCGGCTCGACGATCCGGCGCGGCCCTTCTCGGAGCGGCCGACGCCCGAGACCTCGTCGATGCCGAGCGTGAGCTCGGTCATCTGCAGGCGCTTCAGCTCGTCGCGGAGGCGCGCCGCGGTCTCGAAGTCGAGGTCCACGGCCGCCGCCCGCATGCGCTTCTCGAGATCGCCCATCACGGCCTTGAGGTTGTGCCCGATCGTGATGGCCTGGTCGGCCGCGCCCAGGTCGACCCTGACGTGGTCGCCCTCCGCGACCGATTGCAGGATGTCCTGGATGCCGCGCTTGATCGAGGCCGGCGTGATGCCGTGCTCTTGGTTGTACGCGAGCTGCTTCTCGCGCCTGCGCTCCGTCTCCGCCATGGCGCGCTCCATCGAGCCCGTCAGGCGATCCGCATAGAGGATCACCTTGCCGTCGACGTTTCGGGCGGCGCGCCCGATCGTCTGGATCAGCGAGGTCTCCGAGCGCAGGAAGCCCTCCTTGTCGGCGTCCAGGATCGCCACGAGGGCGCATTCCGGGATGTCGAGCCCCTCGCGGAGCAGGTTGATCCCGACCAGCACGTCGAAGGCCCCGAGCCGGAGGTCGCGGATGATCTCGATGCGCTCGATCGTGTCGATGTCGGAGTGCATGTAGCGCACCCGGACCTTGTTCTCGTGCAGGTACTCGGTGAGGTCCTCGGCCATGCGCTTCGTCAGCACGGTCACGAGCGAGCGGTAGCCGGCCTGGGCGGTCTCGCGGATCTCGCCCAGGACGTCGTCGACCTGGGAGCGGGCGGGCCGGATCTCGACCGGCGGGTCGATCAGGCCGGTCGGCCGGATCACCTGCTCGACGAAGACGCCCTGCGCGCGCTCGATCTCCCAGGGGCCGGGCGTCGCGGAGACGTGCACGGTCTGGGGCCGCATCGCCTCCCACTCCTCGAAGCGGAGCGGGCGGTTGTCCATGCAGGAGGGCAGCCGGAAGCCGTATTCGGCCAGCGTCGCCTTGCGGCGGAAGTCGCCCCGGTACATGCCGCCGATCTGCGGCAGGGTGACATGGCTCTCGTCGGTGAACACGAGGGCGTTGTCCGGCAGGTACTCGAACAGCGTCGGCGGCGGCTCGCCGGGCCGGCGGCCGGTGAGATAGCGCGAGTAGTTCTCGATGCCGGAGCAGACGCCGGTCGCCTCGATCATCTCGATGTCGAAGGTGCAGCGCTGCTCGAGCCGCTGCGCCTCGATCAGGCGGCCCATCCGGTTCAGCTCCTCGAGCCGGCCGCGAAGCTCCTCCTTGATCGACTTCACGGCCTGCTGCAGCGTCGGGCGCGGCGTGACGTAGTGCGAGTTCGCATAGACCTTCACGAAGCGAAGATCCGCGACCTTGTGGCCGGTCAGCGGATCGAACTCGACGATCGATTCCACCTCGTCGCCGAACAGGCCGATCCGCCAGGCGCGATCCTCGAGATGGGCCGGAAACAGCTCGATCGTGTCGCCCCGGACCCGGAAGGTGCCGCGCGAAAAATCCATCGAGGTGCGCTTGTACTGCAGGGCGACCAGGTCGGCGATGAGCTGGCGCTGCTCGATCCGCTCGCCGAGCGTGATCGCGAAGGTCATGGCCGTGTAGGTCTCGACCGAGCCGATGCCGTAGATGCAGGAGACCGACGCCACGATGATGACATCGTCGCGCTCGATCAGCGCCCGCGTCGCCGCGTGCCGCATGCGGTCGATCTGCTCGTTGATCGAGGAATCCTTCTCGATATACAGGTCGGAACGCGGCACGTAGGCCTCGGGCTGGTAATAGTCGTAGTACGAGACGAAGTATTCTACCGCGTTGTTCGGGAAGAACGACTTGAACTCGCCGTAGAGCTGCGCGGCCAGCGTCTTGTTCGGGGCGAGGATCAGGGCCGGACGGTTCGTCTCCGAAATGACCT
>CAXTKM010000344.1:0-3171 GCA_964244795.1 uncultured Enterovirga sp.
CGCGGGCATCGACACGAAGCCGCTGCTCGGCCACCTCGCGGCCTGGAACTACTTCCAGTCGATCGACACGCCCGCGAACAAGGACTTCATCGCGCGCTGGAAGGCCTTCAAGAGGAACCCGAAGGCCGTGACCAACGATCCGATGGAGGCGCACGTCATCGGGTTCGAGATGTGGGTCAAGGCGGTCGAGAAGGCGAAGAGCGTCGATCCGGACAAGGTCATCGAAGCGCTGCCCGGGATCCAGGCCATGAACCTGACCGGCGGCATGTCGACCATGCTGCCGAACCATCACATCTCGAAGCCGGTCTTCATCGGCGAGATCAAGGGCGACGGACAGTTCGAGGTCGTCTGGAAGACGGCCGGCCTCGTGCCGGGCGACGCCTGGTCGAAGGAGCTCGACGGCTCGAAGGACCTCGTGGCCGATTGGGTCGACAAGAAGTGCGGCAACTTCAACACGAAGACCGGCAAGTGCGGCGGCGCGTGATCTCGGCGCTTTGAACGACGCGACAAGACCCCTCTCCCGATAGGGAGAGGGATGGGGTGAGGGACCGACGTCGACGGCGGAAGCCTCGACGGCCTCTCATCCCCCTTACGTATCGCGGGCTCCGCCGCGGGCGTCCGTCCCTCACCCCAGCCCTCTCCCTCTCGGGAGAGGGAGCCGGTCGGAGTTTCGGTGCGGTCTCTTCTGGCACTTGTCCTCTTTGTTGCCGTGCTGGCGTCTCCGCACGCCGCGCGCGCCGACGCCTACACCGACGCGCTCGCACGCTTCGCGGTGGACAGCTATCCCGACACCGAGGCCGCGATCGAGGGCGTGGCCGCGAGCGGCAATCCGCTCGCCGAGGACGTGATCGGGGCGCTGCGCGATGGCCGGCTCCTCGTCCGCGCCGACGGGGCGGTCTTCGTGCGGGATGGCGCGGGCGCGCTGCGCGACGCGAAGACGGGCGCCCCGGCGACGGTCGCGGCTGCCGACCTCAAGCCGGTCCGGCTGAACAACCGGGTCCGCCGCGCGGTCGATGCCGCGATGGGGACCCTGACGCTCCGATCGCCCGACCCGCGCCGCCGCGAGGCGGCCGCCTCCGCCGTGTTCAAGTCGCGCGACGTCGCGGCCCTCCCGGCCCTCGACGCCGCGATCGCGGCCGAGAGAGACCCGCGTCTGCGGCGCCTCCTCGGCGAGGCGCGCGCGGCGGTGCTCCTGTCGAAGCCCGACGCGACCGCGGCCGAGATGACCGACGCGATCGCGGTTCTCCGAGCGCGCGGCGACCAGGACGCGCTGGCCGTGCTCCGCACGCTGCCCGGCGCAGCCTCGCCCGCGATCCGCCAGATGGCCGCCGACGCGATCGCGGCGATCGAGGGCCGCATGGTTCTCCTCAAGTCCGTGCAGGACGTCGTCTACGGGCTAAGCCTCGGCTCCGTGCTGCTCCTGTCCGCGATCGGCCTCGCGGTGACGTTCGGGGTCATGGGCGTCATCAACATGGCGCATGGCGAGATGGTGATGCTCGGCGCCTACACGACCTTCGTCGTGCAGGAGCTGATCCGGGCGCACGCGCCCTGGCTGTTCGGCGCCTCGCTGTTCATCGCGCTGCCGCTCGCCTTCCTGGTCGCGGGCGCGGTCGGCGTCCTGATCGAGCGCTCCGTCATTCGCTTCCTCTACGGCCGGCCGCTCGAGACGCTGCTCGCGACCTGGGGCATCTCGCTGATCCTGCAGCAGCTCGTCCGGACGATCTTCGGTGCGAACAACCGCGAGGTCGGCAACCCGACCTGGATGTCGGGCGCGCTCGATCTCGGGGGTCTGACGCTCACCTGGAACCGGATCGTCATCATCCTGTTCGCGCTGGTCGTGTTCGGGGCCTTGCTGCTCGCGCTGAAGAAGACCGCGATGGGGCTGCAGATCAGGGCCGTCACGCAGAACCGCCGGATGGCGGGCGCGATGGGGATCCGGACGGACCGGGTCGACGCGCTGACCTTCGGGCTCGGGTCCGGCATCGCCGGCATCGCGGGGGTCGCGCTCTCGCAGATCGACAACGTCAGCCCGAACCTCGGCCAGGGCTACATCATCGACAGTTTCCTGGTCGTGGTCTTCGGGGGCGTCGGCAATCTCTGGGGCACGCTCGTCGGCGCGGTCTCGATCGGGGTCGCGAACAAGCTGCTCGAGCCCGTCGCGGGCGCGGTCCTCGGCAAGATCGTCCTTCTCGTGGCCATCATCCTCTTCATCCAGAAGCGCCCGCGCGGCCTGTTCGCGCTCAAGGGCCGGTTCGTGGAGGGATGAGGGTGGGATCGTCACGCGCCTGTTGCCTCGCCCCGCGAAGCGGGGAGAGGTCGAGTCGCACGTCAGTGCGACCGGGTGAGGGGCAAAGCAGACTCGACGTCAGAGCTGGACTGCCCCTCACCCGGTCGAGGCTCCGCCTCGCTCGACCTCTCCCCGCAAGCGGGGAGAGGCGGAGTCACCCATGACCTCCGACCGCTTCCTCAACCGCACCGGGATCGTGTTCCTGGCCGTCGTGCTCGGCGCGGCCGTGCTCGTGCCCGTCCTGAACCTCTGGGCGACGCCGGGCTCGGCCCTGCACCTGTCCGACTACCTCGTGCCGCTGCTCGGCAAGTATCTCTGCTACGCGCTGCTCGCCGTCTCGGTCGACCTGATCTGGGGCTATGCCGGCATCCTGTCGCTCGGCCACGGCGCCTTCTTCGCGCTCGGCGGATACGCGATGGGCATGTACCTCATGCGCCAGATCGGGACCCGCGGCGTCTACGGCAACCCGGTGCTGCCGGACTTCATGGTGTTTCTCAACTACAAGGAATTGCCCTGGTTCTGGATGGGCTTCGACCATTTCGCGGTCGCCGCGATCGCGGTCGTGCTCGCGCCCGGGATCCTCGCCTTCGTGTTCGGCTGGCTCGCGTTCCGGTCGCGGGTCACGGGGGTGTACCTGTCCATCATCACGCAGGCGATGACCTATGCGCTGCTGCTCGCCTTCTTCCGGAACGACATGGGGTTCGGGGGCAACAACGGCCTGACCGATTTCAAGGACATCCTGGGCGCGCCCGTGCAGGCGCAGACGACCCGGGCCGCGCTCTTCGCGGCCTCCGCGGTCGCGCTCGCGGGCGGCTATCTCGTCTGCCGCTTCATCGTCACCTCGAAGCTCGGCAAGGTGCTGGTCGCGATCCGGGACGCGGAGA
>CAXTKM010000345.1:0-3159 GCA_964244795.1 uncultured Enterovirga sp.
GGGAGAGGTTACGCTGCGAACCCCGCGGTCGCTCGAGCGCCCGCCGCCTCTGGACCCGCAAGCCGTCGGATGAAAGCGCGCGCCGCGTCAGCCAGCGCTGCCTTCGTGCAGGGCGCGGCCGTGTAGATCGTCGCGAGCCCGTGCTCCGGCGGCAGAGGGCCGACGAGCGCGATCCCGGGCGTCGCCAGGATCTCGGTGACCTGGGTCGAGCCGATCGGCCTGCGGTCGGTCGAGGCCGCGAGCGCCCGCATCGCGGTGGCGCCGTTCGAGTGCTCGCGGAGGCGGCCGGCCACGCTGTCCCGAAGCCCGAGGCTCGCGATCACGGCCGCGAGGTGGAGGCCGGCGGTCGATTTCGCCGTATCGGGCAGGTAGATCGCGTCCGCGTCCAGGAAGGCGGCCCGCAGCGCCTCGCCGTCTCCGACCGCAGGCGCGGGGTCGCCCGCCCGGACCGCGATCGCGGTCTCGACCGTGCCGACAGCGACGGCATCGGCACCGGACACATGGCCGAGAGCCGCGAGGTCCCGGATCAGGGACGCGGTCAGGATCACGAGGTCGGTCGGCTCGCCGTCGAGCAGCCGGTCCCGCATCGCCCCGACCGCCCCGAAGGTGCCCTCGATCCGGCAGCCCGTCTCGGCCTCGAAGGCGGGCGCGAGCGCCGAGACGAGGCCGTGGGCGGCGCCGCCACCGAGCAGCCTGAGCGTCGTCGTCATGCGCCGGTCACTCCATCTTCAGACCGGCCATGGCGACGACCTTGGCCCATTTCGCGATGTCGCCCCGGATGTACTCCCCGAACTCGGCCGGGCTCATGCTGAGCGCGACCGCGCCCTGCTTCGTCCAGGCCGCCTTGACCTCGGGCGCGCTCACGGCCGCCCGGATCCCGGCGTTCAGCCGGTCGACGATCGCCGGGGGCGTGCCCTTCGGGGCCATGATCCCGAGCCAGATCGTCGCCTCGTAGCCGGGCGTCCCGGCCTCGGCGACCGTCGGCACGTCGGGCAGGATCGTGGACCTGACCTGCCCGGTCGTGGCCAGCGCCCTGACCTGCCCGGCCTCGACGTTCGGGGCCATCGTGGTCACGGCGTCGATCATCACCTGAACGTGGCCGCCGATCGTGTTGTTGCGGGCCTCGCCGCTGCCGCGGTGCGGAACATGGACGATGTCCGTCCCGGTCATCGCTTTGAACAGCTCGCCCGCCATGTGGTAGGGCGTGCCGACCCCGGACGAGGCGTAGTTCAGCTTGCCGGGCTCCCGCTTCGCGAGCGCGATCAGCTCCGCCAGGCTCTTCGCCGGGACGGAGGGGTGCACCACGACGACGAGATCGGACGCGTTCACCGGGGCGACCGGCACGAAGTCTCGCATCAGGTCGTAGCTCTTCTTCGGGACGAGCGTCTCGTTCGTGGTGTGCGTGTTTGACATCATGAGGAGCGTGTAGCCGTCGGGCTCGGCCTTGGCGGCCTCGTTCGTGCCCACGATGGCGCCCGCGCCCGGCCGGTTCTCGATCACGAAGGGCTGCTTCAGCGCGACGGAGAGCTGCTGCGCGACGACGCGCGCGTAGACGTCCGCCGGCCCGCCCGCCCCGAACGGCACGATGATCTTCACGAGCCGGCTCGGGTAGGGGTCCGCGGCCCGGCCCGGCCCGGCCGCGAGGGTCAGGAGCGCGGCGAGCGCGAGCGCCTTGCTGAACGGATGCCTCAACGGTGAACCTCCCGGACAATATCGTGCGACGTTAGCCCGAGGCGACAGCGGATGCCACGGCCGGGGCCGGCGGTGGAGCCAGCAGGAGCGTGCAGGCCGCCGTCACTCCACCGGTCGCATGAACCCGAGGTTGAAGATCTTCGGGTCGAGCGTCCGGTTCTTCTCGATGTCGGAGAGCGAGACGGTGGTCGTGTAGCCCTGCGGGTCGGTCACGCGCCAGCGCTTCAGGGTCGTGATCTCGGGATCGAAGGTGAGCGTGATCCGGGAGGTTCCGCCGAGCGTCGAGGAATCCTCGATCGTCACGTTCACCCCGTCGGCTCCGCTCGACACCGCCTTCACGCGCGATTCGCGGGCGAGGTCGATCCGGGCGCTGAGCAGGAACTTCAGCGGCGTCTGCGAGATCGGGTAGGGGTCGGAGGTGTTCAGCTTGCGGTCGCGCACGAGCACCGTCGAGCCGTCGCTCACGACCTCGAGCGTGGACGGCTTGTTGTACTCGAAGCGGAGCTTGCCGGGCCGCTGGACGTAGACCGTCCCGGTCAGGCGGCGGCCCTCGCCGCCCACCTGCGCGAACTCGGCGCTCATGGTGGACGTGCCGTTCAGGGCCTGGTTCGCCCGCTCGATCACCCGCTCGCTCGTGACGGCCGGTCGGGCCGTCCCGGCCGGGGGGCCGATCGGCATCGGCTCGCGCGACGGCTGGGCCGCCGCGGCGGATGCCGCGAGGAGCACGATCCCGGCCGGGATTCTCGAGGCGACGCGTCTCATCCCGGTCTCGCTCCTTCCGGGCGACGGTCAGTCGTCGTCCGGCATGCCGTGGCTCGCGCCCTCCATCAGGATCTCGCGCTTGCCCGCATGGTTGGCCGGGCCGACGATGCCCTCCTTCTCCATGCGCTCCATGATGGAGGCCGCGCGATTGTACCCGATGCCGAGTCTGCGCTGGATATAGGAGGTCGAGGCCTTCTTGTCGCGCAGCACGACGGAGACCGCCTGGTCGTAGGGGTCCTGGCTCTCGTCCCCGAACGCCGCCGCCATCGCGCCCTTGTCGAACACCGCGCCGTCCTCGGGAGCCGCGCCCGTCTCCTCGTCGTCCGACGTGATCGAGTCGAGGTATTGCGGCCGCCCCTGCTGCTTCAGGTGCGCCACGACCTTCTCGACCTCCGTGTCCGACACGAAGGGCCCGTGCACGCGGGTGATCCGGCCGCCGCCCATCATGTAGAGCATGTCGCCCTGGCCGAGGAGCTGCTCGGCGCCCATCTCGCCGAGGATCGTGCGCGAGTCGATCTTGGAGGTGACCTGGAAGGAGATGCGGGTCGGGAAGTTCGCCTTGATCGTGCCCGTGATGACGTCGACCGAGGGGCGCTGCGTCGCCATGATGAGGTGGATGCCGGCGGCGCGCGCCATCTGGGCGAGGCGCTGGATCGCGCCCTCGATGTCCTTGCCGGCGACCATCATCAGGTCGGCCATCTCGTC
>CAXTKM010000346.1:0-148 GCA_964244795.1 uncultured Enterovirga sp.
CACCCCGGTTCGCGCCTGCGGCGCGACTCGGCCCTCCCCTGCAGGGGAGGGATCAGGCGTCGTGTCTGGGAAAGCGTCTCGGCCGCTTCCCCCTGAGCCGACCGCGTTCTAACACGGCCCATGGCGGCCCCTCCCAAGACAAGCCTCG
>CAXTKM010000346.1:158-3143 GCA_964244795.1 uncultured Enterovirga sp.
GGTGCAGCTGGTCGGCGGTGAAGTACAGGTACCCGTCGGCGGCCAGCGACAGCGATCCCGATTCGACGCTGCGGCCGCTGACGCTCTCCGAGTTCATCGGACAGCGCGCGGCCCGGGCGAATCTCGGGGTCTTCATCGAGGCCGCGAAGACCCGGGGCGAGGCGCTGGACCATGTCCTCTTCGTCGGGCCGCCCGGGCTCGGCAAGACGACGCTGGCCCAGATCGTCGCACGCGAGCTCGGGGTGAACTTCCGGTCGACCTCGGGTCCGGTCATCGCGAAGGCCGGCGACCTCGCGGCGCAACTGACGAACCTCGACGAGCGCGACGTGCTGTTCATCGACGAGATCCACCGTCTGAACCCGGCCGTCGAGGAGATCCTCTATCCGGCCATGGAGGATCACCAGCTCGACCTCGTGATCGGCGAGGGGCCGGCCGCCCGCTCCGTCAAGATCGACCTGCCGGCCTTCACGCTGGTCGGCGCGACGACCCGGGCCGGCCTTCTCACGACACCGCTCCGCGACCGATTCGGCATCCCGATCCGGCTCGAGTTCTACGAGGTTGGCGAGCTCGAGCTGATCGTGAAGCGCGGGGCGCGGGTCATCGGGATCGGCATGTCGGACGACGGCGCAAACGAGATCGCGAAACGGTCCCGCGGGACGCCCCGGATCGCCGGGCGGCTGCTCCGGCGGGTGCGCGACTTCGCGCTCGTGGACGGCGAGGCGACGATCACGCGCGCGGTCGCGGACGGCGCGCTCCGGCTCCTCGACGTCGATCCGGCCGGGCTCGACCTCATGGACCGCAAGTACCTGAACGTGATCGCGAGGAACTACGGCGGCGGCCCGGTCGGGGTCGAGACGATCGCGGCCGCGCTCTCCGAACCACGCGACGCGATCGAGGAGATCATCGAGCCCTTCCTGATCCAGCGCGGGCTGCTCGCCCGCACCCCGCGCGGCCGCGTCCTGACCGGCCACGCCTACCGGCACCTCGGGCTCGTCGAGCCGAAGCGCGACCCGGCGGCGCAGTTCGGGCTGTTCGGGGAAGCGACGGAGGAGTGATGCGGAGCCTGCTCGAAGCCATGCGACGCAATCCCGTCAACGACTGGACGATCGCCGACGTGCTTCGAGTCCGCGGAGAGCACGGCGTCTCGTGCAGGCCACCTTCGGGTGGCGGGTCGCACTACAAGGTCGAGCATCCGACGGTGCCCGACATCTTGACGGTCCCGTTCCGTCGGCCCATTCGACCGTTCTATATTCGATCGCTCGTCCGCTTCATTGATGCCGTGCTCATGTCTTCCTCCGGAGAACGGTCGTGACCCTGCTTGAATATCCCGTGATCATCGAGCCGCTTCCGGCTGCGGAGGGAGGCGGGTTCGCCGCGATCGTTCCCGATCTCCCAGGCTGCATGAGCGATGGAGACACTCCCGAAGAGGCGATCGTCAACGTTCAGGATGCGATCCTGGTCTGGATCGAGGCGGCGAGAGAGGCGCGTCTCGCGATACCGCTTCCCAGCAGCCGGTTCCCCTTAGCCGGCTGAAGGCGTCGGCCTGCGATCCTGACGAGGTGGCCTCGCTCGCGCCCCACTCCCCGTTCAAAGGGCGCCGATGAGCGAGACGAGCCGCCTCCCGACGCGCCGCACCCTCCTGCGGGCGACCGGCGCGATCCTCGGGACCGGGGTCGCGAGCGCGACCTACGCGGTCGGGATCGAGCCCTTCCGGCTCGCGGTCGCGGAGCATCGGGTGCGGCCGCGCGCGCCCTGGCCCGCGGGCCTCCGGCTCCGCATCGCGGCCCTTTCCGACATCCATGCGAGCCTGCCCTACATGTCGGCCGACCGCGTCCGGGCCATCGCGGACCGGACGAATGCTCTCGAGCCGGACCTGATCGTGCTCGTCGGCGATTTCGTCGCGGGCAGCCGGATGGTGAGCGGAGACGTCCCGGCATCGGCCTGGTCGAAGGCGCTGGCCGGACTGCGGGCGCCGCTCGGCGTCTACGCCGCTCTCGGCAACCATGATTGGTGGGAGGACCGGACCGCGCAGCGGACCGGCGACGCCCCGCTCGCGCGGCGCGCGCTGGAGGATGTCGGGATCCGGGTGCTGGAGAACGAGGCCGTGCCGCTCCGGACCGCGCCCGCGCCGGTCTGGCTCGCCGGGCTCGGCGACCAGCTAGCCTTCCTGCCGGCCCGCCGGCGCGACCGGGACCGGCCGCTCGGGATCGACGACATGCCCCGAATGCTGGCCGCCGTGCCGGAGGGCGCGCCCATGATCCTGCTCGCGCACGAGCCGGACGTCTTCCCGACCGTGCCGGCCCGGGTCGCCCTGACGCTCTCGGGCCACACCCATGGCGGCCAGGTCAGGCTGTTCGGCTATTCTCCCGTCGTGCCGTCGCGCTACCAAAACCGCTACGCCTACGGCCTCGTGCGCGAGCACACCGACCTCGTCGTCTCCGGCGGGCTCGGCTACAGCATCGTCCCGGTGCGGTTCGGGGTTCCGCCGGAGATCACGATCGTGGACATCGGGCCGGACAGGACGTGACCGACGCGCACGCCATGTCGATCCGGGTCTATTACGAGGACACGGACTTCTCCGGCCTCGTCTATCACGCGAGCTACCTGCGCTTCCTGGAGCGCGGCCGGACGGAGCTGTTGCGGGCCGGCGGCGTCGACCAGTCGATGCTCCACGCCGACGGCTCCGGGCTGATCTTCGCGGTCCGGCGGCTTACTGTCGACTACCTGAAGCCGGCCCGGATGGACGACGTCATCACGGTCGAGACCCGCACGGCGGCGATCCGGGGCGCGACGCTCGACGTCCTGCAGCGCATCCTGCGGGACGGCGTGCCGCTCGTGACCGCGAGCGTGCTGGTCGCCGCGATCGCGGGCGGACGCCCCGTCCGCATCCCGGACGGGCTGCGGGGAAAGCTGATGGGCGGGGCAGCGTGATACGTTTCCAAGAACGCGACGCCCTGCCCTCCCCCTTGAGGGGAGGGTCGACTC
>CAXTKM010000347.1:0-3114 GCA_964244795.1 uncultured Enterovirga sp.
GGCGTCGAAATAGGCCCAGAACCAGGCGACGAAGAACATCACCTCCGAGGCGATGAACATCATCATCCCGTAGCGGTGGTGGAGCTGGACCACGCGTGTGTGGTGGTGGCCCGGGCCGGCCTCGTAGGCGACGTCGCTCCACCAGCTCGCCATCGTGTAGAAGACGCCGAGAAGCCCGGCCCCGAGCACGTAGGGCCCGAGCTTGAACGTCTCGGGCCCGAGACCCTTCATGGTCATCACGAGCCCGATCATCATCGTGAAGGCCGCACCGGCGCCGATCAGCGGCCAGGGGCTCGGATCGACGAGGTGGTAGTCGTGCTTGGCTTCGGTGGCGTCTGCCATGGTCCTGTCCCCGCCGGGCCGCTCGCGCCCGCCCCGCCTTGTCCGCTCGATCTCCGGTCCGGCTTACGGCCGCCGGGCCCGTTTGTCATCCGGCCCCGGCGCTCGCGCGACCGCCGACCGCGCCCCGGTGCCGCCTAGAGCTTCGGGGCCGTGTCGACGGAGGCGACCGGCTGGCCGTTCCGCGACGTGAAGTAGGTGTAGGACAGCGTGATGGAGGAGAGGTCGTCGAGCGACCGGTCCTTCGCGATCTCCGGGTCGACGTAGAAGACGACCGGGAAGTCCATCGCCTCGCCGGGCGCGAGCTGCTGCTCGTCGAAGCAGAAGCACTTCATCTTCACGAAGAAGGCCCCGGCCTGGCCCGGCTGCACGTTGTAGGTCGCGATGCCCTTCGAGGGACGCGGGCCGGTGTTCGTGGCCCGGAAGAACACGGTCTGGGTCTCGCCGATGCGGATCTTCAGCTCCGGTGTCTCCGACGTGAACGTCCAGCTCAGGCCCGGCGCGACGTTCGTGTCGAATCGGACCGAGACGGTGCGGTCGAGCGTCCGCGCGGACGCGGTCGATCGGACGATCGGCGTCCCGTCGTAGCCGGTGACCTTGCAGAACAGGTTGTAGAGCGGCACCGACGCGTAGGCCGCGCCCACCATGCCGAAGGCGAGCCCGAGGCAGGCGAAGAGCGTCGTCCGCCGGCCGCGCCGGTTGCCAACGGAGGTCGGGACGCGCTCCGCCATCACATCGGCCGGTTCAGGACCTGGGGGCCCATCTTGGCGATCGTGACCGCGTAGAACATGAGGACCATGAACCCGAGCGAGAGCGCGATCGCGATCGAGCGCGCGCGGCGACGCCTCTGGTCGGCCGGGCTCGGCGGCCGCGGAACGGGCGACGGGGCGTTCACGCGCAGATGCCCGGCACGGCTCGGAACAGGCCGAGCCCCTGCTCGGCCAGCAGCGTCGCGAACAGCAGGAGGAGATACAGGATCGAGTAGCCGAACAGCTCCATCGCGGCCTTGTCCGCGGCCGCGCCTTCGCGTCGGACGAAGACCTTGACGGCCAGCGCCAGCATGCCGGCTCCGGACACGGCCGAGACGATCCCGTAGGCGATCCCGCCGAATCCCATCGGGACGGGCAGGAGCGCGAGCGGCACGAGCGCGATCGTATAGGCCAGGATGTGCCGGCGGGTCGCGTCGGGGCCGGCGATGTTCGGCAGCATCGGGATGCCGGCGCGGCCGTACTCGGCCGATTTCACGAGCGCCAGGGCCCAGAAATGCGGCGGCGTCCAGACGAAGATGATCGCGAACAGGACGATCGAGTCGAGGTGCACCGTGCCGGTCACGGCCGCCTGGCCGATGATCGGCGGGAGTGCGCCGGCCGCGCCCCCGATGACGATGTTCTGCGGCGTCCAGCGCTTCAGGCCCATCGAATAGACCACGACGTAGAACGCGATCGTGAGCGCGAGCAGCACCGCCGCGAGGACGTTCGCCACGAACATCCCGAAAGCCAGCGCCTCCTCCGCGCTCACCCGTCCGGCCGGGATCGGCCGCGTCCGCGTCCGGGTCATCACGGCGTCGATATCCGCGTCCCACCACATGTTAAGGCAGCCGGACGCCCCGGCCCCGATCGCGATCATCAGGAGCGAGGCGAGCGAGACGACCGTCGGGGTCGCGGGCGCCGTCGTCAGCATGCCGACCGCCGCCGTCAGGATGACGAGCGACATCACCCGGGGCTTCAGCAGGGTAAAGTAGTCGCGCACCTCGCCGCCGGCGATCGCGGCGGGAGCGAGGGCGGACCCTGCGAGGGCGGAACCTGCGAGGGACGGCATCTTGGCGTCCGCCGCGAGGGTGTCGGCTGAGATGATCATGGCGTTCCGGAACCGGGCGGCCGGGCGATCAGGTCGCCGCGGCCGCGATGGGATATCCGGCCCGAGATGATCGGGCCGGATCGCGTCGTCAGTGACCCGTGTCGGCGATGACCGGCAGCGTCTCGTACTGGTGGAAGGGCGGCGGCGAGGGCAGCGTCCACTCGAGCGTCGTCGCGCCCGCGCCCCATGGGTTCGCCTCGGCCTGCGTCTTCGACGAGAAGGCGCGGTAGATCCCGTAGAGGAACACGAGGAGCCCGAACGCGAACAGGTAGGAGCCGAACGAGGCGACCCGGTTCCAGCCCGCGAAGGCGTCTGGATAATCCGCGTAGCGTCGCGGCATGCCGGCGAGGCCGAGGAAGTGCATCGGGAAGAACAGGATGTTCGCGCCGATGAACGAGATCCAGAAGTGCAGGATGCCGATGTTCTCGGGAATGATGCGGCCCGACATCTTCGGGAACCAGTAGTAGATGCCGCCGAAGATCATGAACACTGCGCCGAGCGACAGCACGTAGTGGAAGTGCGCGACCACGTAGTAGGTGTCGTGCATGTAGCGGTCGATGCCGGCATTGGCCAACACGACGCCGGTCACGCCGCCCACCGTGAACAGGAAGATGAAGCCGATCGCCCAGTGCATCGCGGCCGAGAAGCGGATCGAGCCGCCCCACATCGTGGCGATCCAGGAGAAGATCTTCACGCCGGTCGGAACCGCGATCACCATCGTGGCGAACACGAAATAGGCCTGCGTCTGCAGCGACAGCCCGACGGTGTACATGTGGTGCGCCCACACCACGAAGCCCACGACCCCGATCGCCACCATCGCGTAGGCCATCCCGAGATAGCCGAAGATCGGCTTCCTCGAGAAGGTCGAGACGATATGGGACACGATGCCGAAGGCCGGCAGGATCATGATGTAGACTT
>CAXTKM010000348.1:0-3101 GCA_964244795.1 uncultured Enterovirga sp.
CGCCGAACAACCCGCTCGCCCAGACGCCGGTCGGGCGTTCCATGTCGGCCGCCTTCGAGATGTTCGAGCGCGGCACGCGCCGGTACGAAAAGCCCGCCTTCCGGCTCCCGGAAACGACGATCGCGGGCGAGCCCGTCCAGATCAGCGAGGAGGTGATCTGGACGCGGTCCTTCGGCCGGGTCATCGCGTTCCGCCGCGCCGGCGGCGCGAGGGGACAGCCGAAGCTCCTGATCGTGGCCCCGATGTCCGGCCACTATGCGACGCTGCTGCGGGGCACGGTCGAGGCCTTCCTGCCGACGCACGAGGTGATGATCACCGACTGGGCGGACGCCTCCATGGTGCCGATCTCGGAGGGGACCTTCGACCTCGACGACTACATCGACTACGTGAAGGACATGTGCCGGGACCTCGGGCCCGACCTGCACGTGCTCGCCGTCTGCCAGCCGGCCGTGCCGGTGATCGCCGCGATCGCGCGGCTCGAGGCCGAGAACGACCCCGCGATCCCGCGCTCGATGATCCTGATGGGCGGCCCGATCGACACCCGCCGCTCGCCGACGGCCGTGAACCTCCTGGCGGAGGAGCGAGGCGCGGCCTGGTTCCGCGAGAACTGCATCCACACCGTCCCGTTCGGCTACCCGGGAGCGATGCGGCAGGTCTATCCCGGGTTCCTGCAGCTCTCAGGCTTCATGGCCATGAACCTCGACCGCCACGTCACGGCGCATAAGGACATGTTCAACCACCTCGTCGGCGGCGACGGCGATGCGGCCGAGAAGCATCGCGACTTCTACGACGAGTACATGGCCGTGATGGACCTCACGGCCGAGTTCTACCTGACGACCGTCGAGCGCGTCTTCGTCGACCACGCCCTGCCGAAGGGCGAGATGACCCACCGGGGCGAGCCGGTCGACCTCGTGGCGATCCGGCGCTGCGCGATCATGGCGGTCGAGGGCGAGAAGGACGACATCTCGGGCGTCGGCCAGACGCTGGCCGCCCTCGACCTCACCCCGAACCTTTCGGCCGACAAGAAGCTCTACCATCTGCAGCCGAAGGTCGGGCATTACGGCGTCTTCAACGGGTCGCGGTTCCGGTCCGAGATCGCGCCCCGGATCACGGAGTTCACGCTGCTGCACGGCCGAGAGGCCGAACCTCAGGCTCAGCCCCAGCCGGCGCCCCAAGCCGCGGCCCCGTCCGAGCCCCAGGCAAAGCTCGATGCCGCTCCGCCGGCCTCGCCGCGCCCGAGGATCTCCCGCAAGAACCGGGTGAAGACACCGGTCTGATCCGACTCGGCCGCCCGGCCGGGCGTGACAGAGGATCGCCGCGCGGGCAGAGTCTCGCCATGCTCGGGCTCCGCCGATTCCTGTCGACCCCCCGGACGCGGGCGCCCGAGCCGACCCAGCTCGACGTCCAGCATGGCGGTCGCCGGTTCGAGGTCGTGCTGCGGCGCCACCCCGCCGCCCGGCGCATGACGCTCCGGGTCTCGGGCGCGACCGGAGAGGTCGTCCTGACGCTCCCGCCGCGTGCGAGCCTCCTGGCCGCGAAGACGTTCCTCGACCAGCATGGCGGCTGGATCTCGGACCGGGTGGCGCGCCTGCCGGACCGGATCCTGTTCGAGCCCGGGGTCGCGGTGCCGCTCCGCGGTGTCCCGCACCGGATCGTGCACTGGTCGCAGATCAGGAGCGCGACGCGGGCCACCGTCGACGCGGACGGAGCGGCCGTGATCGCGGTCGCGGGCGACGAGGCCGGGGTGCCGGGCCGCGTCCGCCGGTTCCTGCAGGCCGAGGCGCAGGCCGACCTCAAGGCCGCGGTCTCGCGTCACGCGGAGCGGCTCGACGTGGCGGTCGGCCGGGTCACGCTCAGGGATACGCGGAGCCGCTGGGGCTCGTGCTCGTCGACGGGCACGCTCAGCTTCTCCTGGCGCATGATCCTCGCGCCGCCCTCCGTGCTCGACTACCTTGCCGCGCACGAGGTCGCGCACTTGCGCGAGCTGAACCACTCGCATCGCTTCTGGCGGATCGTGCACGACCTCTGCCCCGGGACCGAGGAGGCGGAGCGCTGGCTGAAGCGCCACGGCACGGCGCTGCACCGCTACGGGTGACGCCGTGACGTTCAGGGGCGCGAAACGCATCCCGTCATTGCGAGCGCAGCGAAGCCAACCAGAGGCCGCGCGCCAACCCCTGGGTTGCTTCGTCGCTCACGCTCCTCGCAATGACAGCCTTGGCGTCCGGGCAGAGGTCTTCGGCATGAGGTGCTCGCCGAGGCGAGCCTCGAAGCACGCGGGACCAATGTACGACCTTCGAGGCCGAGCTTTGCTCGGCACCTCAGATGAGGAGGTTCGTGGTCCGAACACTCGCTACGCCGGCCCCTCCCTGTGCTCCACGAGACCGTCGTCGAAGCGGATCCAAGCCTGTCGGGACGAGGTCCAGATGTGCTCCGTCGGGCGGAAGGGCGATGGATCGTCGAGCGATCCGGCCGTGATGCCCATGACGCCCGTCGCGTCGCGGCGGGAGAACAGCGTCGTGCCGCATGCGGGGCAGAACCCGCGCAGCAGCTCCGGTGAGGACGGGAAGGTCGCGACCGGACCGCTGATCTCGACGTCGGCCGTGCGGAACAGGAGGCGCGCGTTGAAGGACGCCCCGACCGCCCTCTGGCAGCTCCGGCAGTGGCAGATCCGCTCGTTCACGGGATCGGCATCCGACCCGTAGCGGACCGCTCCGCACTGGCACCCGCCGCGATAGCGCATGGTCTCTCCTATCCGGTCGCGCGCCCGGCCTCGCCCAGCGCCTTCACGGCCGCGAGGTCGCCCACGAACTGCCGGTACGCCGCGGCTTTCGCGTCCTCGTCCGGCAGGCGCAAGAGGTAGGAGGGATGGACCGTGATGAATCCCGGAAAATCCTCGAGCAGGGTCGCGGGTCCGCGCGAGCGCGTGATCGGGATCGACTTGCCGGTCAGCGCGAGGACCGCCGTTCCGCCGAGCGCGACGACGAGCTTCGGCTCGATCAGCTCGAGCTCGCGCAGGAGCCACCAGCGGTAGTGGCTGACCTCGCCCGCGGTCGGCTTCGCGTGGATGCGGCGCTTGCCGCGCTGCTCGAACTTGAAGTGCT
>CAXTKM010000349.1:0-3084 GCA_964244795.1 uncultured Enterovirga sp.
GAAAGCCGGTCGGGCTTCGTCCCGATCCTGAGGCGCTCCGGCCGGAGCATCCTCGCGCAGGCGTCGTCGAGCCTCACCCGCCGGATCGTCGTCCTCAACCTCGTCGGGCTCCTGGCGCTGCTCCTCGGCGTCCTGACGCTGAACACCTCCCGCCAGGGCCTGATCGACACCCGGGTGCAGAGCCTCCTGGTCCAGGGCGAGATCATCGCGGGCGCGATCGCGGCCTCGGCGACCGTCGAGACCGGGACCGTGATCACCGATCCGGACCGGCTCCTCCAGCAGCAGGCCGGCGAGGGTCAGGCCCCGGCCGAGGAGGGTCCTTCGCCGCTCGAGTTCTCGATCAACCCGGAGCGCGTCGCGCCGCTGCTCCGCCATCTCGTCGGCCCGACCGGGACCCGGGCCCGGATCTACGACCGAGACGGCATCCTGACCCTCGACTCGCGCGCGCTCTACACCCGGGGCGACATCTCGCGCCCGGACCTCCCGCCCACGAAGACGGCGGAGGCGACCTTCGTCGAGCGGCTCTGGCGCGGCGTCACGGGCCTGTTCCGGCGCCAGCGCCAGCGCTTCGACGAGTTCGGGCCGGCGGACGCCCGCAACCTGCCTGAGGTGCGCCGCGCGCTCACCGGCGTCTCGGCCGAGAGCGTGCGGGACAACAACCGCGGCGACACGATCGTGTCCGTCGCGGTGCCGATCCAGCGTCAGCGCGCCGTCCGGGGCGCGCTGCTCCTGTCGACGCAGGGCGGCGACATCGACGCGATCATCGCGTCCGAGCGGTTCGCGCTCCTGCAGACCTTCCTGGTCGCGGCGGCCGTCATGATGGTCCTGTCCTTCTTCCTCGCGGGCGCGATCGCGGGGCCGGTGCGGCGGCTCGCGGAGGCGGCCGAGCGGGTCCGGCACGGGATCACGTCGCGCCAGGAGATCCCGGACTTCACGAGCCGGTCGGACGAGATCGGGCATCTGTCCGGCGCGCTCAGGGACATGACGGCGGCGCTGTACTCGCGCATCGACGCGATCGAGTCCTTCGCGGCCGACGTCGCGCACGAGCTGAAGAACCCGCTGACCTCGCTCCGCAGCGCCGTCGAGACCCTGCCGGTCGCGAAGGCCGAGGCGTCGCGCGAACGCCTGCTCTCGATCATCCAGCACGACGTCCGCCGGCTCGACCGGCTGATCAGCGACATCTCCGACGCCTCGCGCCTCGACGCCGAGCTCGCGCGCGCGGATGCCGAGCCCGTCGACATGCGACGGCTGGTGGAGACGGTCGCCTCGATCGCGAACGAGCGTCGGCGCCCGCACGAGGCCGCGGTCGCGCTGACCGTCGAGGAGCCGGGCCCGGCCCAGGCCCCGACCGTCCAGGCCCTGACCGTCATCGGGCACGACAGCCGCCTCGCCCAGGTGTTCAACAACCTGATCGACAACGCGCGCTCCTTCTCGCCGCCGAACGGCACCGTGCGGGTCACGCTCGCCCGGACGCCGGGACAGGTCGAGGTCTCGGTCGATGACGACGGACCCGGCATCCCGCCGCACGCGCTGGAGCGCGTCTTCGAGCGCTTCTACACCGACCGGCCGGATCACGGGTTCGGCCAGAACTCAGGCCTCGGCCTGTCGATCTCGCGCCAGATCGTCGAGGCGCATCGCGGCACCATCCGGGCCTCGAACGTCCGGTCCGGCGAGCCTGCCGGCGAGCCGGCCGGAGGGGCGCGGTTCACCGTCCGGCTGCCGGCCGCCGAGGACGCGTGAGCCCGGTCGCTCGGCGCGGCATCACCGTGCACGCGAGCTGCGTCGTCCTCCTCGAGACCGGCATCCTCATTCGCGGCCCGTCGGGGGCCGGGAAGTCGCGGCTGGCGCGGCATCTCGTCACCGAGGTCTCGCGGTCCGGCCGGTTCGCGGCGCTCGTCGCGGACGATCGCGTCGTGCTGGGGGAGGCGGCCGGGCGCGTCGTCGCGCGCCCCGTGCCCGGGATCGCCGGCCTGCTCGAGATCAGGGGTATCGGGATCGTCCCGGTCGCATGCGAGCCCGCCTGCGTCCTGCGTCTCGTCGTCGACCTCGTGGCTCCGGCGAACGTTCGGCGGCTTCCGGAGCCGGACGAATGTCGCGCGGATCTGCTCGGAACGACGCTTCCGCGCATCGCGGTTTGCGCCGCGGAGGCGCTAGACCTGATCCTGTGGCAGATTCGTGATATGCATGACACGTCCGTGACCGAATGATGAGCAAATGGTCGCATATCTCTTGCGCTTCCCTTCGCACTGCACAAAAATGCTCCCCTCGCCTTCGGGTGTGGAAGTCGCAACCCCATGATCGGTATGGTGCTCGTCACCCACGGGCAGCTCGCGACCGAGTTTCGGTCCGCGCTGGAGCATGTGGTCGGCCCGCAATGTCAGTTCGAGACCGTGACGATCGGGCCCGAGGACGACATGGAGGGCCGGCGTCAAGACATCATGTCGGCCGTGTGCCGCGTGAACACGGGCCAGGGCGTGGTTGTGCTGACCGACATGTTCGGCGGCACGCCCTCGAACCTCGCGCTCTCCTGCATGAACGGCGGCTCGGTCGAGGTCGTGGCCGGCATCAACCTGCCGATGCTGATCAAGCTCGCCTCCGTTCGGGACGAGGAGATCCTTCGCGACGCCGTGCTGCACGCCCAGGAGGCCGGCCGGAAGTACATCAACGTCGCCTCCCGCGTCCTCGCCGGCAAGTAGGCCGGCGAGACCCCACAGGAGACGGCCTTGGACGTGCTAGACCCCGACAGCGACGAGTGCCCGCCCGCGGTCGTGGCCGACGGCATCCCGTTCCGCCACTTCGTCATCGTGAACAAGAAGGGCCTGCACGCCCGCGCGTCCGCAAAGTTCGTCCAGACGGTCGAGCGGCATGGCGCCGCGGTGACCGTCACGCGCTGCGGCGAGACGGTGGGCGGCCGCTCGATCATGGGCCTCCTGACGCTCGGCGCCGCCCAGGGCAAGACGATCACCGTGACCGCCCGTGGCGAGGATGCGGGGGCGTGCCTCGACGGCATCGAGGCGCTGCTCGCAAGCCGCTTCGGCGAGGACGAATAAGGCGGCCCTTGCCGCGCGGCTCGGGCGGGCTAGC
>CAXTKM010000350.1:0-3076 GCA_964244795.1 uncultured Enterovirga sp.
CGATGATCGGCAAGCATTTCGGCGACGTCCGGCCGGTCTCGACCGGCATCGTGACGACCGCCTTCGCGAGGCCCGACATCCTGTTCGAGCTCGACGTCGTGGCCGTGCGCCGCCGCGACGGCCAGGCGCACGAACGCCTCCGGCCCTACCATTCCAGCACCGCTCGCTACGGGAGCGAGGTGCAGCCGCTCGACTGCGCGTTCTGCATGGCGGTCGTCGCCCGGGACCGCATCGTGCTGCGCGGCCAGACCGGGATGAGCCTCGATCACGAGCTGCACGGCGCGGGCGACGCGGCCGCCCAGGCCGAGGCCGCGATGGACAGCGTCGCGGCGCTCCTCTCCGAGGCCGGAGCCGGGCTCGACGATGTCGTCAAGGCGACCGTCTACGTCACCGAGAGCGACTTCGTGCCGGCCGTGAACGCCGCCGTGCTGACCAGGTTCGGGACAGGCGCGCCGGCTTTCACGACCCTCGTCGTGAAAGGCCTCGCCAGTCCCGAGCTGCTGATGGAGGTCGATGTCACGGCCATCCGGGCAGGAGCGCCGCGATGACGTTCTCGCTCGCCGGCCGCTGCGCCCGGACCGGGATGCTGGGGGCGGTGGTCACCACCTCATCGATCGCGGTCGGCTCCCGATGCCCCTTTGCCGAGGCGGGCGTCGGCGCGGCCCTGACCCAGCACACGACCGACCCGCGCCTCGGCCCTCTCGCGCTCGATCTCCTGCGGCAGGGCATCGCGCCCGCCGACGCCATCGGGGCCCTGATCTCGAAGACGCCGCGAAGCGACTGGCGCCAGGTGGCGCTGATCGATCGCGAGGGCCGGACGGCGGCCTATACCGGAGCGAGCTGCAAGCCGGAGCGGGGCGAGGCGCAGGGCGTCGATTGCGTCGCCGTCGCGAACATCGTGCGCTCGGCCGATGTGCCGCGCGCCATGGTGCGGGCCTTCGAGGCGGCGCCGGACCAGCATCTCGCCGCGCGGCTGATCGCGGCCCTGGAGGCCGGGGACGAGGCCGGCGGCGAGTTCAAGCCGCTCGTCTCGGCCGCCCTCGTGATCGGTCACGAGCAGCCCTTTCCCTACGTCGACCTGCGGGTCGACAGCGATCCCGATCCGATCTCGGCCCTGGCACGGCTCTGGCATGACTACGCGCCGGTCGCCGACCTCTACGTCGCCCGGGCCGTCGATCCCGATTCCGTCGTCACCTCCGCCCCGTCATGAAGAAGACGAAGGAAACACCCATGCGACGGATCATGCTCGCGGTCGCTCTCGCGACCGGCTTCGCCCTCGGGGCGGCGCCGGCCATCGCGGCAGGCACGCTCCGGGTCGCGCTCGGCACGACGTTGAACAATCTCGACCCCGCCAAGCAGACGATCGGCGACGAGTACATCTTCACGCATCTCGTCTTCAACGGCCTCTCCCGCATCGATCCGGACATGGCGGTGAAGCCGGATCTCGCCGAGAGCTGGCAGGCGTCGGGCGATCTGAAGACCTGGACGTTCAAGTTGCGCGCGGGCGTCACGTTTCACCACGGCAAGGCCTTCAGGGCGGACGACGTGGTCGCCACCATGAAGCGCATCCTCGATCCGGCGACGGGCTCGCGCGCCCGCTCGAATCTCACGATGGTCGACAGCATCGAGGCGACCGACCCGATGACGGTCGTGTTCAAGCTGAACGCGGCCTATGCCGGCTTCGCGGACATCTTCGCCGATCGCCAGCTCCGCATCCTGGCGAGCGACAGGATCGGGGACGTCTCGACGAAGCCCGTCGGGACGGGGCCGTTCCGTTTCGTCTCGTGGTCGCCCGGCGACCGGCTCGAGCTCGTCAAGAACCCGGACTATTTCGAGACCGGCCTGCCGAAGCTCGACGCCGTGACCCTGCGGATCATCCCGGAAGCGGCCGCCCGGATCGCGGCGCTGGAATCGGGCTCGATCGACGTCCTCTGGAACCTGCCCTACGAGTCGGTCGACAAGTTCAAGACGAGCGCCACGGTCCGGGTCGACAGCATCTCGACCCCGACATGGGACGCGGTGATCCTCAACAACGCGCGCAAGCCCTTCGACGATGTGCGCGTGCGCCAGGCGCTGGCAGCCACGATCGACAAGGCCGCCCTCGTCGAATTGTGCCTGTTCGGCCAGGGCGATCCGACGTTCAGCCCGATCCCGCCGAGCCACCCCTACTTCAACAAGGCGATGACCTTTTCGCCCCCCGACATCGCGAGGGCGAAGAAGCTGCTCGCTGAAGCCGGCTATCCGAACGGATTCGAGGTGACCATGCAGGTGCCGCAGGAGCGCGAGCAGCGCGTTCGTCTCGGCGTTTCGGTGCGCGACATGGCGCGCGCCGCGGGCATCCGGATCAACGTCGAGCGGGTGCCCTTCGCGTCCTACGCGGCGAACGTCGCCGGCAAGGCGCAGATGTACGTGGACGGATACTTCGCGCGCCCGACCGTCGATACGGCGATCTACCCGTTCTACCATTCGGGCGGGAGCTGGAACCAGCAGCTCTGGCTCTACAAGGATCCGCGGGTCGACGAGGCGCTCGACGAGGCGCGCCGCACCAACGACGAGGCACCCCGCAAGGCGCTGTTCGAGAAGTTCCAGGCCTATGTCGACGAGACGGTGCCCGGGATCATGGCCTATTCGGCCGCGCACGTGAACGGGGTGAGCAAGAAGGTCGACGGCTTCCGGTCGACCCCGATGCTCTGGCTCGAGCTGAAGGACGTCACGATCCGGCCCTGACACGGTCAGGCCCCGAGGCCCGGCGGTGGCCGTCTACATCACACGACGCCTCCTCTTCGTCGTGCTGGTGCTCGTCACGGTGTCGATGCTCGTCTTCGCCATCACGACGCAGCTTCCGGCCAACGTCGCCTACCTGATCCTCGGGCCGTTCGCGCCGCCCGAGCAGGTCCGAGCGCTCGAGATCAAGCTCGGCCTGACCGATCCCGTCTGGCAGCAATACCTGCGCTGGGCGGGCGGCTTCGTGACCGGACATCTCGGCGAGTCCACCCTCATGAACCGGCCGATCGCGCCGTTGCTGCTGGAGGCGCTCGGCCGATCGCTGATGCTGACCGGAACCTCGTTCGTGCTG
>CAXTKM010000351.1:0-2752 GCA_964244795.1 uncultured Enterovirga sp.
CGATCCTGGCGAGGGACGCGAAGGCTCGCCCGGCCTGCTCGCGGGCATCCGCGACCGCGATCGCGACATCCTCGGCCTGCATGGGCTCGGCCTGGAACGCGGGATCCTCGGTCGGCGTCGTGAAGGCGACGTGCATCTCGCCGGTCCGTCGTCCGAGCACCTCGGCGTAGCGCAGATAGGGCTCCGTCGCGCCCGCGAGCGCGGCCTCGTCCTCCGGGGGCGTCAGGGCCAGGGTGTCGAGCTCGCGCGTCAGCGTGTCGAGGGTGAGCCGCCAGGCATCGCCCTGGTTGCGGACGTAGGCCTGAAGGATCCCGAGCGGGACGCGACGGCCGGCCGGGTCCTGATACTCGATCGTCCCGAGCGTCGCGGGCGTGTTCCGGAAGCCCGCGATTTCCGTGAGGAAGCGCCCGACCTCGACCTCGGGGTGAATGCCGGATTGCAGCCGCCGGTAGATCTTGAGGACCATCGCGTCGCCGAACTGGATCGACGTGTTCGACTGCTCGGCCGCCATTCGGCGGATCTCGGCGGCCTCCGGGGCCGCGTCGCGGTCGAGCTCGGCTGTCGCCTCGAAGACGAGGCGTCCGCCCATCACGGTCTCGACCGTCCGACCGTCCCGGATCGAATCCAGCGCCGTCAGGGCGAAGTCCGAAGACGATGCGGCCCCGAAGGCGAGCCCCGTCTGCCGGCCGTGCCGCACGCGCGCGACAGCATAGGGGAGCAGCGCTTCGCTCTCGCCCTCCTCGAAGGCGAGCGGCATCGAGTAGCTCTGCGTCTCGCCGGACCGCAGCTCCACCTTGAACGAGGGCAGGAGAAAGCTCTCCTGACCGGCCCGGTTCGTCATCACGGCGTAGTCGAGCAGGCTCACGGACCGGATCCGGTCGTCCTTGGCCGCGAACCAGCGCCGGGTCGTGATGTAGTTCGGCAGGATCGTGCGCTCCACCGCCTGGCGCTCGCGGCCCTCGAGCAGCGAGCGAAGCCCCTTCGTGAGGACGAGCGTGAACAGCTCCGGCGGAGCCGGCGGGCCGAAGCGGCTATCGACCGCCGCCTCCGCCTTCGTGAGCTGGAACCAGTAGAAGCCGTACGCCGCCAGCGTCAGCAGATAGGGAAGCTCGCCGATGCGCGGGAAGGCGGTTCCTCCGGTCATCTCGACCGGGATCGCGCCCGAGAACTCCGACAGATCGACCTCGACCGCCTGCGCGGCGCGCGAGACGTTCACGACGCAGAGGATCGTCTCGCCCTCGTGCTCGCGCAGATAGGCAAGCACCTTGCGGTTCGTGGGATAGAGGAAGCGCAGCGCGCCCCGGCCGAAGGCGGCCGACGACCGCCGCACCGCGATGAGGCGCCGCATCCAGTTGTAGAGCGAGGCCGGGATGCGGGCCTGGCTCTCGACGTTCACGGCGTCGAAGCCGTAGTTCGAGTCCTGGATCGTCGGCAGGAAGAGGCGGGCCGGATCGCAGCGGGAGAAACCGCCGTTCCTGTCCGGCGACCATTGCATCGGGGTCCGGACGCCGTCGCGATCGCCGAGATAGATGTTGTCGCCCATCCCGATCTCGTCGCCGTAATACATGACGGGCGTGCCCGGCATGGAGAACAGGAGCGAGTTCAGGAGCTCGATCTTGCGCCGGTCGTTCTCGAGGAGGGGCGCGAGCCGGCGCCGGATCCCGAGATTGATCCGGGCGCGCCGGTCGGCCGCGTAGAAGCTCCAGAGATAGTCGCGCTCCTTGTCGGTCACCATCTCGAGCGTCAGCTCGTCGTGGTTCCGGAGGAAGATCGCCCACTGGCAGCCGTCCGGGATCTCCGGCGTCTGGCGCATGATGTCCGTGATCGGGTGCCGGTCCTCCTGGGCCAGCGCCATGTACATCCGGGGCATCAGCGGGAAGTGGAACGACAGGTGGCACTCGTCGCCATCGCCGAAATAGGGCGCCGTCTCCTCCGGCCACTGGTTCGCCTCGGCCAAGAGCATGCGGTCCGGATAGCGCGCGTCGAGGGCGGCCCTGATCGCCTTGATGACGACATGCGTCTCGGGAAGGTTCTCGCAGTTCGTGCCGTCGCGCTCGATCAGGTAGGGGATCGCGTCGAGCCTGAGCCCGTCCACGCCCATGTCGAGCCAGAAGTACATGGCGTGAACGACGGCCTCGAGCACGGCCGGGTTGTCGAAGTTCAGGTCGGGCTGGTGCGCGTAGAAGCGGTGCCAGAAGTACTGGCCGGCGACCGGGTCCCAGGTCCAGTTCGACGGCTCCGTGTCGAGGAAGATGATGCGGGTGTCCGCGTAGAGCTGGTCGGTGTCGGACCAGACGTAGAAGTCCCGCTCCGGCGAGCCTTTCGGGGCGGTGCGGGCGCGCTGGAACCAGGGATGCTGGTCGGAGGTGTGGTTGATCACGAGCTCGGTGATCACCCGGATGCCGCGCTCGTGCGCCGCCTCGATGAAGACCTTGAAATCGTCGAGCGTCCCGTAGGACGGGTTGATGTCGAGATAGTCCTGGATGTCGTACCCGTCGTCACGAAGCGGCGACGGATAGAACGGCATCAGCCAGATCGCCGAGACCCCGAGGTCGCGGATGTAGTCGAGCTTCTCGGTCACGCCGGCGAAATCGCCGATGCCGTCGTTGTTCGCGTCGAAGAACGACTTGACGTGGACCTGATAGATCAGGGCGTCGCGATACCATTGGGGGTCGGTGCGGTCGATCATCTTTTGCTGTCGAGAGACCGCGTCATCCTGAGGAGCGGCGAAGCCGCGTGTCGAAGAACGCAC
>CAXTKM010000351.1:2762-3068 GCA_964244795.1 uncultured Enterovirga sp.
GAGCACCGCCTTTGTTGCCCACCCTTCGAGACGGCGCTGTGCGCCTCCTCGGCATGACGCGGTGGGTGGATCGGAAAGCTCACGACGCCGCCTGCGGTCGCGACAGCCGCCAGATCACGGCCGTCCGCTCGGACGGATCGAGCGCGATCCGGTGCGTCTTGCCGTGCAGCCAGAAGGTGCCGCCCTGGAGCAGGTCCTCGACCTCGACGGAGCCGTGGTCCGGCAAGCCGAACTCCCACAGCGGCACCTCGTAGGTGGCCTCCTGCCGGTTTTGGGGGTCGAGGTTGACCAGAAACATGACGGCGT
>CAXTKM010000352.1:0-3061 GCA_964244795.1 uncultured Enterovirga sp.
GTGGACCAGCATCGAGAGCGCGTCGACCGGCTCGGCGTTGACCAGGAGCGACATCTTCACGAGATCGCCCTCGCGGTAATCGGTCACCGCGTAGTCGAAGGAGGCGTAGCCCTTCGAGATCGATTTCAGCCGGTCGTAGAAGTCGAACACGACCTCGTTCAGCGGCAGGTCGTAGATCACCATCGCGCGCTTGCCGACGTAGTTCAGGTCGACCTGCACGCCGCGGCGGTCCTGGCAGAGCTTCAGGATGCCGCCCAGATACTCGTCCGGGGTCAGGATCGTGGCCCGGATCCAGGGCTCCTCGATCGCGAGGATCTGCATCACGTCCGGCATGTCGGCCGGGTTGTGCAGCTCCTTCGTCGAGCCGTCCCGCATCGACAGGCGATAGACCACGGAGGGCGCGGTCGAGATGAGGTCGAGGTTGAACTCGCGCTCGAGCCGCTCCTGGATGATCTCGAGGTGCAGCAGCCCGAGGAACCCGCACCGGAACCCGAAGCCGAGCGCGGCCGAGCTCTCCATCTCGTAGGAGAAGCTCGCGTCGTTCAGGCGGAGCCGGCCCATCGCGGCCCGGAGCGTGTCGAACTCGGCCGCGTCGATCGGGAACAGGCCGCAGAACACGACCGCCTGCACGGGCTTGAAGCCCGGCAGCATCTCCTTCGCGGGCTTCTTGTCCTCGGTGATCGTGTCGCCGACGGCCGTGTCCGCGACCTCCTTGATCGAGCCGGTCAGGAACCCGACCTCGCCGGGCCCGAGCACGGCCACGTCCTGCATCTTCGGCCGGAACACGCCGATCTTGTCGACGCCGTGGACCGCGCCGGTCCGCATCATCTTGATCGACATGCCCTTCTTCAGCGTGCCGTCGATAATCCGGACCAGCACGACGACGCCGAGATAGGCATCGTACCAGCTGTCGACGAGCAGCGCCTTCAGGGGCGCGGTCTCGTCGCCCTTGGGCGGCGGCAGCCGCTTCACGATCGCCTCGAGCACGAGGTCGATGCCGAGGCCGGTCTTGGCCGAGATCGGCACGGCGTCGGACGCGTCGAGGCCGATCACCTCCTCGATCTGCTCCTTGACGCGGTCGGGCTCGGCCGCCGGCAGGTCGATCTTGTTCAGGACGGGCACGATCTCGTGGCCGGCGTCCAGGGCCTGGTAGACGTTCGCGAGCGTCTGGGCCTCGACGCCCTGGCTCGCGTCGACGACGAGAAGCGAGCCCTCGCAGGCGGCGAGCGAGCGCGACACCTCGTAGGCGAAGTCGACGTGCCCGGGCGTGTCCATCAGGTTCAGGATGTAGGTCCGGCCGTCCTCGGCCTTGTATTCAAGGCGTACCGTCTGCGCCTTGATCGTGATCCCGCGCTCCTTCTCGATGTCCATCGAGTCGAGCATCTGCTCGCTCATGTCCCGGAGCGCGACCGTGCCGGTCGATTGGATCAGCCGGTCGGCGAGCGTCGACTTGCCGTGGTCGATATGCGCGACGATCGAGAAGTTGCGGATGTGGTCGATGGTGTGGGTGGTCATGGGGCGATGATCTTGGGGCGGTGGTCTTGGGGGCCTTGAGGGCGCAGGCGCCGGACGGGGCGGGAAGCACCCGGCCGAGTGCTCCTCCCCACGGCTCGGCTCGCGGCACAGGATCGGCACGGGAGATAGCAGCCGAGCCGGCCCGCGCCAAGGGAAGGGAGAGGGAAGCGCTGTCGCGACGCGAAGGCGCCTCCGTCGCGGCCGGTGGACGCGGTCGTGACGGCAGCGGGTCGCGGGCCGCGACCCTCTTTCCGCCCGATTATAGGTCGATTTTTAACCTTGGCCGTTCTAACTCGCTGACCATGTCCGCCCGGTTCCCCGCCATGATGCGTCTTCTCCTCGCCGGTGCCGCGGCTTGCCTGCTGATTCCGGCGGCGAGCGGCGCCCTCGCTCAATCCGACCCGAAGCCGGCGACCCGGCCCGCCGCGAAGCCGGCCGCCGCACCCGCGGCCGGGGACACCAAGAAGCCGGCCCGCCCCGCCCGGAAGCCCGAGGCCGGCGGCGGCGCGCCCGCGGGCGCGAAGCTCGTCCAGACCTTCGGCGACTGGGGCGCCTACACGGCGCAGTCCGGCCGCGCCCAGATCTGCTACGCCCTGTCCGAGCCGAAATCCCGGAGCCCGGCGAGCCTCAAGGACACGAAGGCCTACCTCTTCGTGTCCTTCCGCCCGGCGGAGAACATCCGGAACGAGGTCGCCTCGGTCCTGAACTTCAAGGCGAAGGAGGGCGGGGCGGCGACGCTCGCGATCGGGTCGACCAACTACGATCTCGTGACCCAGGGCGAGAACGCCTGGATCAAGGCGCAGCAGGACGAGGGCGCCGCCATCGCGGCGATGTCGAAGGCGAACGGCACCGTCACGGTGCAGGCCCTCTCGGCCCGCGGCAACAAGACCAGCGATCGCTACTCCCTGTCGGGCTTCGCCCAGGCGCTCGAACGCGCGAAGCGCGACTGCCCTTGAGGCCGAGCCGGACGGCCTGAACCCCGGGCGATCGCGCCCGCGGGATACGACGCCTTACGCGCGCCGCCTTGCTCCCCGCGGCCCGGTCGGGCAAACAGGCGCCCGACCGACGGGCCGGGGCCCGACCGACGGGCCGGGGTGCGGATGAAGAACGTCAAGGAGTTCCTCTGGCCGCTGATCGGCCTCGCGGCCGTGGTCGGATCGGGGTTCCTGCTGCATCGCGAGCTGCAGGGCATGTCGCTGTCGAGCCTCTGGGACAGCCTGTCCTCGATCCCGCCACACCGCTACGCGCTCGCGTTCCTGTCGACGCTCGTCGCCTACGCGGCGCTCGCCTGGTACGACCGGATCGCGCTGCTGCATCTCGGCGTCACGCACATCTCCTGGCTGTTCGTCTCGGTCACGTCCTTCACGACCTACGCGCTGTCGCACAACATCGGGGCCTCCGTGTTCTCGGGTGCGCTCGTCCGCTACCGGGCCTATACCGCGAAGGGATTGTCGGCCCCGCAGGTGGCCGTGCTGGTCGCGCTCTGCTCCTTCACCTTCGGGCTCGGGACGGCGCTGCTCCTCGGCGCGGTCCTGGTCTACGAGCC
>CAXTKM010000353.1:0-3029 GCA_964244795.1 uncultured Enterovirga sp.
CGGAGCGCGACCACGCGGTCGCGTCGAGCTGCCGGGCCAAGGCCCTGGTCGTGGTCGAGGACGAGCGCGAAGAGGGGCGGCGCGCGCTCCTGAACCTCGGCCACACCTTCGCGCATGCGCTCGAGCGCGTGGTCGGCTACGACGGCGCGCGGCTCGTGCACGGAGAGGCGGTCGCGATCGGGCTCGCGCTCGCGTTCCGGTTCTCGGCCTCGCTCGGGCTCTGCGCCTTCGGCGATGCCGGCCGGGTCGAGCGCCATCTCGCCTCGCACGGATTGCCGACCGGGCTCGCGGACGTGCCGGGCGGCTACGGCACCCCTGAGGCGCTGCTCGACGCGATGGCTCAGGACAAGAAGGTCCGGGCCGGTCGGCTGACCTTCATCCTGGCCCGAGGGATCGGCGAGAGCTTCGTTGCCGAAGACGTCGCCTCCGCCGACGTCCTGGCGTTCCTGTCGCAGGCGGCCGGTCCAGGCTGAGCGGGGATGCGGTGACGGAAGAATGGGGTGAGCTCGCGGCCCTCGTGCTGCTGCTCGTCGCGCTCGCAGGCGCGCTCTCCGCGCTCCGGCTGACGCTCGCACGCGCCTCGCGGGCGCCCGTCCGGCCTGATGCGACGGAGCCCGAGGCGCGCGGCAACGGTCGGGCCGCGCCGCTCCGCGCCCGGGTTCTGGGCGGGCTCTTCGTCGCGAACGTGATCCTGACGGTCGCGGCCGCGGCGCTCGCGACGGCGCGTCTCACGGCACTCTTCGGCGAGGCGGGCCAAGCCTACGCGATCGCGGGCCTGTCCTGCCTCGTGATCGCGGCCGAGGCGGTGGCCCGCGTCTGCGTCGGCCGCGACCTCGTGTCCCGGGCGCTCCGGCCCTTCGGCATCCGGCTCGAACGCTATGCGGAGAAGCTGTCCGCGACCGACGAGATCCGGGGGCGGGTCGACCTGCTGCACCTGCAGGGGGGCGTCGTGAAGGCCGAGCGCGACATGCTGGGCGGCCTGCTCGACCTGAAGCAGCTCACCGTCTCGGACGTGATGGTCCACCGCACCAAGATGCGGACGATCGACGCCGACCTCGATCCCGACGCGCTGCTCCGCGAGGTCCTGGCCTCGCCCCACACGCGGCTGCCGATCTGGCGCGAGCGTCCGGACGACATCGTCGGCGTGCTGCACGCGAAGGATCTGTTCCGGGCGATCGCGGACAGAGGTGGCGGCCGGCGAACCCTCGACCTCGACGCTGTCGCGACCCCGCCCTGGTTCGTGCCCGACACGACGAGCCTGCGCGACCAGCTCGCGGCCTTCCTGACCCGAAAGCAGCACGTCGCGCTCGTGGTCGACGAGTACGGCGACCTGATGGGGCTCGTGACGCTCGAGGACATCCTCGAGTAGATCGTCGGCGAGATCGCGGACGAGCACGACGTCGCGGCCCGGGGCGTCCGGCCGCAGCCCGACGGCTCGCTCCTGGTCGATGGCTCGCTGCCGATCCGCGACCTGAACCGGATGATGGACTGGTCGCTTCCCGACGAGGAGGCGACCACGGTCGCGGGGCTCGTGATCCACGAGGCCCAGGCGATCCCGGATGCGGGACAGGCTTTCACCTTCCACGGCCACCGGTTCGAGGTGATGCGGCGCACCCGCAACCGGCTGACGGCGATCCGGGTCGGTCCGGCACCGCGGGTCCCGCCGATCGAGCCCGGGGCCGATGCCGGCCAGGAGCGTGCGGCCCGGCCCTGAGCCGGTCGTCTCAGTTCGCGGGGCCGGCGGAGGCCTTGATGATCGGGCTCCACTTCGCGATGTCGGCCGCGATCAGGGTCTCGAACGCGGCCGGCCGCAACTGCTCGATCGGATCGAGGCCGGCTTCCGAGAACTTCGCCTTGACGGCCGGTTCCGCGGCGATCGCCGCGAAGGCGTCCCGCAGCCGGCTCACGACCGCGGACGGCGTCCCGGCCGGTGCCCCGAAGCCGAACCAGGTCACCATGTCGAAGCCCGCGATGCCGCTCGCGTCCAGCGTCGGCAGGGCGGGCAGATGCGCGGAGCGCCCGAGGCTCGTGACCGCGAGCGCCTTCAGCGTGCCGGCCTTGATCTGCTCGATCACCGTCGGAAGGTTGAAGAAGCCCATCGTGATCTCGCCCGAGACGATCTTCGCGACGCCGTCGACGGAGACGAGGAACGGCCGGTGCTTGATCTCGGCGCCCGTCAGGCCCGCGAACAGCGCCCCGGACAGGTGATGCGAGGTCCCGATCCCGCCGGACGCGTAGGTCAGGGTCCCGGGCGCGGCCTTCGCGGCCGCCGCGACATCGAGCGGCGACGCCGCCGGGTTCGACGGATGCACCGTCATCACGTTCGAGACGGCCGCGATGGGGGTGATCGGGACGATTCTTCCGGGATCGTACGGCAGCGTCCTGTAGAGGCTGAGATTGAAGACGTGCGTGCCCTGCGTGATCATCGCGAGCGTCCTGCCGTCGGGCGGGGCAGCCTCGACCGCCTGCATGGCGACAGCTCCGCCGCCGCCGGGCTTCAGGTCGACCCGCACCGGCATGCCCAGTCTGTCCGACAGCCGCTCCGCCACGACCGCGGCGATCAGGTCCGCGGTGGTTCCCTTGCCGAACGGGACCACGATGGTGATCCCGCCCTGCGGGGCCGGTTCGGCTGCGAGGGGACCCGTCCCGAGGAGGGCCGCCAGCAATCCCAGCGTCGTCGCGCGCATCGGCCATCTCCTCGCGCCGGCTCGCGCGGTGGCGCGAGCCTAGCAGCCTTCGTGCCGCCGGCGTGCTTAGGTGGCGCCCGACCCGGCCCTTCACGCGAGCGAGCCGACCAGCAAGGCGAGGCTTGAGATGAGCGATGCCGTCCCATCCGCCGCGGCCGTCGGCGCGAAGGGTCCGCCCACTCACGGCGTGAGCCTCGGCGAGGCGTTTCGGGTCTGGCTGCGGGTGGCGGCGCTCTCCTTCGGCGGGCCGGCCGGCCAGATCGCCGTCATGCACCGCATCCTGGTCGAGGAGAAGCGCTGGGTGTCGGAAGCCCGGTTCCTGCACGCGCTCAACTTCTGCAT
>CAXTKM010000354.1:0-3008 GCA_964244795.1 uncultured Enterovirga sp.
GAACAGTGGACTCTGACTCCTCTAGTCGAGGTTCGAATCCTCGTCCCCCAGCCAGTCCGATTCACCGTCCCTGACACGCTCGAATCATTTGCGACTCTCGATCGAGACACCGACCGGCGCGGTATGGCGCGGTCGGGTCGGCCCAGCCGAACGTTTCGTAGAGGCGGGACAACCAGCAATACGCCGGACACAGGCCCAGGCTAGCGCTCGGCCTGCTGCTGACCTCGAGCAGCGCGAGCCGAGAGACGAGCGATGGTCATCGGAGTGGAGCGGACCGGGACGGGGCGTCGGAGGGGCATGCTGTGCCCTTCGGGGCTCCTGGCCATCGTCATGTCGGCCGCCGTCGTGATCGCGCTCGCGGGCCCGTCCGAGGCGGCTGCGCCCTCGGCAGCCGCGGCCTGCGTGACGGACGACGGAGCGCTGAAGACGTCCGCGACGCAGGCGTTCTTCGCGATCACGATGCGAAACGCCTGCGCCAGACCCGTGACCTGCGTCGCGCAGTATTCGATCACCACCGCGCTCGGCGTGGAAACCGGGCAGACGAGGTTCGCGTTGCGACCCGGGACGGTCGCGCGGCCAGCCCGGATCGACCGCCTCGTCCGGATCAGAGCCTCGATCGGGGGCGCGATCCTGGCGAAGACCTGCCGGTTCTCGCGAGCGCATCACGCTCGCCGTCCCCGGCGATGACCGAACCGCCGCCTTGGCAGCCGCGCTCCGGTGCGGCAGGAAGCCGGGCAGAGGCCGCCTCGACGGCCCGCATCGGCCGGCCCCCGCTGCGGGGCCGGTCAGGGAGATCGACGCCGATGATCCACGTCCTCGCCATCATCACCGCGAAGCCCGGCCAGCGGGACGCCATCCTGACGCACTTCGCGGCCAACATGTCGGCCGTCCATGCGGAAGCGGGATGCGTCGAATACGTGCCGACGGTGGATGCCCAGGGGTTCGGCCCCGCCCAGACCGCGCTCGGACCGGACACCTTCGTCGTGATCGAGAAGTGGGAGAGCCTCGATGCGCTGAAGGCGCACGCGGCGGCGCCGCACATGGCCGCCTACGGGGCGAAGACGAAGGAGATGATCCAGAGCCGGGTCATCCACGTCCTCACGCCGCACGGCGCCTGAGAGAGGTCATCGCATCGCGGCGGCGTTGATGATGCCGGCCGCGAGCGAGGCCGTGCCGAGCAGGAGCGCGGCCGACATCTCGCCCGCCGCGATCCGCATGGCGAGGCGCGGAACGACGAGCCGCACGAGCCAATAGGCGAGGACCTGGACCGCGATCGCGACCACGCCCCAGACGACCGCGTCGAGCGCGCCCTGCGCGTAGACGATCGCGCTCGAGAGCGGGAGCGCGTAGCCGACGAGGCTGAACCCGAGCGCGAGCGCGGCCGAGAGCACGTTCTGCCGGATGAGCGCGAGCTCGTTCCGCGACGTCGCGGCCGTGTAGACGACGAGGTAGAGCGCGACCAGCGCGAGCGCGGTCCCGAAGTAGATCAGGAAGGTCTGAAGTCCGGCGAGCGCGTTCACGTCGTTCTCCCGTCGTGCGGCAGCCTTAGCGGTTCCGGACCGACCGCGATATCCTCAGGTGGAGGCACCGCAAGGATGCGGTTCGTCCCGAGGAGAGCGACCGTGGCGCACGCACGACGACCAGGCCGGATGGCGGCCGCCCTGGCGATCTTGGCCGGGTGGCAGGCCCTGGCAGCCGGGCAGCGCCGCTGCCCAATCGGGCCTGGGGCGAAGCCCTCTCGCCGGGACGTGGTCGGGGGAATACATCTGCAGCCAGGGCCTGACCGGCGTGACCCTCACGGTCACGCGCGGCGATCCGGACGACGTCCGCGCCCTGTTCCACCTCTACGCCGCACCGACGAACCCCAGCGTGCCCACGGGCTGCTTCGAGATGGCGGGGAGGTACGATCCGGCGTCCGGACAGGTCCAGCTCTATGGCGGCCGCTGGCTGCTTCGACCCACGAACTACGTCGTGGTCGACTTCCTCGGCCGGCTCGACGCCGCGAGCGGCGCCTTGGAGGGCCTGGTGAAGGGCCCGGGCTGCACCGTCTTCCAGCTCGCCCGCCGCCCGAGCCCGCGCCGGGTGCCACCGGAATGCCGGCCGCGGGACGACACGGTCGCGAGGCTCGGGGGAGCCCGGAGCCTCGTCGAGTGAGGTGGCTCCGGCTCACGTGACCGCGGCAGACGAGAGCCCGGTCGGTGCCGACGGAACGGCTCGAAGCCGCTCCGCCCCGCTCACACCAGCCGCGACTGCTCGAGCGCGGCCCCGATGAAGCTCGTGAAGAGCGGATGCGGCTCGAAGGGCCGGGATTTCAGCTCCGGATGGAACTGGACGCCGATGAACCAGGGATGGCCCTCGAGCTCGACGATCTCCGGCAGGAGCCCGTCCGGCGACAGGCCGGAGAAGACGAGACCCTTCTCCTCGAGCCGGTCGCGATACGCCATGTTCACCTCGTAGCGATGGCGATGACGCTCGGAGATCTCCGTCGCGTCGTAGATCGCCGCGACCCGGCTGCCGGGGCGAAGGCGCGCCGCGTAGGCGCCGAGCCGCATCGTGCCGCCGAGTTCGCCGTTTGCCATCCTGGTCTCGAGCGCGTTGCCGCGCAGCCACTCCGTCAGGAGGCCAACCACGGGTTCCGGCGTCGGCCCGAACTCGGTCGAGCCGGCGTCCGGCACGCCGGCCAGCGCCCGCGTCGCCTCGATCACGGCCATCTGCATCCCGAAGCAGATGCCGAAATAGGGCACCTGGCGCTCGCGCGCGAAGCGGGCCGCCTTGATCTTGCCCTCCGTGCCGCGCTGGCCGAACCCGCCGGGCACGAGGATGCCGTTCACGCCCTCGAGGAACGGCGCGGGGTCCTCGTTCTCGAACACCTCGCTCTCGATCCAGTCGAGGTTCACCTTGATCCGGTGCGCGATTCCGCCGTGGTGCAGCGCCTCGATCAGCGACTTGTAGGCGTCCTTCAGGCCGGTGTACTTGCCCACGACCGCGATCGTGACCTCGCCCTCGGG
>CAXTKM010000355.1:0-3002 GCA_964244795.1 uncultured Enterovirga sp.
GTCACGTGCCGGCTCGGCAGCCTCGACTTGTCGATCAGACGCGCATCCATCCCCAAAACTCGCTCTCGCATGCCGCCTCTCGCCGGGCGTCCGGGCTTGAGTGGCACGTGGCCCGAACCGGGTGCAACGAGACGAGGTTGAGCGGTTCGAGACGGCGCGGGCCACCTTCGAACGTCGTCCAAAGACGCTCTAAACACTTGCGGGGCAATGATTTATCGTGATGCCGGAACTGATCCCGGTTTATGGCGGGATCGGGGCGAACCTTCGGTCCCGCGGCGGCGGTCTCGGGATGTTTTCGCGCTGTGGCCGAAGGGTGACATGCGAAGGGAGGGAGTTGGGCCGCGAAGCGACGAGGGCGATCAACACGCCAACCTCCTTGCCCTCTATAACGCGCCACGTTATGCGATCTGATAATCGTCGACTTCCGCCCGGGCGATACGGAATCGATCTGGGCGGGCCGCAGGAGCAGGCGTTACCCGCCGGACATTCAGGACGTTGCGCTGAGGAAACTTCGTCTCATCAACAACGCCCATCGCCTCGACGACCTCCGCGTCCCGCCTGGGAACCGCTTGGAGGCACTGAGAGGAAGCCGGGCGGGCCAGCACTCGATCCGGATCAACGAGCAGTGGCGGATCTGCTTCGTTTGGAGGGAAGGGCATGCATACCAAGTCGAGATCGTTGACTACTATTGATCTCCTGAAGAACCCCCACCCGGGTGAGGTCCTCATCGAGGAATTCCTGAGGCCTATGGCCCTGTCTCAGACGGCAGTCGCCAAGGCAATCGGCGTACCGCCCCGGCGGATCAACGAGATCGTTCTCGGAAAACGGGCCGTAACGGCCGATACCGGCCTTCGTCTCGCGCGGTACTTCGGCCTGTCGGAGACGTTCTTCCTGGGCCTGCAGACGGACTTCGACCTGATGGAACGTCGGCGGGAGATTGGCGAGCAGCTGGATGCGATCCGGCCGAGAGCGGCATGATGGCGATGCCGGTGCAGCCCGCGCCGACTTTTCAATAAGGCGGAGCACCCGCCGCGCGCTTGGCGGCCAGCGCCTCGGCGTACCACTCGAACTCCGCGAGGAAGCGGGTCGCGGATCGCTCGATCCAGGCCTCCGTCGCGCTACCCTCGGGCGTGAGCGCCGTCGCGATCGACGGGATCGCGAGGATGGACGGGATGCTGGGCATGCCGAGTTCGCCGAGGATCGGCCGGAGCGCGACCGCGGCCCGCACGCCGCCATAGCGTCCGGCCGAGTAGGACAGGATGGCCGAGGGCCGCCAGAAGTACTCCTCGAGGAAGTGGTCGAGCAGGTTCTTCAGGGCGGGCGGGACGGATTGGTTGTACTCGGCCGTCACGATCATGAACCCGTCCGCACGTCGGTAGAGCCGCGCCAGGTCCTCCAGGACAGGCGGGGCCTCGCCCGGCGGGTGTTCCTTGTACATTCGGTCGAGCAGGGGGAGCTGCAGCGTTATCGGGTCGACCAGCACCGCCTCGTGCCCGCGCTCGCGAAGGAGGCCCTGGACGAACAGCGCAGCCCGGATGCCCTGGCGATCGGACCGGACGGAGCCGAGGAGGACGGGTACGAAGAGGGGCATGCGGGCTCAATCCACCGAGCAGAGGCCGGTGCAGCTTCGGCCGGCCAGCGCGAGCCTGAAGACGCCAAGCCTCGCCCGCTCGAGCTCGGTCAGCGACGGCATGATCGTGTCGACCTGCGCCATCATGGCCGCCCGGTCCGTCGGCGTCATCCCGTCCGCCAGCGCTTGGCCGCTCTCGGCGAAGCTCTCGACGAGGACGGCCCGGTTCTCCGGCCGCAGGCCCGGGCTGCGCAGGAACAGCGCCGCGCCAGAGACGAGCTCGGTCATCCCGAGCCGCATCGTCTGCAATCCGCGTCGGCGCACGTCGTTCACCTCCTCCGGCTTCAGCTTGCCGAAGAAGTCGGCCACGGCGGCCAGCTCGGCCGCGAACAGCCTGACGAGGAATGCGCCGGAGCGGGCGATCTCGTTCTGGTAGACGCCGCCGTTGCGGGCCGTATCCGGGAGGGCGGTCGGCGAGGGCGAGAAGAACGCGTAGGTCTTGTAGACCGCGATCTCGGCATCGCCGATCGTCATGAGCGGCTCGATGTCCGCCGAGCCATAGGGCGGCGCGCCGAGGATCGCGGACGCGTCCCACACCCGCGCCAGGACCTTCGCGTGATCGGGGTTCGACCAGCGGGGCAGATCGCCCACAGCTCGCGTCGTCCGGGCGAGTGCGTCCAGATCGGCGAAGGCCGCCTTGAGCGTCGAGACACCGCTTTCCGGCACGGCCGCCTGCGGACCCGATGAGGCCATGACCATCATCAGCCCGGCGACCGGCCCACGCCACCCGAATCGTTTCACCGCCATGACGATCTCCCCACCGGGGAATGCCGACGGAGCCGTTTCGTTGCAGGCGCGCTCTCAGGGCTATCCTGTCTGGTCTGCCTGGGCGGCGAACTCTGCCTCACATCCGGAACACGCCGAACGTCGTCTCCGGGATCGGTGCGTTCAGGCAGGCCGAGAAGGCGAGGCTGAGGACGCGGCGGGTCTCGGAGGGCAGGATGATGCCGTCGTCCCAGAGCCGGGCGGTCGCGAAATAGGGGTCGGCCTCGCGGTCGAACTGCTCGCGGATCGGGGTCTTGAAGGCGGTCTCGTCCTCCTCGCTCCAGGCGCCGCCGCCGGCCTCGATGTTCGAGCGCTTCACGGTCGCGAGCACGGAGGCGGCCTGCTCGGAGCCCATCAGCGCGACGCGGGCGTTCGGCCAGGTGAACAAGAACCGGGGCGAGTAGGCGCGCCCGCACATGCCGTAGTTGCCGGCCCCGTAGGAGCCGCCGACGACCAGCGTGATCTTCGGCACGCGCGCCGTCGCGACCGCAGTCACGAGCTTCGCGCCGTTCTTCGCGATGCCGCCGGCCTCGTAGTCGCGCCCGACCATGAAGCCCGAGATATTCTGCAGGAACAGAAGCGGGATCCGGCGCTGGCAGCAGAGCTC
>CAXTKM010000356.1:0-2935 GCA_964244795.1 uncultured Enterovirga sp.
ATGAGGTTGATGCAGGGCGGGATCGCCTCCGCCATCACGGCCGAGGCGGCCAGCAGCGCGACGGCCTTGCCGGGATCCTGCTTCTGGCGTCGCGCCGCCGGGATCAGCACCGAGCCGACCGCCGCGACGTCCGCCATCTTCGAGCCCGAGATCCCCGAGAACACGACCATCGACAGGACCATGACGACGTTGAGCCCGCCGCGGACCCGTCCGACGAGCCGCTCCAGGAGCTCGATCAGGCGGACCGACATCCCGTTCGCTTCCATCAGGTAGCCGACCAGGATGAAGAACGGGATCGCGAGAAGGACGAAGTTGTCGATCCCGCGCGCCATCTGCTGGGCGAATATCACGCCCGGCAGCGTTCCCTCCACCCAGATGAACACGAGCGCGCAGAAGGCGAGCGCGAAGCCGATCGCCATCCCGCTGCCGAGGCTCAGCACGAAGGCGATCGTCATCATGAGGCCGGGCGAGGGCGTCGAGTCGGGCGCGATCGTCGACCAGGCGAGCCAGAGGCCCGCGACCGCCACGATCGCGGCGGTCGCGAGGACGAGGTCCCGCCGATCGCGACGCAGCGCGTGATCGAGGGCGAAGACCGTCATGCAGGCGGCCCCGCCGCCCATCGGGAAGAAGGTCCATTCGAGGGGCAAGCCCGACCCCGTCGTCTGGCCGGTGGTCGAGATCCCGAGCTCGATCGCGTGATAGGCGACGAAGCCCGCGATCAGGGCCGCCAGCAGCGCCACGACGGCGTCGAGCCGGCCGCGCCAGGGTGCCGGCACGCGATCGACGAAGAACGACACGCCGACATTCTCGCCGCGCCCGAGCGCGCTCGCGGCCCCGAAGAAGCTCGACCCGACCATGAGCCCGCGCGCGACATCGTCCGACCATTCGACCGGAGCGTTGAACAGCGAGCGGGCCGTCACCGACCCGATCACGACCAGGAGGTCGGCCGCGAGAAGGGTTGCGGCGACCGCGTCCGTGAGGCGGAGCAAGCCGGCCGTGAGCACGCGACCGGTGTCTTGCCCCGCCAGCCGCGACGGCGCAGCGGATGAGGTGAGCCCGGCGGCGGGAAGAATCGACATTCAGGGCGCCCCTCGGAAAACCCTCACCCGGGTGGGGAGAGGTCGAGTCGGCGAAGCCGACCGGGTGAGGGCGGGCGGCCTCTCCGGTCGGCAGACATCCCCCTCACCCTGCCCTCTCCCCGCCGGGAAGAGGGTTCCCCGTGCCGACATGCGGGGCGCTCGTGGCCCGACGATCTCGACGTGCGGCGTGGGCAAGACTGGCGAGAGCACGCCCGCGCCTCAGACCTGCGTGGACCGGATCGCCTCGATGATCGCCTTCGACTCCGGCCGGTTCTTCATGAAGGCTTCGGTCTGGGGCAGGACGCGCTTGCGGAACGCGTCCTTGTCGACGGCCACGACGTCGACCCCTTTCCCCTTGAGCAGGTCGAGCGCCTCCTTTTCGACCGCGAGGCCGTGGGTTCGGGCGTCGGCGGCCGCTTTCCTCGCGGCGTCGAGGAACGGCTCGCGAAGCTTCGCGTCCATGCGCTTGAACGAGGCCTCGCTGAAATAGGCGGCGAGCGGCGAGAAGATGTGCTCCGTCATCGCGTAGTGCTTCGCGGTCTCGTAGAACTTCGCTGCCAGGACCGTGGGCGCATCGTGCTCGAGGCCGTCCAGGACGCCGGCCTGCAGGCCCGTATAGATCTCGCCGAAGGCGAGCGGCGTCGCGGCCGCGCCCATGAGGCGCAGGCATTCGGTGATGATGGGATTCGGCAGCGTGCGGATCTTCTGCCCGGCCAGGTCCTCCGGCGACCTCACGGCCTTCTTCGACAGGACGCTGCGTCCGCCGAAATTGTAGGCCCAGGCCACGACCCGGATATTCGCCTGTTTCAGGAGCGCCTCTTCGATGGCCTTGGCGCCGCCCGCCTCGAAGGCCTTCGTCTGCTGCGGGAAGCCGTCGAACAGGTAGCCGAGGTCGTAGACCCCGACGAGCGGGACGAGGTTGGCCGAGATCGACGAGCCCGACACCATCATGTCGATGACCCCGAGCTTCACCGAGTTGATGACGTCGATCTCCTGGCCGAGCTGATTGTCGGGAAAGAAGGACGCGTCGATCTGGTCGCCGATGCCGTTCGCCTTGAGCTGGCGCACGAGCGCATCGAAGTAGACGCGACCGTTGCCGAACTTCGGATCGTTCGGGATCGAGGAGGAGACCCGCAGCCGGGTGTTGGCGGCCTTCGCCCTGCCCACGAGGGCCGGGGCCGCGACGAGGCCGAGCGAGGCGGTGCCCAAACGCTTCAGGACGACGCGACGCGTCGAACGGTTCTCATCCATCGCTTCCACCCTCGCCGTGCCGTCTTCGCGGCGCGTTCGGTGGAAACTGGACCCTCGTCATGCGCCGGGTCAAGGCGGGAGGCAGCGTACGGAGGCGCCCGCGGCCGGCCCGCGGCGTCACGAAGGCAAGTCCGCCCGCCGTTCAGTGGACGCCGAGAAACCGCGTCAGCGCCTCCGGATCGGCCGCGACGGTCGCGGCGTCGGCCTCGAACACCACCTTGCCGGTTTCGAGCACGTAGACGCGATCGGCGACCTCGAGCGCGCTGAACAGGTTCTGCTCGACGAGCAGGATCGCGAGCCCCTCCCCCTTCAGGCGCGCGATGATGCCCTCGAGGTGCTGGACCATGACGGGGGCAAGACCCTCCGAGGGCTCGTCCATCAGGAGCAGCTCCGGATCGATCATCAGCGCCCGGCCGATCGCGAGCATCTGCCGCTCGCCGCCCGAGAGCTCGTTGCCGCGGTGGCGCCGGCGCTCGGCGAGGCGCGGGAACAGCTCGAAGACCCGCTCCGACGTCCAGCCCTGCTGCGCGCGCGCCGGCTTCAGCATGGTGAGGTGCTCGGTGACGCTGAGCGAAGGGAACAGCCGCCGGCCTTGGGGGACGAAC
>CAXTKM010000357.1:0-2905 GCA_964244795.1 uncultured Enterovirga sp.
GATCGCGCGGCCCATGCAGGACCGCGCCGGTCGTGACCATCTCGCTGTAGAGCAGCGCCCGACGCGACAGGACGCGGTGGAACGCCCGGCAATGCCGGTCCGTCCAATCCATCATCGGGGCGACGGAGAAGCGCCAGGGCGAGGTGTTCACGAGAAGACCCTCGGGTGCACCTCACGGCTGTCGTCCCCGGCGGCTGCGAAGCAGCCGGGAAGGGGATCCAGGGCCGGCGCGCTGCGGCCCTGGATCCCCTTCCCCGGAGCTACGCTCCGGCCGGGGATGACAAGCGTCGTCCGTGCCATGGCCACGACGAGAGCGCCGTTGCGCCCCTCACCACTTCCCGGTGTTCGGCATCGACGCCCAGGGCTCCGCCGGGGGCTTCGCCGGCCCTTTCTGAAGCAGCTCGATCGAGATGTCGTCCGGGGAGCGGACGAAGGCCATGTTGCCGTCGCGCGGCGGGCGGTTGATCGTCACGCCGGCATCCATGAGCCGCTGGCAGGTCGCGTAGATGTCGTCGACCCGGTAGGCGAGGTGGCCGAAGTTGCGGCCGCCCGTGTAGGCCTCGGGATCCCAGTTGTAGGTCAGCTCGACGAGGGGCGCGCTCGAGGTCTTCGCGGCCTCGACGTCGCCCGGCGCGGCCAGGAACACGAGGGTGAAGCGGCCCTTCTCGTCCTCGCGGCGCCGCACCTCCTTGAGGCCCAGCTTCTCGCAGTACCAGGTGAGCGAGGCGTCGAGATCGGTGACCCGGACCATCGTGTGCAGGTATTCCAAGGGAGGCTCCTCGCGGCATGAGGCCCGTCGGGCCGACGACTGTGGCTGCGAGATAAGCCCGAATGGCCGCTCCGGGTAGCCCCACCCGTGCCCGAGCCCTAGAGTCGTGCGAACCAGCCGGCGCGAGACCCGATGCGAACCGATACGCAGACCATCACCCGCCTCGAGGATTACCGACCGAGCGACTACCTCGTCGACACGATCGCGCTCGACATCCGCCTCCATCCTGACGCGACCCGGATCGAGGCCGTCCTCGGGATGCGGCCGAACCCGGCCGGGCGGGCAGGAGCGCCGCTCGTGCTCGACGGCGACGAGCTCGTGCTGTCCGAGCTCGAGCTCGACGGCGCGCCCCTCGCGCCGGAGCGCTTCGACGCGTCGCCGCAGAGCCTCACCGTCTTCGCGCCTCCGGACCGCCCGTTCCGGCTGACGATCCGGACGGAGGTGAACCCCGCCGCGAACACGAAGCTGATGGGCCTCTACCGCTCCGGCGACGTGTATTGCACGCAATGCGAGGCGGACGGGTTCCGCCGCATCACCTACGCGCTCGATCGGCCGGACGTCCTGTCCGTCTACACGACCCGGATCGAGGCCGACCGGGCCGAGGCGCCGCTCCTCCTCGGCAACGGCAACCGGGTCGATTCGGGCGAGATCGAGGGCGGCCGGCACTTCGCCGTGTGGCACGATCCCTTCCCGAAGCCTGGCTACCTCTTCGCGCTCGTCGGCGGCCGGCTCGGGACCGTCTCGAAGCCCTACCGGACCGCGGGCGGCCGAGAGGTCGAGATCGCGGTTCATGTCGAGCCCGGGAAGGAGGACCGGGCGACCTATGCGCTCGACGCGCTCGAGCGCTCGATGCGCTGGGACGAGCGCGTCTTCGGCCGCGACTACGATCTCGACGTCTTCAACGTCGTCGCCGTGCCCGACTTCAACATGGGCGCGATGGAGAACAAGGGCCTGAACATCTTCAACGACAAGTACGTGCTGGCGAGCCCGGACACGGCGACGGATTCCGACTACGCGAACATCGAGGCCGTGATCGCGCACGAATACTTCCACAACTGGACGGGTAACCGGATCACCTGCCGGGACTGGTTCCAGCTCTGCCTGAAGGAGGGCCTGACCGTCTTCCGCGACCAGGAGTTCTCGTCGGACGAGCGCTCCCGGGCGGTGCATCGCATAGGCGAGGTGAGGACGCTGCGCGCCCGCCAATTCGCGGAGGATGCCGGCCCGCTCGCCCACTCGGTCCGACCGAACCAGTATCGGGAGATCAACAACTTCTACACGGCGACCGTCTACGAGAAGGGCGCCGAGATCGTCCGGATGCTGAAGACGCTCCTCGGCGCGCCGGCCTTCGCGGCCGGCATGGAGTGCTACTTCGACACCTGCGACGGGACCGCCGCGACGGTCGAGGATTTCCTGGCCGCCTTCGCGTCGTCGTCGGGGCAGGACCTCCGGGCTTTCGCGCGCTGGTACGACCAGGCCGGAACGCCGGCCGTGACGGTCAGGACCGATTACGACGCGGCCGCCCGGACCTACGGCATCGACTTCGCCCAGCGGACGCCG
This sequence comes from uncultured Enterovirga sp., assembly GCA_964244795.1. GTDB lineage: Bacteria > Pseudomonadota > Alphaproteobacteria > Rhizobiales > Beijerinckiaceae > Enterovirga. The sequence goes on from CAXTKM010000357.1 coordinate 2,330, forward strand.
CCGACCCCGGGCCAGCCTGGCAAGGCGCCGCTCGTGATCCCGGTCTCGCTCGGCCTCGTCGCCGCGACGGGCGAGGCCTTGCCGGCCCGGACCGCGCGCGTCCGCGAGGACGGCGTGTTCGTCCTCGAGACGGAGACCGATCGCCTGCTGTTCGAGGATGTCCAGGCCCGCCCGGTCCCCTCCCTGTTCCGCGGCTTCTCGGCCCCGGTCCGGGTCCGTCTCGACCTCGACGACGCCGACCTCCTCGTCCTGCTGACCCACGATCGCGACCCGTTCAACCGCTGGCAGGCGGCCCAGACGGTCGCGCTGAGATGGCTCGTCCGCACGGCAACCGGCGCGCCCCCGCCGGCCGGCGAGGCCGGCTTGCGCCGGCTCGCGGTGGCGCTCGACGAGCTCCTCGCGGCCGAGGCGAACGCAGACCCCGCATTCGCGGCCGTCATGCTGACGCTGCCCGGCGAATCCGAGATCGCCCAGGAGGTCGGCAGCGACGTCGATCCCGATGCCGTCCGGCGCGCGCTGGTCGAGGCGAAGCGCGGCATCGGCCGGACGCTCGCGACGCGGCTCGTCGCGATCCGG
>CAXTKM010000358.1:0-2883 GCA_964244795.1 uncultured Enterovirga sp.
TCGGCCCGATGATCGCCCGGATCTCGCCCTTCTGGATGTCGAACGACACGTCCGACAGCGCCTTCACGCCCCCGAACCCGAGCGAGACATTCTCGACCGCGAGGATGACGTCGCCCTTGACGATGAGGGGACCGTCGGGGGCTCTCATGAGCACGCCGTGCCTAGGCTCGCACCCTCCCCTCCCCGCAAGGGGGAGGGGAGAGAGTCTGGTACGCAGAGGTCACGATCCATCACGCCGCCCTCGCGAGAGCCGCCGCCTCGCCCACGACCGGCCGCACGGCCACGTCCTGCACGTTCAGCGTCGCCGCGATCACGCCCTTCCGGCCGTCCTCGAAGGTCACCTCGGTCCGGATGTCGGCGGTCTTCGAGCCGTCGTAGAGGGCCGTGATCAGCGGGCCGTAGCGCTCGGCGATGAAGCCGCGGCGGACCTTCTGGGTGCGGGTGAGCTCGCCGTCGTCGGCGTCGAGCTCCTTGTGGAGGATCAGGAACCGGGCGATCTGGGCGCCGCCCATGCGGGGCTCGGCCGCGAGCGAGCGGTTCACGGCGTCGACGTGCTCGGCCACCATCGCGTAGACGCGGGGATGGGCCGCGAGCTCCTGGTAGGACGCGTAGGTGACGGCGTTGCGCTCGGCCCAGGAGCCCACGGCCACGAGGTCGATGTTGATGAAGCAACTGACGAAGTCGCGCCCGTCCCCGAAGGCCACCGCCTCCTTGATGTTGGAATAGAACTTCAGCTTGTTCTCGACGTATTTCGGCGGGAACAGCGCGCCGTCCAGGAGCTTGCCCACGTCCTTCGCCCGGTCGATGATCTTGAGGTGACCGTCCTGGTCGAAGAAGCCGGCGTCGCCCGATCGCACGAACCCGTCAGCCGTCTTCGTCTCGGCGGTCTTCTGCTCGTCCTTGTAGTAGCCCAGGAACGTGCCGGGCGAGCGGTAGAGGACCTCGCCGTTGTCGTCGATCCGGATCTCGCATTCCGGCGCCGGCCGCCCGACCGTGTCGGCCCGGATCTCGCCGTCGGGCTGCATCGTGACGTAGACCGCGGCCTCCGTCTGCCCGTAGAGCTGCTTCAGGTTGACCCCGATCGCCCGGTAGAAGCGGAAGATCTCGGGCCCGATCGCCTCGCCGGCCGTGTAGCCGACCTTGATCCGGGACAGGCCGAACTGGTTGCGGAGCGGCCCGTAGACCAGGACGTCGCCGAGCCCGTAGACGGCCCGGTCCCAGAGCCCGACCGGCTCCCGGTTCAGGATGCGCTCGCCGACCCGGTCCGCGTGGGCCAGGAAGTACTTGAACACGCGCCGCTTCAGGGGCGCCGCATCCTCCATCCGGACGGTCGTCAGCGTCAGCATGTTCTCGAAGACGCGCGGCGGCGCGAAGGCGTAGGTCGTCCCGACCTCGCGCCGGTCCGCCACCACCGTGTCCTGGCTCTCCGGGCAGTTCACGCAAAGCCCGACGATGATCGCCTGCGCGTAGGAGAAGATGTGGTCGCCGACCCAGGCGACGGGCAGGTAGGCGATGATGTCGTCGGTCTCCACCAGCTTGTCGAAGGCCGAGCCGATCTCGCCTGCCCGGCGGACGTTGTCGTAGCTCAGCATCACGCCCTTCGGGCGGCCCGTCGTGCCGGACGTATACAGGATGATCGACAGGTCCTCGCCTCGGCCTGCCTCGAGAGCCGTGTCGAGCTGCCGTCCCGCCTCGGGGTCGCGGGCGAGCTTTTCGCGCCCGGCCGCGATCACGCTCTCGATCGAGCGGAGCCGCCCCGAGTCGTAGTCGCGCAGGCCCCGGGGCTCGTCGTAGAGGATCTCCTTCAACTGCGGCAGCCGATCTTGGACCGAGAGCAGCTTGTCGACCTGCTCCTGGTCCTGCACCACCGCGTGCGTGACCTCCGCGTGATCGAGGACGTAGGCCATCTCGTCGGCGACGGAATCCGCATAGACCGGGATCGGGATCGCCCGCAGCCACTGCGCGGCCGCCATCGTCCAGTAGAGGCGCGGCCGGTTCCCGCCGATGATCGCGACCTTCGTGCCCGGCCCGATCCCGATCCCCGACAGCCCCTGCGCGTAGGCCCGGACGGTCTCGTGGACCTCGCGCCACGACCAGCTCTGCCAGATGCCGAAATCCTTGTGCCGGAACGCCGGCCGGTCGGGCCGGACCCTGGCGTTGCGGCGGAGCAGCTTCGGGAAGGTATCGTCGCGGCCGACGGTCGCGCTCAAGATCGTCCTCCGTGGCAGGAGCCGTCGCCGGACAGTGCCCCGGCCGCGGGTGTTCCCCGCTGTATCCCTTGTCCGTGTAACAGGGGCCGACGCCCGAGTCGCGCGCGTTCGGCCCCAACGAAGGTCGAAGACCGGCGCCGACCGGGCGACGGCCGAGGCCGTCACCGAGCACCCCTCGCGTCCCGACAAGGCGTGAAACCGAAGAGCCCCGGCTCGCGCCGGGGCTCTCGGATCGTTCGCTCCGTCGAACTCAGTAGTTGTAGGCGCGCTCGCCGTGGTCGGTGAGGTCGAGGCCTTCGCGCTCCTCTTCCTGCGTGACCCGCAGGCCCACGATCACGTCGACGATCTTGTAGAGGATCGCCGACCCGATGCCGGACCAGAGCAGCGTCACGCCGACCGCCTTGAACTGGATCCAGAGCTGGCCCGCCATCGTGTAGCTCGTGCTGACCGTGAGCGAGCCGGGGTTCGCCGTGTAGTCGGGCACGCCGACGCCGCCGAGGGAGGGCGCCACCAGGATGCCGGTCGCCAGCGCCCCGATGATGCCGCCCATGCAGTGGATGCCGAACACGTCGAGCGAGTCGTCGTACCCGAAGGCGTTCTTCACCCCCGAGCAGAACCCGTAGCAGACCGCGCCCGCCACGAGGCCGAGCACGATCGAGCCCATCGGGCCGGC
>CAXTKM010000359.1:0-2879 GCA_964244795.1 uncultured Enterovirga sp.
TCCGCGACCAGGCCCTCGCCCTCAGCGGTCTCCTCGAGCCCGCCATCGGGGGCGTCGTCGGAGCCGTGAAGAAGGCCGCGGAAGCGCTGCGCGTCTCATCGGCCGACATGCGGCTCGCCGCGACCGACACGTCGAGCCGCATGCGGTCGACCGCGCATGTCTCGGGCGAGATCGCGCACAACATCGAGGAGACGGCCGCCGCGACCGAGCAGCTCGCGCTGTCCATCGCCGACATCGGCCAGCAGAGCGAGGACAGCCTGAGGCTCGCGCAATCCGCGCAGGAGGACGCCCGCATGTCGATGGCCCGCCTGGACGAGCTCGCGGCGGCCGCCCATCAGATCGGATCGGTGGTCGAGCTGATCTCGACGGTCGCGGCCCAGACGAACCTTCTCGCCCTGAACGCCACGATCGAGGCGGCGCGCGCCGGGGAGGCGGGGCGCGGCTTCGCGGTGGTCGCGGCCGAGGTGAAGGCGCTGGCCGGGCAGACCGGGCGGGCCACGGACGAGATCTCGCGCCAGATCGGGGCCATCCAGGAGGCGACCCGGCGATCGGTCGAGCAGATCGGGAGCGTCGCGGGAATGGTCTCCAGGATGGCGGCCGCCGCGACCGCGATCGCGGCCTCCGTCGAGGAGCAGGGCGCGGTGACGCGCTCGATCTCCGAGGGCGTCCGCAGGATGGCGGCCACGACCGTGGACGCGTCGGATGACGTTCGGGCCGTCGAGGCCGCGAGCGGGCGCAACCTCACGGCCGCCGAGGACATCGTCGGCTGGACCGAGCGCCTGTCCGGAGGCGCGAACGACCTCGAGCAAGGAATGGCGCAGTTCTTCGACCGCGTGCGAAGCACGGGGTGAGCGCCGGCCGGCGGCCTCGACGGCGGACGCACGCCTTCGGGTCGCGATCGAGCGTTGACCTTCCGAGACCCGCACGTCTATAAGCCGCGAAGCGTGAGCCGGTGCGTCAGCGCCGCCAGGCATCTTTCCGAGAAACTCAGACGGACCCCCGGCCCTGCGCCGCCGGTCGTCGCCCAGGACGAGGATAACCCGTGGCCAACACCACGTCGGCCAAGAAAATGGCCCGCAAGATCGTCCGCCGGACCGAGGTCAACCGATCGCGCCGGTCCCGGATGCGCTCGTTCGTCCGGAAGGTCGAGGAAGCGATCACCGGCGGCCAGCACGACGCCGCGCTGGCCGCGCTCCGATCCGCCGAGCCGGAGATGATGCGGGCCGCCCAGAACGGCATCCTCCACCGCAACACGGCGTCCCGTAAGGTCTCGCGGCTCGCCGCTCGGGTGAGTGCCCTCCGGGCCTGACAAGCACGCGTCGTCGAGACTGCAAAGCCCGGCTTCTGCCGGGCTTTTGATTCCGGGACCGTCGTGCGTGACGCCTCCTCGTGGCGCGATCGACACGCGGTTCGTGGTTTGTTCAGGTTGACGGGATGGGTGCTCTCCTGGGCGTGAAACAACCCGTTTCGGGCCGGCCACCGCCCATAAAAAACTCAATCGATGCAGTGCGTTGACTGGTAAAGCGCGAAGGCAGGTCCCGGGTGGGCGGCGCTTCGTCGAATCGCCCCGACGCGCGACAATTTTTTTACGCGTCGCACCGGCCGCGGGTGGCCGAACTGAATCCGAGACTCCACAGCATCTTATCGATTTCACGTCGCGTGGAACCGGCGCCGATCATGACCGGCGGATGACGACCCGCCCCGAATCGGCATTGCGCCCCCCCAGGCCGCTGTATAGGTTCGGCTCGTCTCCGGTTGGCGACCGCGAGGCAATCCAGATCAAAAAAGTCGGCTGAGCTCGCCGGGGCGGGGTTTGAGCGATGTCTTTCGTTTGCTTGAACGCGATGAAGGATTTCGCGGTGAGGGATATCTTGTCCCTCCGCGAAGAACCAACGACCTCTTAACGAGCCTCAGCTACGCGAGCGTGTCGGGCTCGCGTCTGTTTTCTTGAACAATGTTGTTCGTGTATTGCGCGGCCCGGATGGCGGTCCGAACGCGTGATTGTACACCCGCGTACATTAGGGCAGGTTCGATGTTGGTCGGCACGAATGGCGAGGCGAGGCACGACGCGGCTTACCGGAGGCTCGAAGGCGTGGTGGACGAGGACGGAAGTGCTGAGGCCTGGACACGGGTGAAGCGGCGCCTGCGGGCCGAGCTCGGGGAGGACGTCTTCACGAGCTGGCTCGCCCGCCTCGAGCTCGACGATCTCACGGCCGGTGCCGCGACGCTCAGCGTGCCGACACGCTTCCTGAAGAGCTGGATCGAGGCGCATTACCTCGATCGCGTCGTGGCCACCCTCCGGAGTGAGCTCGCCGCGCTGTCGGGCGTCGCGGTCGTGGTCCGGAGCGCCTTCCGGGATCCGGCCGCAAGCGGCAGCCGTCGCGGTGTCCCGGCCCCGGCCGCTCGCCCGATCCCTGCCGGGACGCCCGTCGAGGACCCAGGCGTGACATCGGGGGTTCGCGCCCCGCTGACGCTCTCCGCCCCACCCCGGGACGATCGCTCCGCCCAGGAGATCGCGGGAGCGCCGCTGGACGGACGCCTCTCCTTCGAGAGCTTCGTGGTCGGCCGCTCGAACGCTCTCGCGCAAGCCGCGGCCGAGCGCATCGCCGGAAACAACGCGGGCGTCGCGCTCTACAATCCGCTCTACATCCAGGCCGGCGTCGGGCTCGGCAAGACGCATCTCCTGCACGCGGCCGGCAACGCCGCGCGGCTCGGCGGACGGCGGGTGATCTATCTCACGGCCGACCGCTTCATGTACGGTTTCGTGGCGTCCCTGAAGGCCCAGACCTCTCACGCCTTCAAGGAACGCCTGCGCGGGATCGATCTCCTGATCATCGACGACGTGCAGTTCATCCAGGGCAAGACCATCCAGCAGGAAT
>CAXTKM010000360.1:0-2859 GCA_964244795.1 uncultured Enterovirga sp.
CGAAGCCCGGAACGCGCCGAGGTCGGCGAGGTGCCGGGCGACGATCTCGTCCGCGAAGCCCGCCGGCTGCCCGGGCCCGGCCTGCCGCCGCTGCGCCATCGGCAGTTGCGAGAGCACGTTCGCCGAGACGACCAGATCGATCGTCGGGTCGGAGTGATACCGGTCCAGCGCGCCCGGCGTCGTGAGGTCGGCCACGACGAGCTCGCAGCGTCCGGAGCGGGCCCGCCACCGCGCCGGGAGAAGGTGGACCGCGTCGAGGAGGACGACGCGCTCGAAGGACGCGACGAGCACGTCGAGCGGCACGTCGCGGATCAGGCCCGAGCCGAGGACCAGCACGGTGCGGCGCGAGGCGAGGCCGGCCACCGCGTCGGTCACGAACCTCCGGCAGCGTCGCTCGTGCGACGCCCAGGCGCGCCGCCGCCGCGTGGCTCTCGACCAGAGCCCGACTGCGTCTCCGACGAGCCCGAGCCGGCGGAGCTCGGGCGAGGTCCGGGCGGTCGCGTAGAGGACAGCTTCGAGGATCAACGCGGAGCGCTCCGGCCCGACCGTGCCACCCAACCGGTCCCGCGACGTTTCGGCGCGGCGGCCGGGAACCGCGAGCGGGGCCAATGCGTTAGTGGCCGAAAACGAAAGGTGACGACGATGGGTAGATCTGCTCTTCTCTGGATGGTCGGGGTACCGCTGCCGATCGTTCTCCTCCTCTACTTCTTCGTTTTCCGCTAGACCTGACGAGACCGGACGCGAGGACGAATACGGGTGGCGAGAGCCACCCTTTTTCTTTGTCGACTACTCGGCCGCGGCGGGTAGCACGACATCGCGCGAGAGGCGCTCGCGCTTGATGAGCTCGGAGGTCATGAAGGCGATCTCGAGAGCCTGGTCGGCGTTCAGCCGCGGGTCGCAATAGGTGTGATAGCGGTCCTGGAGGTCGGACGCGGTCAAGGCCCGCGCCCCTCCCGTGCATTCGGTCACGTCCTTGCCGGTCATCTCGAGGTGGAGCCCGCCGGCGTGGGTTCCTTCCGCCTGATGGACGGCGAAGAAGCTGCGGATCTCCTGCACGATCAGGTCGAACGGACGGGTCTTGTAGCTCCCGGCCTTCACCGTGTTGCCGTGCATCGGGTCGCAGGACCAGACCGGGAGCCGCCCCTCCCGCTTCATCGCGCGGATCAGCCCAGGCAGGTGCTCGAACACGCGGTCCGCCCCAAAGCGGCAGATCAGCGTGAGGCGGCCCGGCTCGCGGTCCGGATCGAGCACGTCGGCCAGGCGCAACAAGCCGTCCGGCGTGAGGGAGGGCCCGCATTTCAGGCCGATCGGGTTCTTGATGCCGCGCGCGTACTCGACATGGGCATGCGCCGGGTCGCGCGTCCTGTCGCCGATCCACAGCATGTGCCCGGAGGTCGCGTACCAGTCGCCGCTCGTCGAATCGACGCGGGTGAAGGCCTCCTCGTAGCCGAGGAGCAGCGCCTCGTGGCTGGTGTAGAGATCCGTGGTCCGCATCTCCTGATGCTGCTCGGGGTTCATCCCGATCGCCCGCATGAAGGACAGCGTCTCGGTGATCCGGTCGGCGAGCTCTGCGTAGCGCGAGGATTGCGCCGGGTCGCGAACGTAGCCCAGCATCCAGCGGTGGACGTTGTCGAGGTTCGCGTAGCCGCCGGTCGCGAAAGCGCGCAGCAGGTTCAGGGTGGCGGCGGATTGCCGGTAGGCCTCGAGCTGCCGGCGCGGGTCCGGCCGGCGCGAGGATTCGTTGAAGGCGATGTCGTTCACGATGTCGCCGCGATAGCTCGGCCATTCGGCGTCGCCGACGCGCTCCAAGTCCGACGAGCGCGGCTTCGCGAACTGCCCGGCGATCCGGCCGACCTTCACCACGGGCGAGGCGCCCGCGAAGGTGAGCACCACGGCCATCTGCAGGAACACCCGGAAGAAGTCCCGGATCGCGTCGGCGGAGTGCTCGGCGAAGCTCTCGGCGCAATCGCCGCCCTGGAGCAGGAAGCTGTCGCCCGCCGCGACCTTCGCCAGCGCCGCCTTCAGCTTCCGGGCCTCGCCCGCGAAAACGAGCGGCGGAAATCCGGCGAGCTGGCGCTCGACCGCGTCCAGGGCAGCGGGATCGGCATAGGCCGGCATCTGCTGCACCGGCTTCCGCCGCCAGCTCGCGGGCTCCCACATCTCGTGCGACATCGTCCTCGACCTTTGCGCCCGCTCCTCTCCGGGAGGCGGGGAGGCGCGCTTAAACCACGCGATGGCCGAGATGGCGAGAACTTCGGCCGAACGGCCTTGGTGCGCCGCCGCGCCTGGGGTTAAGGAGCCGGGAGGGAGAACACGCCATGGCCGACATGAACAGAATCGCGATCGTCACGGGTGCCGGAACGGGCGTCGGCAAGGCAGCCGCGCTCGCGCTCGTGCGGGACGGGTTCTCGGTCGTCCTCTCGGGCCGCCGGCCGGAGCCGCTGGAGGAGGTCGCCGGCCAGGCGGAGGCGGGCCGGACGCTCGTCGTGCCGACCGACGTCACGGACCCGGAGAGCGTGGCCGCCCTCTTCGCGAGGACGCACGAGCGCTTCACCCGGCTGGACGTCCTGTTCAACAATGCCGGGATGGGCGCCCCCGCGGTCCCGATCGAGGACCTCCCGCTCGAGACCTTCCGGACGGTGGTCGACACCAATCTCGTCGGCATGTTCCTCTGCACGCAGCACGCGTTCCGGATCATGCGGGACCAGACGCCCCGGGGCGGCCGTATCATCAACAACGGATCCATCTCGGCTCACGCGCCGCGGCCGCGCTCCATCGCCTACACGTCGACCAAGCACGCCGTGACCGGCCTCACGAAGTCGACCTCGCTCGACGGGCGCGCCTACGACATCGCCTGCG
>CAXTKM010000361.1:0-2850 GCA_964244795.1 uncultured Enterovirga sp.
CAGAAGACGGTCGAGGTCAAGGAGATCAAGCTCCGGCCCGGCATCGACAAGCACGATTACGACGTGAAGATGAAGGCCGTCCAGCGCTTCTTCGAGGAGGGTGACAAGGTCAAGGTCACGCTTCGTTTCCGCGGTCGCGAGATGGCGCACCAGGATCTCGGCCTCCGGCTCCTGGAGCGCGTCAAGGTCGAGACGCAGGAGATCGCCAAGGTCGAGAGCGAGCCCATGCTGGAAGGCCGCCAGATGATCATGATCCTGGCGCCGCGCTAGCGCTCCGTCCTTCCCCACTCCGCTCACCCCGGCGCAAGCCGGGGCTCAGGTCTGTGCTGGAACCCGGCTTGCACCGCGACGAGCGGCAGTGGCGTCCTACTTCACGGACGAAAATGCCGTGGGCACGAGGAACGAGCTCACGATGTTCTCGACGATCGCGCCGTCGCGCTCCGTCTCGGCGCGCTTCGCGATCCATTCCGGGTCTGCCTGGAAGGCGTTCCACTTCTGCTCGCGCTCGGCGAGCGACTCCCATGCGACCAGATAGGTCAGCTCCTGGTTCGAGGGCCCGACCAGCGTCGTCCAGAAGCCGGCCTGCCGGATGCCGTGCCGCTCCCAGATCGAGAGCGTGATCGTCTCGAAGCGCTTGAGGAGCGCCGGAAGACGGCCCGGCAGGCAGCGATAGATTCTCAGCTCGTGGATCATGCGGCGTCTCCTCGGTATCGCTTCGATCGTCTTTTCTAAGACGGGCCAAGCCCGGCGGGAACCGGCCAGCCGCATTTTTCGGCGTGATCCGGAGGGCGCGGCTGGAGAATGCGCGCCCTCTCCACTAGCGTCGCGCGCGATGAACGACACGCCAGACCTCGGCGGTGCGCGCCCGCGCTCCGTCCTCACCGGGCCGGCCGGCCTCATGCCCCGGCAGGACATCCGCGACCTCGTGCGGCGCAACTTCCTGCGCGCGACGGAGCCGATCCGGGAGAGCCAGTACCAGCCCGCGAGCCTCGACCTTCGGCTCGGCCGGCGGGCCTATCGGGTCAGGGCGAGCTTCCTGCCCGGCAGCGGCGCGACCGTCGAGGACAAGCTGAAGACCCTCGGCGCGGAGGAGATCGATCTCGACCGGGACGAGGGCACGATCTTCGAGCGCGGCTGCGTCTACGTGGTCGAGCTCCTGGAGCACCTCGACCTGCCGGACAGCATCTCGGCCGCCGCGAACCCGAAGAGCTCGACCGGCCGGCTCGACGTCTTCACGCGCCTGATCACGGACCGGAGCGAGGTCTTCGACTCCGCGCAGAGCGGGTATGGCGGCCGGCTCTACGCCGAGGTCTCGCCCCGGACGTTCTCGATCAAGGTCCGGACGGGCACGCGCCTGAACCAGATCCGCTTTCGGCGTCGGAACTCCCAGCAGGAAGAGCTGTCGGATTTCCGGCTCTCCGACGCCCGGCTCCGGGAGCTTCACGCACAGTCGCCGCTCGTCGACGGCGCGCTGTCGCTCCGGAACGGGCTCGTCATGCGGATCGAGCTTGCGGGAACCGGACCGGGCGCGACGATCGGCTACCGGGCGCAACGGCATGCGGACGTCATCGATCTCGACAGGATCGCGGCCTACGACCCCGCGGACTACTGGGAGCGGATCCCGGCGCGCGCCGATCGCCGGCTCATCCTCGATCCGAACGAGTTCTACATCCTGGTCTCGAAGGAGCGGCTGCACATCCCGCCTTCGCTCGCGGCCGAGATGGTGCCGATCGACCCGCTAATGGGCGAGTTCCGGGTCCACTACGCCGGATTCTTCGATCCCGGCTTCGGCTACTCGGCCGAGGGGCACCCCGGCAGCCGGGCCGTGATGGAGGTCCGGAGCCACGAGGTGCCCTTCAACCTCGAGGACGGCCAGATGGTCTGCCGCCTCGCCTACGAGCGGATGGCCGCCGAGCCGGATGCCCTCTACGGAGCGATCGGCACGTCGAACTATCAGGGGCAGGACCTGAAGCTCTCGAAGCAGTTCCGCAGCGCGTGACGCCTTTCGCGGGTCTGGCCCGGAAGCCGATCGCAGCGGTGCGGGCCTGCCGCCGCCGTGGTAGAAGCGGCTTCCACATCGGAGGTCGACGGATGGACGACATCGAGCGGATCACGGTCTCGCTGCCGCTGAGCGAGGAGTTGCGCGACGCCGTCGCGGCCGGCGAGTACCCGAGCGTCGAGGCAGCGGTCGGGGCCGCGGTCGAGGCCTGGGAAGCCGACCGCATGGTTGCCCGCATCGGCGTCGAGCGCCTGCGCGAGCATTGGGACCGGGGCATCGCGAGTGGGGACCCGCAGCCGCTCGACGTCGCCGACCTGAAGCGTCGGATCCGGCTCCGCGCCGGGGCGATGCGGCGGGCGCACGGCGTTGATCGTTGACCTGGTCTGGCTCGCAGAGGCTCGGGATCAGCTCGAGACGATCGCATCCTACATTTCCGTCCGCAACGAGGCGGCAGCCGATCGGCTCACGGATCGGCTATACGCGAAAGCGCAGTTGCTGGTCGATTTCCCAAGATTGGGCCCGCGGAGACCAGACCTGAGATCAAGCTTTCGGATGTTGGTCGACGAGCCCTACATCATCCTCTACCGCACCGTGCCCGACACGGATGACGGCCTCGTCCGGCGCGTCGAGATCGTCGGCATCGTGGACGGACGTCGCGATCTTGGGCCGCTGTTCTAGCCTCGATTGGGCCGTTAACCGGCCGTCAGCTATGATTCGAAGAGGCTGCACCGGCCCGACGAGTCCGACCGGCATGTTCGACACCGTCCGTTCCCCCCGTCTCACCAGTCGTGTCTGTCTCACGCCGGCGCTCGTCGCCCCCTGTCGCCGCCGCACGGGCCCCGCGTCGTGAG
>CAXTKM010000362.1:0-2847 GCA_964244795.1 uncultured Enterovirga sp.
CTCTCTACGGACGCCTTCTGTCGAACGTGCTCGGCTCGACGGCCCCGGAGCCAGAGTCGGCCGCCAGGACGGCGTCATCTGGTCTGGCAGCGTCGTCGAGCCCATCGGCGGCGTCGCCCCCGGCCCCGCCCCGGCGACGGGGCGCCGAGACCGCGGCCGCGAAGCCGACGGGCGACACGGGCGCGACGCCGGCTCGCCCGAAGCCGCGCGCCTCGGCCGAGTCGCCGATCAGGCACGCCGAAGCCTCCCGGCTGATGACCGGCTCGCAGCCGATCGGCCCGAGCGCGACCGCCTTCAAGGCGAACTGAGCGTCTGTTCGGGTCCACCCACACGCCGGGATTGTGCTCTTTCCGACACATCGGCCCCCAGACTCGTCCTCGATCCCTTTATATGCCTAAGCTCTAGGCATTTGCCCTTAGTTTGACATCGTCCGAACAGGCGGACACCCACATCATGGCCGGGACGCGTCGGAAAAACGACGGCGAGCTTCGGGGTTCCTGGATCATGATGCGGCGTTCAATTCGTTCTTTCGCCCTCGCGGGCGCCAGCCTCGCGGCCCTTGCCGGTTCCTTCGCGGGCGCCGATGCCGCCGACCTCATCGCCCGCCGCACGCCGGCTCCGGTCGTCGAGCCTTCCTGCAAGACCGCGATCTCGCTCCCGGCCTATGGCGGCATCATCAAGCAGAACCCGGACCCGGCCTGCCTCACCATCGCGGGCTTCGGCGACCTGTACTTCGGCGGCGCTCTCACGGGCTACGCGTATACCCAGACGAACCAGTTCCCCTTCTCGCCGAACCCGCTGCCGAACGATCGGTCGTCGCGCGTCGACTTCACGAACATCCAGGGCTTCGTCCAGAAGGCGGACGGACCGTTCCAGTTCTTCGTGCAGGGCGGCGGCTATTCGATCCCGGCGCTCGGCTTCGTGAACTACAGCGGCGTGAACCAGACCGACCTCCTGTTCGGCCCGCTCCCGGTCGCCTTCGGCAAGATCGTGTTCAACGACAACTGGTCGATCCAGGGCGGCCGCATGCCGACCCTGATCGGCACCGAGGCGCCCTTCACGTTCCAGAACCTGAACATCCAGCGGGGGCTCCTGTTCAACCAGGAAAACATCATCAACCAGGGCGTTCAACTGAACTACGCCGACGGCCCGCTGTCCGTGTCGGTCGCCGGAACCGACGGCTTCTTCTCGGGCAACATCACCTGGTTCACGGGCGCCGTGACCTACAAGCTCGACGACTCGAACACGATCGGGGTGAACGGCGGCCTGAACCTGGACCGCACCGACGTTCGCAACCGCAGCCTGCGCTACCAGTTCGCGACCCCGCTGCTGCAGCAGAACAGCGCGATCTTCAACGTGAACTACTCGTACTCGAACGGCCCGATCACGATCACGCCATACCTGCAGTACACGACCGTCGAGAAGGACCTGAAGCTCGGCATCCTGAACACGGCCTCGACCTATGGCGCAGCCGTGCTCGCGAGCTACGCCTTCACGGACAACTTCGCCCTCGCGGGCCGCCTCGAATACGAGGAGCAGACCGGGCGCCGCGGCTCCGGCACGACGAGCCTTCTCTACGGGGCCGGCAGCTCGGCCTATTCCTTCACGATCACGCCGACCTACACCGTCGGCCGGTTCTTCCTGCGCGGCGAGTACTCGCGGGTCGAGCTCGCCGGCATCACCCGGGGCGACGTGCTCGCCGGGACGCTCGGCACGGGCTTCGACCGGACCGGCAACAAGTCCTCGCAGGACCGCTACATGGTGGAGACCGGCATCACCTTCTGAGGTCTGATCCCGCCGACGCGTTCGGCCGTCACGAAAGAATGGCGCGACCTCACGGTCGCGCCATTCCCGTTTCGATCAGGACACGGGCAGGTCGGGGTTGTCCCTCGCCGAGAAGACTCGGGTGATCCCCCTCCGTCAGGCGCTTCGCGCCTGCCACGCCCCCCTGCAGGGAAGGATCAGGTCGCCTCGCCGTCACGCCGCCCGGCGCATCACTCCCGACAATCGATCGAGCGCGGCGTCGAGCGTCGTGTCGTGCTTCGCGAAGCAGAACCGCACGACCGTCCGGACGCTGCCCTCGGCATAGAAGGCGCTGACCGGGATCGCCGCGACGCCGTGGTCGAGGACGAGCCGGCGGCAGAAGGCGACGTCGTCGGTCTCGCCGAGCGGCGCGATGTCGATGTTGAGGAAATAGGTCCCGGCGGCCGGCAGCACCGAGAAGCCGATCTCCTCCAGGCCCGCCGCGAACCGGTCGCGGGCGCGGGCGAGGTCGGACCGCAGCGTCTCGAAGTAGAGGTCGTCCTTCCCCAGGCCATAGGCGACCGCGACCTGCAGGTTCGGCGGCGTCGTGAAGGTCAGGAACTGATGCGCCTTCGCGAGCACCTTCAGGAGCGGCGGCGCGGTCATCACGAAGCCGACCTTCCAACCGGTCAGGTTGAAGATCTTGCCGGCCGAGCCGACCTTGATCGTCCGCTCGCGCATGCCCGGAAAGGACATCAGCGGCCGGAACGGCCGGCCGTCGAAGACGACGTGCTCCCAGACCTCGTCGCAGAGCGCGACAGCGTCGAACCGCGTGCAGAACCGGGCCAGCAGGGCAAGGTCCTCGTCCGGAAAGAGGGTCGCGGCGGGGTTCAGCGGGTTGTTGAACAGCACGACCCGCGTCCGGTCGGAGAAGGCGGCCACGAGGGCCTCCTCGGTCAGCCGGAAATGCGGCGGCTGGAGCGACACGAAGCGCGGGACGGCGCCGGCCCGGCGCACGAGCGGCAGGTACGCGTCGTACATCGGCTCGAACAGGACCACCTCGTCGCCCGGCCGGATCAGCGCGAAGAGCGCGCCCGCCAGCGC
>CAXTKM010000363.1:0-2834 GCA_964244795.1 uncultured Enterovirga sp.
ACGTCGTCTGCGGCGGCTTCGGCCTGCCGATCGCCCGCGACATGTGCCAGAAGGTGATCGTGGTCGGATCGAACGACCTGCAGTCGCTCTACGTCGCGAACAACGTCTGCTCGGCGGTCGAATACTTCCGCAAGCTCGGCGGAAACGTGGGCGTCGCCGGGATCGTCATCAACAAGGACGACGGCACCGGCGAGGCCGCGGCCTTCGCCGAGAAGGTCGGGATTCCCGTCCTCGCCGCCATCCCGGCGAACGAGGACATCCGTCGCAAGAGCGCGAACTACCAGATCGTCGGCATGCCGGGCGGCGAGTGGGGGCCGCTCTTCGAGGAGCTCGCCCTCAACGTCCACGATTCCCTGCCGGTGCGGCCGACGCCGCTCACCCCGGACGGCCTCCTCGACCTCTTCGACAGCCACACGACAGGCCGCGACTACGTGCTCCAGCCGGCCACGATGGAGGAGATGTGCGGCGTCGCGCACGTCGTGAAGCCATCGCTCGAAGTCGTCTACGAGGCGGTTTGAGGTGATGGGGGCTGTGCTCGTCGATCCGCCCACCGGCGTCATGCTGAGGAGCGACCCGGAAGGGTCGCGTCTCGAAGCACGCGCTGACATCGGTGCGTCCTTCGAGACGCCCGCTTCGCGGGCTCCTCAGGATGACGAGGGAGGTGGATCGAAGAGCGAGACCCCCGGCTGCCACGCCGGCCGGGACGAGCTGCGGGCCGCCGCCGCGGCGGCCGGGAAGAGCGAGATCCTCGACCGCTACGCGGCCGACTACCCGCTCGGGCCGCACGACCAGCCGCAATCGATGTGCCCGGCCTTCGGGTCGCTCCGGGTCGGGCTTCGCATGCGCCGCACCGCGACCGTGCTGTCCGGCTCCGCCTGCTGCGTCTACGGGCTGACCTTCACGTCGCACTTCTACGGGGCGAAACGCACCGTCGGCTACGTGCCGTTCAACTCGGAGACGCTCGTCACCGGCAAGCTGTTCGAGGACATCCGGGAAGCGGTGTTCCAACTCGCGGACCCCGCGCTCTACGACACCGTGATCGTGACGAACCTCTGCGTCCCGACCGCGTCAGGCGTGCCGCTCCGCCTCCTGCCGAAGGAGATCAACGGCGTCCGGATCATCGGCATCGACGTGCCGGGCTTCGGGGTCCCGACCCATGCCGAGGCGAAGGACGTCCTGGCCGGCGCGATGCTGCACTACGCCCGGACCGAGGCCGAGCAGGGCCCGGTCGCGGCGCCGCGCGCGCCCCGGGCCGAGCGTCCGACCGTGACGCTGGTCGGCGAGATGTTCCCGGCCGACCCGATGGTGATCGGCGGGCTGCTCGAGCCGCTCGGGCTCGCGGCCGGACCGGCCGTGCCGACGCGCGAATGGCGCGAGCTCTATTCGGCGCTGGACTGCGCGGCGGTCGCCGCGATCCACCCCTTCTACACCGCGTCCTTCCGGGAGTTCGAGGCGGCCGGCCGGCCGATCGTCGGCTCGGCCCCGGTCGGGCACGACGGCACGGCGGCCTGGCTCGAGGCGATCGGGGCCGCCTGCGGGGTCGCCCCCGAGACGATCGCGGCCGCGAAGGCGAAGGTCCTGCCGCCGATCAAGGCGGCGCTCGCCCGCTCGCCGATCCGGGGCCGGATCACGCTCTCGGGCTACGAGGGCTCCGAGCTCCTGGTCGCCCGTCTCCTGGTCGAGAGCGGCGCCGAGGTGCCCTATGTCGGCACGGCCTGCCCGCGCACCCGCTTCTCCGAGCCGGACCGCGTCTGGCTCGAGGAGCGCGGCGTCAGGATCCAGTACAGGGCCTCGCTCGAGCAGGACCTCGCGGCCTTCGAGGCGCACCGGCCGGACCTCGCGATCGGCACGACGCCGGTCGTCCAGAAGGCGAAGGCGGCCGGGACGCCGGCGCTCTACTTCACGAACCTGATCTCGGCCCGGCCACTGTTCGGGGCGGCCGGTGCGGGCTCGCTCGCCCAGGTGATCAACGCGGCGCTCGGCTCGCAGTCGCGCTTCGACGAGATGAAGGCGTTCTTCGAGGGCGTGGGCATCGGCGACACGGCCGGCGTCCATCCCGAGCCGCCGAAGATGCGGCCGGAGTTCCGCGAGCACACCCGGAAGGCCCTGGCCCGTCTCGCGAAGAGCCGGGCCTCGGAAGCCAACATGGGAGCGGCGATCTGATGCTCGTCGCCGATCACGACCGCGCGGGCGGATACTGGGGTGCCGTCTACGTCTTCACGGCCGTGAAGGGCCTGCAGGTCATCATCGATGGCCCGGTCGGCTGCGAGAACCTGCCGGTCACCTCGGTGCTCCACTACACGGACGCGCTGCCGCCGCACGAGCTGCCGATCGTCGTGACCGGCCTCTCCGAGGCCGAGCTCGGCCAGCACGGCACCGAGGCCGCGATGAAGCGGGCCCACAAGGTGCTCGATCCCGACCTCCCGTCGGTCGTGGTCACGGGCTCCATCGCGGAGATGATCGGCGGCGGGGTGACGCCCGAGGGGACCGGCATCAAGCGCTTCCTGCCCCGCACCATCGACGAGGACCAGTGGCAGGCCGCCGACCGGGCGATGTCCTGGCTGCTGAAGGAATACGGCCCGAAGCGCATCCCGGCCGCGAAGCCCCGCCGGGACGGCGAGAAGCCCCGCGTCAACATCGTCGGGCCGATCTACGGGACCTTCAACACGCCCTCCGACCTCGCCGAGATCCGGCGCCTCGTCGAGGGGATCGGGGCCGAGGTGAACCTCACCTTCCCGCTCGGCTCGCACCTCCTCGACGTGCCGAAGCTGACGAACGCCGACGTCAACATCTGCCTCTACCGCGAGTTCGGCCGCCTGCTCTGCGAGGCGCTG
>CAXTKM010000364.1:0-2815 GCA_964244795.1 uncultured Enterovirga sp.
TCACCGGGCTCGATCTCGTCGAGCTGATGATCCGGGTCGCGGCCGGCGAGCCGCTGCCGCTCACGCAGGCGGACGTCCGGCTCGACGGATGGGCGGTCGAGAGCCGCATCTACGCCGAGGACCCGACCCGTGGCTTCCTGCCTTCGATCGGCCGGCTCGTGACCTACCGGCCCCCGGCGGAGGGCGAGGTCGGGGCCGCGAGGGTCCGGAACGACACCGGGGTGGGCGAGGGCGGCGAGATCCCGATCTTCTACGACCCGATGATCGCGAAGCTCGTGACGCATGCGCCGACCCGGGCGGCCGCGATCGACGCGCAGTCGCGCGCGCTCGACGCCTTCGCGATCGACGGCATCCGGCACAACATCCCGTTCCTGTCAGCCCTGATGGCGCATCCGCGCTGGCGCGAGGGCCGGCTCTCGACCGGCTTCATCGCCGAGGAGTTTCCGGACGGCTTCGCGGAGCGGGCGCCGGAGGGTCCGGCCGCGCTGACGCTCGCGGCCGTCGCGGCCGCGATCGACCATCTCCAGAACGAGCGCAAGCGCGGGATCTCGGGCCAGATGCGGCCGGGCGTGGTCCGGTTCGAGCGCGAGCGGGTCGTGATGCTCGGAAGGGAGGGCCATCCGGTGACGCTGGTCGATTCCGACGACGAGGTCGTGATCGCCTTCGCGACCGGAGAACGGCTCGCGGTCGCGTCCGGATGGCGGCCGGGCGAGCCCGTCTGGACCGGCACGGTCGGGTCCGAGGTCGTGGCCGTGCAGGTTCGGACGATCCCGAACGGTGTACGGCTCTCACACGCGGGCACGGCCGCGGAGGCCCGCGTCTATACGCGGCGCGAGGCCGAGCTCGCGGCCCTGATGCCGGTCAAGGTTGAGGGCGGCTCGGGCAAGGCGCTGCTCTGCCCGATGCCCGGCCTCGTGAAGTCGATCCCGGTCAGGGCCGGCCAGGAGGTCAAGGTCGGCGAGGCGCTGGCGATCGTCGAGGCCATGAAGATGGAGAACGTGCTCCGGGCCGAGCGCGACGGCACGATCGCGAAGGTCCTGGCCCGCGAGGGCGAGAGCCTGGCGGTCGACGCGGTGATCCTCGAGTTCGCTTGACGAGGCGGTCGGCCCATGCGCACCGGCGGTTCACGATCGGCCGGACAGCCTTCCTGGCTTTGCTGGGGACGACCTTCGCCTGCGTCTTGTTGGGCGTCGCGCTGGCCTCTCACGAGCTTCCGAGAAGCGGACCGGTTGTCGTCGTCGCGCTCGCGCTGGGATTGTTCGGCGTCTCGATCGCGCGGCTCCGTGACGCTGGCCATGGTTGGTGGCTGGCGATACCGGTGTTGCTGCTGCCGCTGGCTGCGCTCTTCCTCGCGATGGCTCACGCGCTGAACTGCTTGAACCTGTTCTACTTTCCCGGAATCGGAGACGGGTTCGGCTCGGAGCGTCACCGCAGCCTCTGCATCGAAGGCCGCGACTGGCCGACGATGGTCGTGAGCGCGCTGTCAGTGGGCGCACTCCTCTGGATCGCGTTGCTGCCGCGGTCTTCCCGGCACGGCGCAGGAAGCCACTCAGACGACCGGACCGGTTGATTTGTTCCTCGCGAGACGTAGACTGCGTCGCGTTCGAGGGAGGAAAACAATGAGAATGCTTGCCGGGTTGGCGATGGCCGTGTGCCTCGTCCCGCTGTTCGGTTCGCAGAGCCAGGCCCTGCCGGTCGCGCCATCGGGACTCTCCCCGGCGATTGAGCTCGTTCGGGACGGCTGCGGTCCGGGCTACCGGATGGGGCGCTTCGGAGATTGCCGCCCGCAGCGCTATCGCAGCCGGGACATCGATATCGGCGGGGGCCAGACGCTGCACTACGAATGCCCGCGCGGCTTCCGCTACAGCAATCGCTCGGGACGCTGCCGACCCTACTGATCGTCGAAACCCGACGCTGCTCGGCGACGGCTCCGGTTTGGCCGAACGCGGGGCAGCGTGGGACGCTGGCCGTATGCCGCTCTGCTTCGCCTACGGCTCGAACATGGATCGCGACGCGATGGCGGGGCGCTGTCCGGCGTCGCGCCTCGTCGGCACGGCCCGCCTCGAACGCCACCGCCTCGCGATCATGCGCGAGGGCTACGCGACCGCGGTGCGCGACCCCCGCCGGGCCGTTCACGGTCTCCTCTGGGACGTGCCGCAATCCGACATTCGGGCGCTCGACCGCTACGAAGGCGTCGGCGGCGGCCTGTATGTGAAGCGGCTTCAGCCCGTGCTGGGTGAGGGCGGGATGCGGCACGCGCTCGTCTACCTCGGATCGAATGCCGGGCCGGGCGTGCCGCGGCCGGGCTACCTCGAAACCGTGCTCGCGGCAGCGGAGGCGGCCGGCCTACCGGCGGCGTACCGGGCCGAGATCGCCGCTCTCGCTGCCCGGGGGGCGCGCGTCGACGCCGCCGCGTCGAGCTTCGTGCCGGCTCGGTCCGTGCCGGCCGTCCGGCCCACCCGCTCGACGCCGTTCGACCCGCCACGCCAGCAGAGCCCCGACGGGTGGCGCTGGCGGCCGTGAAGGCGGTCGGACGCCTTCCGCCGTCATTCCGGGCTCGGCTTCGCCGCCCCGGCATGACACGCTACAGCTTCCGGTCGAGCGACAGCTTCTGGAAACCTTTCCCCGCCACGACCGGCCGTTTCGAAGACAGGATGCGGGAGTTGATCCCCTGCCAGCCGATCTCTCCCGACAGCCGTCCATACTCGATCTTCGGGCAGCGGTTCATGATCACGGTCACGCCCAACGCTTCCGCGCGCGCGGCGGCCGCGTCGTTGCGGACGGAGAGCTGCATCCAGATCACCTTCGGCAGCGG
>CAXTKM010000365.1:0-2782 GCA_964244795.1 uncultured Enterovirga sp.
GCGCCGACATGGTGATGGTGAAGCCGGGCCTGCCCTATCTCGACGTGATCCGGCGCGTGAAGGACACCTTCGCGGTCCCGACCTTCGCCTACCAGGTGTCCGGCGAGTACGCGATGATCCAGGCCGCGGCCCAGAACGGCTGGATCGACGGGGAGCGGGCGATGCTGGAAAGCCTCGTCTCGTTCAAGCGGGCCGGCGCGGACGGGGTTTTAACGTATTTCGCACCCGCGGTGGCGAAGCGGCTGAAGGCGGGGTGAGGCGCTGATTCCCGAACGTCATGGCCGGGCTTGTCCCGGCCACCTCGGCCGTTGAGCCGCGACCTCTCGGCAAGCGATGCGGACCCGGCACCGAAGTGGCCGGAACAAGCCCGGCCATGACGGACGTGCCTGGGACCGCGGTCGTGCCGGATTCGGAAACGCGAAACACTCCGCCCATGCCGCACGCGATCACGCTCGAGGACGTCGCGGCGGCCGCCGCCGTGATCCGCGGGCGGGTGCTGAGGACGCCCACGGTGCCGGCGCCCGCCCTGTCCGACCTCACCGGCGCGACGATCCTCGTGAAGCACGAGAACATGCAGGCCACGGGCTCGTTCAAGGAGCGCGGCGCGCTGAACCGGCTCTCGGCCCTGACCGCGGGCGAGCGCCGCCTCGGGGTCGTCGCGATGTCGGCCGGGAACCACGCCCAGGCGGTCGCCTATCACGCCCGCCGGCTCGGCATCCCGGCCACGATCGTGATGCCGGTCGGGACACCTCTCGTGAAGGCCGAGAACACCCGGGCGCACGGCGCGGAGGTGCTGCTGATCGGCGAGACTCTGGTCGAATCGGCGCTGCACGCGGCCGGCATCGTCCGGGAGCGCGGCGCGATCCTGGTCCACCCCTACGACGATCCGCGCGTCATGGCCGGCCAGGGCACGGTCGCGCTGGAGATGCTGGAGGACGCTCCCGACCTCGACGACATCGTCGTTCCGATCGGCGGCGGCGGGCTCGCGGCCGGGATCGCGGTCGCCGCGAAGGCGCTGAGGCCCGGCATCCGGATCGTCGGGGTCGAGGCCGCGCTCTACCCCTCGTTCCGGAACGCCCTCGGGCATGAGGAGGCGCCGATCGGCGGCCCGACCCTCGCCGAGGGGATCGCGGTCAAGACCGTCGGCGCGCTGACGCTGCCGATCGTGCGCGACCTCGTCGACCGGGTCCTCTGCGTCGACGAGCCCGCGATCGAGCGCGCGGTCGCCTGTTTCGCGGCGTTGTCCCGGACCCTGGCGGAGGGCGCGGGCGCGGCCGGGCTCGCGGCCGTCCTGACCCATCCGGAGCTCTTCCGCGGACGCCGCGTCGGGCTCGTGCTCTGCGGCGGCAACATCGATGCACGCCTGCTCGCCGCCGTGATGGTGCGCGAGCTCGAGCGCGACGACCGCATCGCCTCCTTCCGGATCTCGACGAGCGACCGGCCCGGGCTGCTGGGCACCGTCGCGAGCCGCCTCGGCGCCCTCGGGGCGAACATCCTCGAGGTCGGCCACGGGCGGCTCTACCTCGACATCCCGGCGAAGTGCGTGACGGTCGACGTCACGATCGAGACCCGCAACGCCGCCCACACCGCGGCCGTCCTGGCCGCGCTCGCGGCCGACGGCCTCGCGCCGCGACGGATCGGGCCGGGCGGGTTGTCCGAGGCGGCGTATTGAGGAGGTCAGGCTCGTGTCGTCTGATGCCCCAGCCGTCATTCCGGGGCTCGCGAAGCGAGAGCCCGGAACCCATGAAGGCCGACTTGGCCGGCTCCGACACCGTTATCGCGACGGCGAGGATGTCGGCGCTTATGGGTTCCGGGCTCGGCTTCGCCGCCCCGGAATGACAGGCGGGGTCATACGACCACGTCCGGCGCGGAGCGCTGGCGAGCCTCGACGGACGCAGGGCGCTCCACACCGCATGTGTTTCCCTCTACAGCCGCGTGAAGCTTTCGGAGAGGATGCGTGACGGAACCGACGACGCCCGCGCCGGCGAAACCCTCGGCGACCGTGATGCTGGTGCGCGATGCGCCCGGGTTCGAGGTCCTGATGGTGCGCCGTCACCACGAGATCGAGTTCGCGTCGGGCGCGCTCGTGTTCCCGGGCGGGAAGGTCGAGGCGGCCGACGGGGAGGAGGCCTGGGGTCCCGACGCGATCGGCTGGGACGCGCTCGCTCCGACGGAGCGGGCCTTTCGGATCTGCGCCGTGCGCGAGGCCTTCGAGGAATCCGGGATCCTGATCGCCCGCCACCCGTCCGATCCCGCGCACCCGATCGGGCCGCGCGCGGCGGCGGGACGGGACGCGGTCGCCCGGGGCGAGGTCGGTTTCCGGGACTTCGTCGCCGGGCTCGGGCTCCGGCTCGACCTCGGCGCGATGATGCCGTTCGCGCATTGGATCACGCCGGCCGCGATGGCGAAGCGGTTCGACACCCGCTTCTACCTGATGACCGCGCCGCCGGATCAGATCGCGGCCTGCGACGGGTGCGAGACCATCGACGCCGAGTGGATCGCGCCCGCCAAGGCGCTGCGGCTCAGGGAGGCCGGGGAGCGCACGATCGTGTTCCCGACGCGGCTGACCCTCGGGCGCCTCGCGGAGAGCACCTCCGTCGCGGAGGCGCTGGCCGGCGCGGCCGCCCGGCCTCTGGTCGCGATCGAACCCACCGTGACCCGGACAGCGGACGGGCTCCTGGTCTCCATCCCGGCGGACGCGGGCTATGGGCCGGTCGCGCCCCAGAGGCTCTAGCAGGCTGCTGAAGAAGTGTCTCGCAAGCACGGCCTTGGTGTGATTCAC
>CAXTKM010000366.1:0-2760 GCA_964244795.1 uncultured Enterovirga sp.
CAATCCTCGTGCAGCTTCAGCGCGCAGGCGCCGGCCCGGACCATCTCCTCGAGCGCCGCCGGCTGCGAGGCGTTGCCCTTGCCGGTGAAGCCGATGTTCATCGGGAATGCGTCGGACGCCTCGATCATCCGGGCGAGGTGCCAGGGGCCGGGCGTGCAGGTGGTCGCGAAGGTGCCGTGCGCCGGCCCGGTCCCGCCGCCCAGCATCGAGGTCACGCCGGACATCAGCGCGTCCTCGATCTGCTGCGGGCAGATGAAGTGAATGTGGGTGTCGAAGCCGCCGGCCGTGACGATCTTGCCCTCGGCCGCGATGACCTCCGTGCCCGGCCCGATCACGATGTCGACGCCGGACTGCACGTCCGGATTGCCGGCCTTGCCGATGGCCAGGATGCGCCCGTCGCGCAAGCCCACGTCGGCCTTCACGATCCCCCAGTGGTCGACGATCAGGGCGTTGGTGATAACCGTGTCGGCGGTCCCGGAGGCGCGCGTCGCCTGGGACTGCCCCATCCCGTCGCGGATCACCTTGCCGCCGCCGAACTTCACCTCCTCGCCATAGGTCGTGTGATCGCGCTCGACCTCGATCACGAGCGAGGTGTCGGCGAGCCGGATCCGGTCGCCGGTCGTCGGGCCGAACATGTCGGCGTAGGCGGCGCGGGGGAGCGAGGCGGGCGGGCGGGCGTTGGTGGTCATCGGGGCTCCGTGATCATGCGCTTCGCGCCGCGAGGCGTCGGAACGTCGGGCTGTGTCGAGTATCCTTGTCGAACGAGACCGTTGTCTCGCAGCCGGCCATGCGATTCACGTGCCCGATGAGGTGGTCCGTGAAGCCCGGCTTTCCTTGCCGGAAGGCCGTGACGGCCGCTAAGACGACGTCGCGCCGATCGATCACGACGTTGGCTGCGGCAAGCAAACCCTCCAGAACATCGACCACTACGGCCTTCGGCTGATGGAGGGGGTTTGCGAGGACCCACACGGCTTCGGCCAGGACGATGTGGTTGACGAAAAACGTCTGCCGCCTGTCGCTGATCAGGTTGCGGGCTGCCTGAATCTGACCCGGATTGTCGTCGGGCCAGACGTCTTCTCGAACGAGCGCACGCAAGAGGACGTTTGTGTCGAGACCGATCACTTCAGGCTCGATCGCCAGCGGGCTCCTCGGCTCTCCTCGATCCACTTCGCGATCTTGTCGCCCGTCACGCCGTCCGGCCCGGTCCGAACGATACCCATCAGGTCGGCGAGCGTCGACGTCTTTGCCTCGATCTGAACGTGTCCGTCGCTATCGCGATGAAAGACGAGCTTGTCGCCCGGCTTGAGGCCGAGCGCCGATCTAAGCCGCGCCGGCAGCGTCACCTGCCCTTTCGTCGTCATGGTCGCCTCGAACCTCTCCACGGCAGGCTCCTTACGTTGGCGTGCCGATGTAAGGAGCCTGTGCTCGGCCGTCAACGCGGTGGACTATTCTGCACCTGTCAGGCGCTGCCCGGGCGTCAGACCACGAACGTCGCCCCGTCGTGAGGAGCGTAGAAGGCGATTCCCTCGAAGGCGAGGTCCGGCCGGGTCGCCAGCACGGCGTCCCGCTCCGCCGTGTTGGACGTGAAGAAGTGGCCGCCGTCATGGGTATCGAAGAAGCGATACACGGCGTCCGACTTCGCGCCCTGCGGAGCGGCGAACTCGTAGTAGCCGATCCCCTCGAACCTGAGGTCCGGACGGGTCGCGAGGACGACGTCGCGCTCGACAGGGCTTGCCGTGAAGAAATGCCCGCCGTCATGCGTGTCGAAGAACCGGAAAACGGCGGTTGTCCCGGCGATCTTGGCGTCGGCGAACGCCTCGAACCCGACCCCTTCGGAGCGCAGGTCCGGACGGGTCGCGAGGACCGCGGCCCTCTCGACCGGGCTCGTGGTGAAGAAGTGTCCGCCATCGTGGATGTCGAAGAACCGGAACACGTCCACGGGCGTGCCCGACGGCACCGTCGCCGGGATCGCGACGGGCGGGCCGCTTGCGCTGGAGCCGGTGTCCGCCACCGCCGTATCGACCACCGGGGCGCCCGTCGGGTCGCTCGCATTGCCGAACCAGACGTCCGCAACGCCCTTGTGAATGGCGATCCCGATCGCGTTCCAGGCGCCCGCCCAGGGACCCTGGTTCGTCAGGACCGCGTTGTGACCGGGCGAGTTCTTCCAGAGGTCGAGCGCCGTCTGCGGTGCCATCGTGGCCGTGAGCGCGCCCGAGCCCAGGTAGCCGGCCGCGATCTCGTAGCCATCGCCCATGTAGCCGCTCGAGACCCGCTGTGGTGCCTTCCACATGTTCGGATAGGTGGCAGCGTTCGCGCTGTCGTAGGCGGCATCGCTCCACGCGTGCGCGTTGTAGGAGCCGGTGTTGTAGATCTGATCGAGGACGTGGCGCCCGGCCGTGATCGTCAGGCCGGAGGAGAGCGGTATCGATGGCAGCCCCAGGCTCGCCCGATACTGCATGATGAGGGTGTAGAGTTGCAGCTCGTTACCGTCGATGCTGTCTTCGGACGTGTTCGTGTAGTAGTTCGTCGCCATTCGTTCCTCCGGCCCGACGGACCCGGACGGCTACTCTTTCGACGCGCCCACGGTAGCACGTCTCGGCGCGGCGCCCTCCGGCTCCCGGAGCTTATGACTCACAAACTCCCCATCACGTCCTGCCGAAATCCATACACTTCGCGCTTACCCCCATACGGCACGAGCGACACCTCGCGCGTCGCGCCCGGCTCGAACCGGACGGCGGTGCCGGCGGCGATGTCGAGCCG
>CAXTKM010000367.1:0-2746 GCA_964244795.1 uncultured Enterovirga sp.
AGCATTTCTTCCCACTGGGCGATCCAGCCGACGGTGCGGGCGAGCGCGAACAGGACGGTGAACATCGAGGTCGGGAAGCCCATCGCCGACAGGGTGATGCCCGAATAGAAGTCGACGTTCGGGAACAGCTTGCGCTCGATGAAATACTCGTCCGACAGGGCGACGCGCTCCAGTTCCTTGGCGACCTGGAACAGGGGGTCGTTCTCGGCGCCGACCAGGTCGAGGATCTCGTCGGCCGATTCCTTCATCACCGTCGCGCGCGGGTCGTAGTTCTTGTAGACCCGGTGGCCGAAGCCCATCAGGCGGAACGGGTCGTTCTTGTCCTTGGCCTTGGCGACGTATTTCGCGACGTTCTCGGGCCGGCCGATCTCGCCCAGCATCTTGAGCGCCGCCTCGTTCGCGCCGCCATGGGCCGGGCCCCAGAGGCAGGCGATCCCGGCCGCGATGCAGGCGAAGGGGTTCGCCCCGGACGAGCCCGCGAGCCGAACGGTCGAGGTCGAGGCGTTCTGCTCGTGGTCGGCGTGCAGGATGAAGATGCGATCCAGCGCTCGCGCCAGAACCGGGTTCACCTTGTACTCTTCGCACGGGACCGCAAAGCACATGCGGAGGAAGTTCGACGTGTAGTCGAGCGAGTTCATCGGGTAGATGAAGGGCTGGCCGATCGAGTACTTGTAGGCGCAGGCGGCCAGCGTCGGCATCTTCGCGATCATGCGGATCTGCGCGACCATCCGCTGGTTCTCGTCCGCGATGTCCGTCGAGTCGTGATAGAAGGCCGAGAGCGCGCCGACCGAGGCGACCATGATCGCCATCGGGTGCGCGTCGCGCCGGAACCCGGAGAAGAAGCGGTTCATCTGGTCGTGCACCATCGTGTGGTGCGTGACGCGATGGACGAAATCGTCCTTCTGCGGGCCCGTCGGCAGCTCTCCGTAGAGGAGCAGGTAACAGGTCTCGAGGAAGTCGCCGTGCTCGGCCAACTGCTCGATCGGATAGCCGCGGTACAGCAGGACGCCGGCGTCGCCGTCGATATACGTGATCTTCGACTCGCAGCTCGCCGTCGAGGTGAAGCCCGGATCGTAGGTGAAGGCCCCGGTCTGCCCGTAGAGCTTCGAGATGTCGATCACGTCCGGACCGATCGTCCCGGACTTCACCGGGAACTCGGCGGTCTTGTCGTGCAGGGTCAAAGCGCTGCTGTTGCCGCTCATCGGGGCTTGCCTCTCGTGTTCGACGGGATCGTTCCGGCCACAGGCGCGCCGGCCGGCGAGGCCGTCGCGCGATGGGTCAGCGGCCCCTCTTCATCGCTCGGTATCGGATCGCCTATGCACGTTCAAGCAGCGTTCGGTGACGATGCCGCGACGGGAGGCAGAACGGCCGCCTCGTCCCTCCCGCTCGCGATCTGTCCATCGATCCTGGCGAGGCATGTCGCCGCGCCGAGGACCGCCATCACCTCGAACAATCCCGGCGACATGCCGCGCCCCGTGACCGCGGCCCGGAGCGGCTGCGCCACCTGGCCGAGCTTCGCGCCCTGGGCTTCCGCGCTCTGCCGGACGGCCGCCTCGAGCGCGGCGGGCGTCCAGTCCGGAAGCGCCGCCAGCGCCGGCCGAACGGCCGCCAGGCGAGCCCGCCCGGGCGCGTCGAGGATCGCGGCCGCCTTCGCGTCGAGCGCGAGCGGGGTCGGGGCGTAGAGGTAGTATGCGCTGTCGAGGAGCTCCACCAAGGTCTTCGCGCGCTCCTTCAGGCCGGGCATGGAGGCCTCGAAGCGCGCGCGCTGCTCCGGCGAGAGGCGCGGGCCGAGGCCCCGGGACGGGCCCAGCACGGGCAGGAGAGCCTCGAGCTGCGCCAGAAGATCGGTGTCGGCCGCCGCGCGCATGTAGTGGCCGTTCAGGCTCTCGAGCTTCGCGAAGTCGAACCGCGCCGGCGAACGGCCGATCTGCCCGAGATCGAAGGCCGCGATCATCTCGGCCTCCGAGAAGATCTCCTGGTCGCCGTGGCTCCAGCCGAGCCGGACGAGATAGTTGCGGAGCGCCGCCGGCAGGTAGCCCATCTCGCGGTAGGCATCGATGCCGAGCGCGCCGTGACGCTTCGAGAGCTTCGCCCCGTCCGGGCCGTGGATCAGGGGCACATGCGCCATCCTGGGCACGGGCCAGCCGAGCGCGTCGTAGATCTGCGCCTGACGGGCGGCGTTGGTCAGGTGATCGTCGCCCCGGATCACCTGGGTCACGGCCATGTCGTGATCGTCGACCACGACCGCCAGCATGTAGGTCGGCGTGCCGTCGGAGCGCAGCAGCACGAGGTCGTCGAGCTCCTTGTTCTGCCACACGACGCGGCCCTGGACCGCGTCCTCGACCGCGGTCTCGCCGTCCTGGGGCGCCCTGAGCCGGATCGCGGGCTTCACGCCGGCCGGGGCCTCGGCCGGGTCGCGGTCGCGCCAGCGCCCGTCGTAGCGCGTCGGCTTCCCCTCGCGCCGCGCGGCGTCGCGCATCTCGGCGAGCTCGGCCTGGCTCGCGTAGCACCGGTAGGCGTGTCCCGACGCGAGGAGGCCGTCCACGACCTCACGGTGGCGCTCGGCCCGGGCGAACTGGTGGACGACGTCGCCGTCCCAGTCGAGCCCGAGCCAGACGAGCCCGTCGAGGATCGCCGCGATCGCGGGCTCGGTCGAGCGCTCCCGGTCCGTATCCTCGATCCTGAGCAGCATGCGGCCGCCGAAGCGACGGGCGTAGAGCCAGTTGAACAGCGCCGTCCGGGCGCC
>CAXTKM010000368.1:0-2729 GCA_964244795.1 uncultured Enterovirga sp.
AGCCTTGAATCACAACCAACCCCGCATGAGAATCCCGAGAGTCCACAGGACCTAGGACTCGCGCCCCGGCGGCCGCCCGCCCGGCTTCCGACCGCCGCCGCCAGGCTTCCCAAACCCGCCGCCGGGCTTGCCGAACCCGCCGCTTGGCTTGCCGAAGCCGCCGGCGGGTTTCCCGAAGCTGCCACCCGGTCGTCCCTCACCGCGGCCGCCGCTCCCGAAGGAGCGGGCCGGGCCGCCGGGCGGGCGCCCCGGGCCGCCGGATCCGCGGGCCGCTCCTGGCGGTCCGCCGAAGGAACGGCCCGAGCCACCGGGTCCACGACCTTCGCCGTATCCGCGGCCCTCGCCGGGCCCACGGCCCTCGCCGGGCCCACGGCCCTCGCCGGGCCCACGGCCCGCGCCGGGCCCGCGGCCCTCGCCGGGTCCGCGGCCGGCACCGAACGGGCCGCCCGGGCGCCCCTTGAACGGGGGCCGAGCGCCCTGCCGGTCGCCGTCCTCCTGCGAGCGATCGCGTCCCTTCCCGAACGCTGACTTTCCGCCGCCGAATGCGGGTTTCGCCCCGCCGAACGTGCGCGGCTTGCCGCCGCGGTCGTCGCGGCCCCGCGCCTCGCGGCCGGAGGGCGACGCCGGGCCGGCCTCGGGCCAGGCGCCGCGGGCCGGGCGCTCGCGCCGATGCGGCTCGCCCTCATCCGTCGGGGCGCGCACGATCCGCTCGACCAGCACGCGGCCGCTCTTGCTCTTCTCGATCGCCTTCACGCGCTCGCGCGGCCGGGACGCGGAGGCTGTCCGCTCGGCCCGGGGGTCTTCGCGCGCCTCGTGCCGCTTCGGCGGACGGGCCGCCATCGCATCGGCGTCGCTGCGCCAGACGGCGTCGCGCGGGCGATCGGCCGGACCCGCCGGCCGGGCGGGCCGGCCGGGAGAGGGCCGTTCCTGCCGCGCCGCCCAGGGCGCGCGCGCGCCGCCGTCGGGGTCGCCGCCGAAGCGCGGCCCTGCGCGCTCGTCTTTGCGCCCGAAGCCTCGACCGGGTGCGCGCTCGCGCTCCGGGCGACGCTCGCGCGGGGACTCGGCACCGAACCGTTCGGGTCGGCGCTCCCGGCCGGCCGGCTCCGGCACGCGGGTCGGGCGGCCGGGCGCGGCGGCCCGCGTCTCGGACCCGAAGGGCGCGACGGGTGTCCGGACCGGGCTCTCGAAATCGACCTCGGCTTCTGCGGCCAGGACTGCGCCGAGCTGCTCCTTCAGGATCTTCGTCCTGATCTCGTCGACGAGCCCCGCCTCGAGATCGCCGAGCTGGAACGGCCCGAAGGAGAGACGGATCAGCCGGTTCACCTGCAGCCCGACATGCTCCAGGATCCGCTTCACCTCGCGGTTCTTGCCCTCGCGGAGCGAGATCGTGAGCCAGGAATTGTCGCCCTGGACCCGGTCCAGCACGGCATCCACCGCCCCGTACTCGACATCGTCGATCGTGATGCCGTGCCGGAGCCGATCCAGCGCGGCTTGCGTCACCTCGCCCCGGGCGCGCGCCCGGTAGCGCCGCGTCCAGCCGGTCTCGGGCTGCGCGATGACCTTCGCGAGCCCGCCGTCGTTCGTGAGAAGGAGCAGCCCCTCGGTGTTGATGTCGAGACGCCCGATCGCGACCACGCGGGGCATCTCCTCGGGCAGCGCGTCGAACACGGTGGGGCGCCCCTGCGGGTCCCGGAACGTGGTCACGAGGCCGCGCGGCTTGTGGAACAGCCAGAGCCGCGTCCGCTCTCGCGAGGGCAGGAGCTCGCCGTCGACCGTGATCCGGTCCTCCGGCCCGACGTTCAGCGCCGGCGACGTCACGCGCGTGCCGTTCAGCGTCACCCGGCCGGCCTCGATCATCACCTCGGCGTCGCGCCGGGAGGCGAGGCCCGCCCGCGCGATCACCTTCGCGATCCGGTCCTCCGCGGGCGGTGCCGCGTCGACGGCAGGCGCGCCGGCCTCCGTCGGGCGTGCGGCGGCGGCCGGCCGGGCCGGACGCTCGCCGTCGCGTCTGGACGGACGCCCGGGCGGTCCGCCGGCCGCGGCAGCGCCGGGCCTCCGCAGCGGTCTCAGGCCGCCGGAGCCGCCGGCAGCGACAGGACGCACCTTTTCGCGCACGTCTTCGCGCATCTCTTCGCGGGCTCGGGTCCCGTCGTCGTCGCTTGTGTCTGACATCCGACGCCCATAGCAGAACGGGCCGGAAAGGGCGAGGTATGGGAGCGCACGCATGAGCCTTGGCGGAGCCGCCGTGCCGGACCCGATGGCGCTGGCGCTGGCCGAAGCCGGGGCCGCGGCGGAAGCCGGCGAGGTGCCGGTCGGCGCGGTCGTGACCCGGAACGGCTTTCTGCTCGCGTCCGCGGGAAACCGGACGCGGCGCGACCGCGATCCGACCGCCCATGCCGAGATCGTCGCGATCCGGGCCGCGTCCCGCCTTCTCGACGACGACCGGCTCGCGGGCTGCGACCTCCATGTCACGCTCGAGCCCTGCGCGATGTGCGCGGCCGCGATCTCGCTCGCCCGGGTCCGCCGCCTCTTTTTCGCGGCCTCCGACCCGAAAGGCGGCGCCGTCGAGCACGGGCCACGCCTCTACGGCCAGCCGACCTGCCACCACGCTCCGGAGGTCTATGGCGGCCTCCGCGAGAGCGACGCGGCCGCGCTGCTCCGGGTCTTCTTCAAGGACCGGCGCTAGGGCGGGGGAATGCCCTCCCCCTTGCGGACCGGGCTCTGCCCGG
>CAXTKM010000369.1:0-2677 GCA_964244795.1 uncultured Enterovirga sp.
GGATCGCGCCCTCGATGTCCTTGCCGGCGACCATCATCAGGTCGGCCATCTCGTCCACGATCACCACGATGTAGGGCAGCCGTTCGAGATCCATGATCTCGTCCTCGTAGATCGCCTCGCCGGTCTCCTTGTCGAAGCCGGTCTGGACGGTCCGGGTGATGACCTCGTGGCGGTCCCTCGCCTCGTCGACCCGGGCGTTGAACCCTTCGAGGTTCCGGACGCCGAGCTTCGACATCTTCTTGTAGCGCTCCTCCATCTCGCGGACGGCCCATTTCAGGGCGATCACGGCCTTCTTCGGGTCGGTCACGACGGGCGACAGGAGGTGCGGGATGCCGTCGTAGACGGAGAGCTCCAGCATCTTCGGGTCGACCATGATCAGCCGGCAATGCTCCGGCTTGTGCATGTAGAGAAGCGACAGGATCATCGTGTTGATCGCGACCGACTTGCCGGACCCGGTCGTGCCCGCGACGAGAAGATGCGGCATGCGGGCGAGGTCCGCGATGATCGGCTCCCCGCCGATGTTCTTGCCGAGGCAGAGCGCGAGCTTCTGCTTCGTGTCGACGAAATCCTGGCTCGCCAGGAGCTCGCGGAGGTAGACCGTCTCGCGCTTCGCGTTCGGCAGCTCGATCCCGATCGCGTTTCGGCCCGGCACCACGGCGACGCGGGCCGAGACCGCGGACATCGAGCGCGCGATGTCGTCCGCGAGCCCGATCACGCGCGACGACTTCGTGCCGGGCGCGGGCTCGAGCTCGTAGAGCGTCACGACCGGCCCCGGCCGGACGTTGATGATCTCGCCCCGGACGCCGAAATCCTCGAGCGTCGATTCGAGCAGCGTCGCGTTCTGCTCGAGCGCGTCCTTCGACACGGTCGCGACCTGCTTCTTCGGCTCCGAGAGCAGCGGCAGCGGCGGCATCTCGTAGGGGCCGGGCTCACCGAGCCGACCGTTCGACGGGCGCACGGGACGGGGCGGCGGCGCGACCGCCGCGATGCGGGCTCGCGAGGCCGGCGCTGCCACCGGGGTCGTGCGGCGCCCGACCGGGAGGGGGTCCGGATACGGCGCGAGATCGGGCTCGTCCTCGTCGAGGTCGATCTCCGGAGGAGCCGCTTCCGGAGGTGCGGCCTCCGTCCGCTCCGGCATCACGACACGGCCGGACGTCGCAGCCCGGGCCGAGGGCGCCGGGATCGCGTCGTCCGCGTCGTCCGGCTCCCGCATGGGGACACGGTCCCGGGCCGGAGCGGGGAGCAGGTCCTCTTCCGGCGCGAAGACCGGCTCGCGTCGCGGCGCCGCGACCGGCCGGGCCGGCTGAAGCGGTTCCGGCCGGGCCGGCTCCAGCCGGGAGTCCGGAAACGAGAGGTCCTGACGCGAGAACACGTCCGGCCCAGCCCTCTCGGGCCAGCCGAGTTCCGGCCGCATCATGTCCGGGCGGGCCGCGACGCGGGGTGTCTGCCGCGCGAAACGGCGCCCGAGCGCGGCCTTCGCGCTCATCAGCCCGTGCGCGAGCCCGCCGATCCAGATGATGGCCCAGCTCGGCTCGTCGTCGCGGGGACGCTCGTCGCGCTCCTCGGCTCGCCCTCGCGGCCGCGCCGTCATGCTGTCCGCCTCGGCATCCGGGTCGGCCACCTTGCCGCCCCCGCAGGCGCAGGCGAGCGCCGCGAGCGCGAGCGCCGCGAAGCCGAGCCCCGCGAGCGCGACGCCGGTCGGGCCGGACAGGCCGCCGATGGTCCGGACGGCGCCCAGCAGCGCGTCGCCGGACACGCCGCCGAGCCCGGTCGGCAGCGGCCACTTCTCGGTCGTCGGGAGCGCGCTCGCGGCCGCGGCCGCGGCCCAACTGCCCAAGGCCCAGAACGCGGCCCGGACCGCGGCCCGATTGAGCCGGCCCTGGCGCATGAGCCGTATGCCCCAGACCGCCGGCACGAAGACGAGCGCCCCGGCCCCGAGGCCGAACATCTGGATCAGGAGGTCGGACGCGACAGCGCCCGGCGTGCCGAGGAGGTTGCGGATCGGTGCCGAGGTCGCGTGATTGAGGCTCGGGTCCTTCACCGACCAGGTCGCGAGCGCGACCACGGCCGCAATGGCCGCGGCGAGGAGCATGAGCCCGAGCCCCTCGACGAGCCTGCGCCGCCCGAAGGCGAGCAGGGACTCCGACAGGCGCTCGAACGGGGTTTCATGGCGGCGAAGCGTGTGCATGGGACCGACCGGCGCGGATGAGGCGTGAGGCCCGATCCTAGAAACCGCCAGTTAAGGCGGCGCTAACCACCCCGGCCCGATCCCCGATCTCGTCCGGTCAGAGCGCCTCGGCCCGGGCCGGGCGACCGGGCCTCGACAGCCGGAACGGCATGCGGCGAACGAGCGCCTCGACGGCGCCGGCCTCGAGATCGTGCGCGATCACGACGAGGAAGCCCTCCGCCTCCGGCTCGCCTCCCCGAAAGGGACGCGGGACAGAGAACAGCGTACCCACGCTCTGGACGAGCCAGGGATCCGGGCTCCCCTCGACCCTGACGAGGCCCTTCAGGCGCAGGAGGCGCTCTCCCAGGAGGCCCGCGAGGTCGTCGAGCCAAGCCGCGAGATCGTCGTAGGGCACCGGCGCGTCCTGCCGCAGCAGCATCGTCGACACGCCAGGATGGGACGCCGCGGGCGGGACCGGAAGGTCGCGCGGTGCGAAGGTGCCGGCCCGGG
>CAXTKM010000370.1:0-2667 GCA_964244795.1 uncultured Enterovirga sp.
TCCCGGGTCATCCGCTCGATCGTCGATTCGCGCATGAAGCCGAGCCCGCCGTGGAACTGGAGGCAGCTATACATGACCTCGTTCACGAGCTCGCCGCAGAGCGCCTTCACCATCGACACCTCGCGGGTCGCGTCCCCGCCTTGCGCGTCGAGCCAGGCCGCGTGGTAGACGAGCTGGCGGCCGGCCTCGACCTTCGATTGCAGCATCGCGAGCGTGTTGCGGATCGCGCCCTTCTCCCAGAGCGGCGCCCCGAAGGCTCGACGGCTGGTGAGCCAATCCAGCGTGACGTCGATCGCGGCCTGGGCCTCGCCCATGGCCATCGCCCCGATCACGATGCGCTCGTTCTGGAAGTTCCGCATGATCGCGTAGAAGCCCTGGCCCTCGGGCCCGAGCAGGTTCTCGGCCGGGACCCGGCAATCCTCGAAGAACAGCTCCGCCGTGTCCGACGAGCGCCAGCCATGCTTGTCCAGCGCCCGCCCGACCCGAAGCCCGGGAGTGCCCTTCTCGACCAGGAACATCGACACGGAGCGCGAGGCGCGCTCGTCCTCCTGGCCCGTCTTCACGGCGACGCAGTACAGGTCGCCCAGGACCCCGTTCGTGATGTAGATCTTCGAACCGTTGATGACGTAGTCGTCGCCATCGCGCCGCGCGCGGGTGCGAATCGCCTTCACGTCCGAGCCGGCGCCGGGCTCCGTTACCGCGACGGCGCAGATCTTCCGGCCGGCCACGATGTCCGCCATGTGCCGACGCTTCTGCTCCGGGGAGCCCGCATGCGCGATGTGGACGGAGGCCATGTCGGTATGGACCAGGACCGTGATCGCGAAGCCCGAGAAGGTCGAGCGCCCGAGCTCCTCGGCCAGGATCACGGTCGCCATCGTGTCAAGCTCCGAGCCGCCGTATTCGGAGTCGTAGCGGATGCCGAGGAAGCCGAGCTCGCCCATCCGGGCCAGCACCTCGCGCGGCACGAAGCCCTGTTCCTCCCAGGCGAGCCCGTTCGGCTTCACCTCCTCCTCGACGAAACGCCGGATCTGCTCCCGGAGCATCTCGTGCTCGGCGTCGAAATAAGGCGACCGGCGCAAGCCCGCGGACGAGAAATCCTTGTGCGCCACGATCGTCATCGGGTTTCTCCCGGCAGGCCTGACGCTCCGCCCTTCGTGTCCCTCTTAGACCCGCGGACGCGGGCGGGGAAGCGGAGCTCCGGGCGGCCGGTCGGGATGGCTCGTCCCCTCGTCCTCGGCCTTGTCCCGAGGATCGAGCCTTTCCCGTCGGCGCCCTCCCGGAATCGCGGAGCCGTCGGGATCGACCGCCCGGGCCACCGGGACGAGCCGTAGAGCGACGGTCCGTGACCCCCCGGGGTCCTTCCTGGCGGGACTGATCGTTAGCGGCAGAGGAATTGCTTGGCATGCGGACGTTCCGCTTGATAGGCTCGCGCGAACAGGTGGCGCCGGGCTTTTCGCTCGAGGCGTCCGGGAAACAGACGGCGTTGTTGGACCGGGCCGAGTCTCTCGCCCACGCGGTCTCCGAGCGTGGAACCCCGGGCAATGCGAGCCCGAGCGGAGGCGTCGTCGCCTCCATCCACAAGCCGCAATCGGTACCGGTCCGGTCGAGGCCCTACCCGAAGCGCATGGGCCGTGCCTACGCGGCGCTCGACCTCGGCACCAACAACTGCAGGCTCCTGATCGCCGAGCCCTCCTATCACGAGTTCCGGGTGATCGACGCGTTCTCGCGGATCGTGCGGCTCGGCGAGGGGCTCGGGCACGGCGACGTGCTGGGCGACGAGGCGATCGAGCGCACGGTCGTGGCGTTGAAGATCTGCAAGGCGAAGATCGAATCGAAGAACGTGGTGCGCTCCCGCCTGATCGCGACGGAGGCGTGCCGGCACGCGACGAACGGCACGGCCTTCATCGCCCGGGTCCAGGACGAGGTCGGCCTCGCGATCGAGGTCGTCGACCGCCAGACCGAGGCGACGCTCGCCGTGATGGGCTGCGCCTCGCTCGCCCATCCCAAGGCGGGTTCGGTCATCATCTTCGATATCGGGGGTGGCTCGACCGAGGTCGCCTGGCTCGACGGGCAGACCGGCGGCGCGACGATCTGCCCGAGCGAGCGCATCCGGGCCTGGGACTCGCTGCCCGTGGGCGTCGTGACGCTGGCCGAGCGGTACGGCGGCATCCGGGTCACGCATTCCGTGTTCGAGGACATGGTCGAGGAGGTCTCGGGACGTCTCCTGCCCTTCGCCCTGAAGGCCGGGTCGGCCGCGGCCGCGCCGAACTTCCACCTGCTCGGCACCTCCGGGACGGTGACGACGATCGGCGGCATCCATCTCGGGCTCGACCGCTACGACCGGCGTCGCGTCGACGGGATGTGGATGCGGGGCGACGACATCGAGGCGGTCACCGACCGGCTCATCTCGACGAGCCTCCAGGAGCGGGCCGACAGCCCCTGCATCGGGCGCGACCGGGCCGATCTCGTGCTCGCGGGATGCGCGATCCTGGAGGCGATCCGGCGCGCGTTTCCGGCGCAGTATCTGCGGATCGCCGACCGCGGGCTCCGCGAAGGCATCCTCATGTCGATGATGCGCGACGACAAGGTCTGGACCCGGCGGGGCCAGGCTTGAGCGCTGGCGACTGTCGGGAGGGCGTCGGGCCGCCCTCGGGCCCGAAGCGCGCC
>CAXTKM010000371.1:0-2614 GCA_964244795.1 uncultured Enterovirga sp.
GACCGCGATCGAGACCGGGCCGGCCCAGGCCGGCTTCGCGGCCGAGCACGGGGTCGCCTTCACGACGGATTTCGACTCCTGTCTGAGCGATCCCGCGATCGACGCCGTGATCCTGTGCACGCCCCACACCCTGCACACGGAGCAGGTGCTGCGGGTCGCGGCCTCCGGCAAGCACGTCTTCTGCGAGAAGCCGCTCGCGCTGACGCGGTCCGACGCGCTGCGGTCCGTGGCCGCGTGCCGGGCGGCCGGCGTCGTTCTCGGGATCGGGCACGAGCGCCGCTACGAGCCCGCGATCGAGGCGCTGCGCCGCCTGATCGGCGACGGCACGCTCGGCACCATCATGCATGTCGAGGCGAACTTCTCGCACGACAAGCTCGCCCGGATGCCGGCCGGCGATTGGCGGACGTCGTCGACGGACGCGCCGGCCGCCGGGATGACCGCGATGGGCGTCCACCTCACGGATCTCTACATCGACCTGTTCGGGCCGGTCGCGGAGGTCTTCGCCGCGACGACGAGCCGGGTCGCCTACCGGGACAACGGCGACGTCGTCTCGGTCCACCTGCGCTTCGCCTCCGGGGCGACCGGCTACCTGAACGCGATCCTGGTGACGCCGCTCTACATCGCGCTCCGGGTCTTCGGCTCCGAGGGCTGGGCGGAGGTCCGCAACCACACGCATCCCGACACGCCCGGGCCGACGACGCTGACCGTGCAGCATCGGGACGGCCGGCGCGAGACGCAGGACTTCGCGTGGACGGATACGGTGCGGGCGAATCTCGAGGCCTTCGCGGCCGCGATCGGAGGCGGGACGCCCTACCGGTTCACCGACGAGCAGAAGGTCGGCAACGTCGCGACCCTCGAGGCGATCTGCCGGTCGGCCGCCTCAAACGCGCCGGTCGCGGTCGCCCCGGCCTCTCGGGCCTGAGCGACAGGGGGGGTCCCACGCTCCCGAGCAGGCGGCCCTTGCACACACATTCCGGCTGTCACTCCGGGGCTCGCGAAGCGAGAGCCCGGAACCCATAAACGCTGACTTGCCCATCCTTATACCGCGGATGTTACGACCGACAGCGTGAGCGCTTATGGGTTCCGGGCTCGGCTTCGCCGCCCCGGAATGACAACCCTCATCAACGCAAAGATCGTCAGGGTGAGCAGGTTCGCGGCTACGGAGGGAGTTCCCGGTCAGACGCTCACGCCTGAGCCGGCGCGCCCGCCTGCCGCAGGGGGTGGGCGCGCGCGAAGGCGTCGATCGCGAGGCAGCGCTCGGAGATGCGGGCGACGGTCGGGCGAGAATCGAGGCTGCCGCCGAAGAGCCGGTTGCCGACCGTCAGGCTGACGAGGCAGAGATCCGCCATGCCGGGCACGTCGCCGTGGCAGAAGAGGCCGGTCTCCCGTTCGGCCGCGAGATGCGACTCGATCGCGTCGAGCCCTGCGCCGATCCAGTGCCGGGCCCACTCGGTCCGCTGCTCCTCCGAGGCGTCGAACCGTTCCTCCAGGTATTCGCGGACCCGCGGCACGAAGAGCGGATGGGAATCCGAGGCGACGATCCCGGCGAGGCCCCGGACCCGTGCCCGCCCCCTCGGGTCGGCTGGAAGCAGCGGCGGCTCGGGATGCGTCTCCTCCAGGTATTCGAGGATCGCGAGGGACTGGAACAGGACGGCACCCTCCCCGTCCTGCAGCGCGGGAAGCACCATCTGCGGGTTCACCTCCCTGTACGCCGCCTCCCGCTGGGCTCCCGCCATCAGGTCGATCGACGATTCCTCGTAGGCGATGCCCTTCAGGTTCAGCGCGATCCTGACCCGAAACGTCGCGAGCGAGCGCCAAAATCCCCAGAGCCGCATTCCATCCCCCCGTCTTACCGCCATTCTGTCCGTCGCCCGCGCGGAGGTCCAGCACGGGCACGCACGTCCGGGCAGGATGCGATTCTCCATCACGAAACCTGATCAGGCGCCCGAGAGCTAATGATTTGCGGAACAGGGGCGGCTTCGCCAACGTCGTGGGAACGAGACGTGAATGTTCGGGACGAAACGACCAGGGTTTGATGGGATGACCGAGGTTCCTCCGGCGAAGGCCGGTCTCGCGACGTCGAAGAGCGAGATCCGGGACGGGATGCGCGTCGACTGGGATGTCGCGATCCGGATGGACGACGGGCTCGAGCTCCGGGCCGACATCTATCGGCCGATCGAGGAGGTGCCGGCGCCGGTGATCCTCAGCCACGGTCCCTACGCGAAGGGCCTCGCGTTCCAGGAGGGGTATCCGAGCGCCTGGGACCGGATGGTCGACCGGCATCCGGACGTCGCGGCCGGATCGTC
The DNA here is from genome assembly GCA_964244795.1 of uncultured Enterovirga sp. Classification (GTDB taxonomy): domain Bacteria; phylum Pseudomonadota; class Alphaproteobacteria; order Rhizobiales; family Beijerinckiaceae; genus Enterovirga. The sequence continues at coordinate 2,307 of CAXTKM010000371.1, forward strand.
CAACCTCTACCAGAACTGGGAGGTGGTCGATCCCGAGAAGTGGGTCCGCGAGGGCTATTGCTGCGTCCGGGTCGATTCCCGCGGCTGCGGTTCGTCGCCGGGCCTGATCGACCACTTCTCGCCGCGCGAGACGAAGGACTTCCACGACTGCATCGAATGGGCCGGCGTGCAGCCCTGGTCGAGCGGCAAGGTCGGTCTCAGCGGCGTCTCGTATTTCGGCATCAACCAGTGGCAGGTCGCCTCGCTGCAGCCGCCGCATCTCGCCGCGATGTGCATCTGGGAGGGCGCGGCCGACTGGTACCGCGACA
>CAXTKM010000372.1:0-2579 GCA_964244795.1 uncultured Enterovirga sp.
GGTGATCGACGGCATGGAGGCCGTGCAGACGCACCATACGGCCCGCTGGGAACGCGCCGAGATCGGCGGTCGGCTGCACGAGCTGTTCGATATCCGGTTCAAGATCTACAAGCGAAAGTTCATCGTCAAGTTCCTGAACAACCTGCTCGCGCAGATGACGCCGTTCTTCTTCTACGCGGTCGGCGGCTATTTCGCGCTCTCCGGCAAGCTCGACATCGGCCAGCTCGTGGCCGTGATCGCGGCCTATCGCGAGCTGCCGCCGCCCTTGAAGGAGCTGATCGACTGGGATCAGCAGCGGCTCGACGTCCAGGTCAAGTACGACCAGGTCGTGGCTTATTTCTCCCCCGAGAAGCTCTCCTCCATCGACGACGAGCGGGAGGACGACACGGTCGACGAGCCGCTGGCGGGCGACCTCAAGGTCGACGATCTGCAGGTCTTCGATCCGCACGGCACGCCCGTGATCTCCGGCGCGCACGTTCTCCTCGCGCTGCCGACCCGGCTCGCGATCCTGTCCGACGGCACGGGTGCGGCCAGCGCCTTCGCCCGCATCCTGGCCCATCGCGGCGACAGCTATTCGGGCGAGGTGAAGATCGGCGACCGGGACCTGTCGCAGCTCCCTCGGGGCCTCGCCGGGCGGCGCATCGCCTACGCGGGAGCGGACCCGGTCCTGTTCTCGGGGTCGCTCCGGGACAACCTGCTCTACGGCCTCCGCCAGCGTCAGGTCGGCGCTGTCGACGTCGGCGATCCCGCCGAGGCCCTGCGGGTGAGCGAGGCTGAGCGGACTGGCAATCCCGCCGAGTCCGTCGCGGCGGACTGGGTCGATCTCGAGCGTTCGGGCTATCCGGATTCCGGGGCGCTCGAGGCCGGGCTGATCGACCTCCTCAAGCGGACCGGGCTCGACCAGGACGTCTATCGTTTCGGGCTCTCGGGCTCGATCGACCCCGAGCGCCAGCCGGCGCTGGCCGAGCGGATCGTCGAGGCGCGCCAGCGTCTCCACGCTCTGCTCGAGGAGGAGGGGATGGGCGATTTCGTCGATCCCTTCGATCCCGCCGCCTATAACGATCAGGCGACGCTCGTCGAGAACCTCCTCTTCGGCGTCCCGACCGCGAAGAGCCTGATCGGGCGCGTGATCGTCGAGCACGAGGGCGTCCGGACGCTGCTCGACCGCGAGGGCCTGACGGACGACCTCGTCCTCATGGGAGCGAGCATCGCCGAGACGATGACGGACATCTTCCGGGGGCTTCCGCCCGGGCATCCGCTCTTCGACCAGTTCTCCTTCGTCCACGCGGAGGAGCTCGGCGAGTTCGAGGAGATCCTGAAGCGCTCCCGGGTGAAGGGGCGCGGCGGCATGACCCGCGACGATCGCCTGCGGCTCCTCGCCCTGCCGCTCGACTACGTCGAGCCGCGCCATCGCCTCGGCCTCCTCGACGACGCGCTGCGGGCCCGGCTCCTGGAGGCGCGCCATCACCTCCGGGCGATGTTCGAGCGCGAGCGCGAGCCGGGCGTCGAGTTCTACGACGCGGACAAGCTGACCGTCGCGGCGCCGGTGCGCGACAACCTCCTGTTCGGCCGCGTCAACGCCACGATCGCGGATGCGCGCGAGCGGGTCCGCGATGCCGGTTCCCGGGTCGTCCAGGAGATGGACCTCACCTCCGACATCGAGCGGGTCGGGCTCGACCATCAGGTCGGCCCGGCCGGTCGCCTGCTGACGCCGGTGCAACGGGCGAGCGTCAACCTCGTGCGCTGCATCGTGAAGCGGCCGGACCTCCTCGTCGTCGACGGCGCGCTGTCGGCTTTCGGCGAGAAGCGCTTCGCGGAGCTGCTCGACGTGCTGCGCGACGTGACGGACGGGCGGACGCTGGCGGTCGTCCTGCCGAACGACTGCCATCTCGACCGTTTCGACCGAGCCGTCCGGGTCGAGGCCGGCCGCCTGGTCGCGGCCGAGGATGCGGGCGATCCCGTGCCGGCCCGCGACGACCCCGCGCCGCCGCCCCCCGAGCCCGGCCCGACTCCGGACGAAGACAGCCCTCCCGACGAGATCGAGCCGGAGGCCGCGAGGCCCTCGGCCCGGATCGCCGCCGAATAGACCGAGGCCAGCCATGACGCTCGAGACCGAAGTCCAGTCGCTCCGCCAGGTCCCGATGTTCTCGGCGCTCGAGCCCGAGGATCTCGAGGAGCTCTCGCTGCGCGTCGACGAGCATCACATCTATCTGACTGGCATCGGCATGGGCGGCTACGCGACCTGGGGCCTGGGCATCCTGATGCCGGAAAAGTTTGCGGCTATCGTCCCGATCTGCGGCGGCAGCGACCCGGACGAAGCGTGTCGACTCAAGGAGACGCCGGTCTGGGCCTTCCACGGCGCACTCGACAACGTCGTGCTGCTGCGCGAGTCGCGCAAAATGGTCGACGCGCTCAAGGAATGTGGCGGCAAAATCCGCTTCACAATTTACCCCAACGGCGGTCACGACGTCTGGATTCGCGCCTACGCCGACCCGCGCTTCTTCGAGTGGCTGCTGGCACATACACGCTAATCACCGCGACTTCTTAAGTCTAAAAACGATAGAGACCGGGCATATGCT
>CAXTKM010000373.1:0-2565 GCA_964244795.1 uncultured Enterovirga sp.
TCGACCCGGAGCCGGTCGTAGGTCATGAAGACCTTCAGCGACGAATGGCCGGTCCGGACGAGCTCCGGCACGTCGACCGCGAGCGTCTCCTCGGTCGGGTCGGCCAGGATGAGATGGAACGCGTAGTCGACGCGCGCGCCCCGCTTCGCCCGCGCGTGGTACTCTTCCACCACCGTCGCGAGCCGCATGCCGATGTGCTGGGCCGCGAAGGTGATGATGCTGGTCGTGCCCCCGAAGGCCGCGGCCGCGGTCGCGGTCTCGAACGTGTCGGCGTTGAGGAGCCCGTTCGCGGAGAGCTGCTCGACATGGCAGTGCGGGTCGACCCCGCCCGGCAGCACGAGGCGCCCGCCGGCATCGATCTCGCGCCGGCCCGGAGCGAGCCCGCGGCCGATCGCGGCCACCTCCTCGCCCAGGATCGCGACGTCCGCCTCCATGACGTCGGACGCGGTCGCGACCGTGCCGCCCCGGATGACGAGATCGTAGACGGGTTCGCTCATGTCTCAGGTCCGTTCGCTGAATGTGATGCGGTTGCCGAAGGGGTCGTGGACGGTCAACGTGCGGGCGCCCCAGGGTTGCGTCTCGATGCCCGGACGGCCGTAGCCGTACCGCTTCGCCAGGAGCTCGGCCCCGAGCAGGTCGAGCCCGGACGTCTCGACCCCGACATTCGCGCCCGGCGAGCCGTCGCCGTGATGCTCGGACAGGTGCAGGACGAGCCCGTCGCGCTCGACTCCCATGAACAGCGGCAGATCCGGCTCGAACCTGTGCTCGAAGACGACCGAGAAGCCGAGCCAGTCGAGATAGAACTCGCGCGCCTTCTCGACAGAGAAGATTCGCAGGACCGGGATCGTGCGGCCGAAGCTGGGTCTCATGGTGTCCGCACTGGACCCTGTCCGGCCGGCCGTTTCAAGCGCCGGGGCGCCGGCGCTCCGCGAGCCAGATGCCGCCGAGCACGAGCGTGAGCCCGACGGCGTGATAGGGCGCGAAGGTCTCGCCCAGGATCGCGACGCCCATCAGGGCCGCGACCACCGGGACGAGGTTCATGAAGAGGCCCGCCCGCCCCGGGCCGATCAGCTCGACGCCGCGCATGAACAGGAGCTGGGAGAGCAGCGACGGCACGAGCGAGATGAAGACGATGAGGCTCCAGCCGAAGGCGTCCCTCGGCCAGAGCGCGGTGTCGGTCGCGACCTCGAAGGCGAGAAGGGGAAGCGAGGTCACGAAGGCCGAGAACGCGATCGCGGCGAAGAAGGTCAGCGGCGCGACCGCGGGACGCGTCCGCAGCGCGACCGCGTAGCCGGCGTAGAGCACGGAGGCCGCGACGATCCCGACGTCGCCCACGTTGAAGGCGAGGTCGCGCAAGACCTGCCAGTCGCCGCGGCTCGCGGTCACGGCGACTCCGGCGAGGGTCGCGAGGAGACCCGCGACCTGAAGCGCCCCGATCCGGGTCCGGTACGCGAGGAAGCTGCCGGCCATGATGAGGACCGGGGTCCCGCCCTGGAGCACGCCCATGTTCACGGCGCTGGTGTGGTGCGCCGCCCAGTAGAAGACGGCGTTGAACACCGTGTAGCCGAGCGCGCCGAGAACGAAGAGGAAGCGCCAGTGCGGGAGGAGCCCCGGCCACTCGGCCAGGAGCGAGCGTCCGGACAGCCCCGCGACGACCGCCATCACGATGAGCCAGCGCAGGCACACGATCACCATCGGCGAGACGTGGCCGACGGCGAGCCGGCCGGCCACCGCGTTCGCGCCCCAGCCGAGAGCCACCAGGGTCAGCAGGAGGTAGGGGCGCCGCCACACCCCGGGCGCCCAACGATCGATCGCATGCATGCCGAGGGCATAGGGCCGAGGTCCCGGCACCTCAACGGCCCGGGAAGCAGGGCAGCCCTCCGGACCCCCCGCGATCTCGCAGGAAGCCTCTACCTTCGCGTTCGCCTCCGGGCCCGCCCGCTGCTAGCTTGACCGCCATGACCGATCAGCGCCTCTCGCTCCTCTCGGCCCTCAACCGCAAGGTCCTGTGGCTGTCGACCTGGACGATCCACCACGCGAACCATCTCAGGCCCGGGTCCGACGGGTTGAAGGTGGGCGGCCACCAGGCCTCCTCCGCGTCGTCCTGCACGATCCTGACGGCCCTCTACGGGGCCGTGCTGCGGCCCGAGGACCGCGTCGCCGTGAAGCCGCACGCGAGCCCGGTCTTCCATGCGCTGCAATACCTCTTCGGCCGCCAGACGCGGGAGAAGCTGGAGAATTTCCGGGGGTTCGGCGGGGCGCAGTCCTATCCGTCGCGGACGAAGGACACGGACGACGTCGATTTCTCGACCGGCTCGGTCGGGCTCGGAGTCGCGCAGACGCTCTTCTCCGCGCTCGTGCAGGATTACGTGCGGGCGAAGGGATGGGGCGGCGGATCCTCGGGCGAATCCCGACCGGGCGAAGCCCGACCGGAGGGCCGCATGGTCGCCCTGATCGGCGACGCCGAGATGGACGAGGGCAACATCTTCGAGGCGCTGCTCGAGGGCTGGAAGCACGGGCTCCGCAACACCTGGTGGATCGTCGACTACAACCGCCAGAGCCTCG
>CAXTKM010000374.1:0-2559 GCA_964244795.1 uncultured Enterovirga sp.
GGCGGGCTTCATCAAGCTGAACGCGCTGCGGCTCCGGACGCTGGCGCAGAGGCGGCGGAAGCTCGCGGGCTGAACGCGGGCGGGGAGCGTGACAACCTGACCCGAAAGCGTCACGGCCGTCATTCCGGGGCTCGCGAAGCGAGAGCCCGGAACCCATAGACGCCGACGGTGTCGGCTCTAACGGCGCGGGTGGCGGATCGTCGGCGTCAGTGTCTATGGGTTCCGGGCTCGGCTGCGCCGCCCCGGAATGACGGGCTTGCCGATGCGGCAACGTCGCTCGACGACAAAGCCGAGCCCGCTTGAGCTCGGGCACGCCCCGGCTCAACCCGCGGCGGCGGCCTGCCGGCCGCCGAGATAGGCCGCCCGGATGTCCTCGTTGCCCCAGAGCTCGGCCGGCGAGCCGGACAGGACGAGGCGTCCGGTCTCCAGCACGTAGCCGCGGCTCGCGACCGAGAGCCCCATCCTGGCGTTCTGCTCGACGAGGAGCACCGTCGTGCCGCGCCGGCCGATCTCGGCGATCGTCGCGAAGACGGCCTGCACGATGACCGGCGCGAGGCCGAGCGAGGGCTCGTCGAGGAGGAGCAGGCGCGGCTTCGCCATAAGGCCGCGCGCGACCGCGACCATCTGCTGCTGGCCGCCGGACAGCGTCCAGCCGAGCGCGTCGCGAAACTTCCGGATGTCCGGGAAGATGTCGAACATCCCGTCCGCCTCGCGGCCGATCGCGGCGCGCGACAGCCCGTCCCGGTTCGAGGCCCCGAGCATGATGTTCTCGTGCACGGATAGGCCCGGGAACACGCGCCGCCCCTCCGGGACATGCGCGATGCCGCGCCGGACGATCTCCTCCGGCTTCAGGCCGGCGATCGACTGCCCGTCGTACAGGATGTCGCCCGAGGTCGGCTTCTCGAGACCCGAGATCGCCCGGAGCGTGGTCGACTTGCCGGCCCCGTTGGAGCCCAGGAGGGTGACGACCTCGCCCGCCTCGACCTCGAGCGAGATGCCCTGGACGGCCTCGATCTCGCCGTAGCGGACGACGAGGTCGCGGAGTTCAATGAGGGGCATCGGGCGCCGTTCCGAGATAGGCCGCGACGACGTCCGGCTGCTGCAGCACGGCCTGCGAGACACCGTCCGCGATGCGGCGGCCGAAGTTCAGGACGGTGATGTGCTGCGCGACCTCGGTCACCAGCGTCATGTCGTGGTCGATGATCAGGATGGTGAGGCCCCGCGACGAGATCCGGCGCAGGAGATCGCGCAGCTCGACCTTCTCGGAGGAGTTCAGCCCGGCCCCGGGCTCGTCGAGGAGGAGCAGCGCCGGGTCGGACGCGAGCGCCCGGGCGATCTCGATCGCGCGCTGGTGGCCGTAGGAGAAGCCGGACACGACCTCGTCGGCCCGGCTCTCGAGGCCGACGAAGGCGAGCGCCGCCCGGGCGCGCGAAATGACGGCCGCGCCGTCGTGCCCGACCGGGCTGCCGGGCCGCTCGGCCCCGACGACGACGTTCTCGAGCGCCGTCATGGAGCGCCAGAGCCGGATGTTCTGGAAGGTGCGGCCGAGCCCGGCCGCGGTGCGGGCATGCGGCGCCATCGCGGTGATGTCCTGGCCGTTCAGGATCACCGCGCCCGAGGTCGCCCGGTAGAGGCCGGACAGGACGTTCAGCGTCGTGGTCTTTCCGGAGCCGTTCGGCCCGATGAGGGCGTGCACGCCTCCGCGCCGGACCGAGAGATCGACCTCGTCGACCGCCTTCAGGCCGCCGAAATGCTTCGAGAGCGAGCGCAGCTCGAGGACCGTCTCGGCCCCCTGGCCGCCGCCCGCGAGCGACAGGGCCGGGACGGCCTCCGGGCGCACTGAGGGCCGCTTGAAGCGGTCGAACTGGCCGCGGATGAACCCCCAGATCCCGTCCGGCATGAAGAGCACGATGAGGATCACGGCGGCGCCGTAGATCGCGAGGTAGAGGCCCGGGATGGTCTTCAGGAAGCGGAGCCATTCCGGGATCAGGATGAGCAGGATGGTCCCGATCGCAGCCCCGATCGGGGACGCCACGCCGCCCAGCAGCACCATCGTCAGGAAGACGACCGATTCCGCAAAGGAGAACTGGTCCGGGCTGACGTAGGCGAAGCCGCCCGCGAACAGCCCGCCCCCAATGCCGCCGAGCAGCGCGGACAGCGCGAAGGCCATCGTCTTCACGCGGTACACGTCGATCCCGGCGACGCTGGCCGCGAGCTCGTTGTCCCGCACGGCCCGCATCGCCCGGCCGAGCCGCATGTCGCGGAGCCGCCAGACCGCGTAGCCGAGCCCGGCCAGGGCCGCGATGCAGAGGCCGAGATAGGCGTTGCCGTCCTCGAACAGCGTCGGCCGGGGGATGCGGGAGACGCCGTCCGGCCCCTTCGTGACCGGGATCCAGTTGATCAGGACGAGGGTCACGATCTGCTGGAAGGAGATCGTCACCATGGCGAGATAGTGCCCGCCGAGCCGGAGCGTGGAGGCGCCGAGCACCGCCCCCATGAGGATCGCGACCGCGGTCCCGATCGCGAGGCAGAGCCAGAAGTTCAGCCCGAGATCGACCT
>CAXTKM010000375.1:0-2553 GCA_964244795.1 uncultured Enterovirga sp.
GGGCGCGAAGCGCGTGACCACGGGGTCGGGCATGGCGGACGGGGTCTCGGGGGAGAAGGACCGACCGAGGCGCGTCGCGCACCCTGGCGGCCGAAGCGCGTTCGTCTAGCATGAGCCCGGAGGCGCGGGTAAGTCCGGCGGGATGGGCTCAGGCGAGGAGCGACGACGAAGCGCGCCCGCGGCGGCCTCCGCGGTGGGCGCAGGCGCTTGGGCCGGGCGCCCGTCCGCGACTGGACGCGCCCGCTCTCACGCCGGGCCGGCCGCCTCCGCGACGGCCGGGGCCTGGCTGCGGCACTGCGTCCTTCACGAAATCGAGAACCGCCGCCTCTTCCCGTGGCTCGCGGTGGCCTACGGGCTCGGCATCCTGCTGGCCTTCGCGGCCGATGGCCCGCTTTCGCTCGCGCCGCCGCTCGTCGCCGCGTCCGGGGCCGGCGCGCTCGCCTATCTCGGGCGCGCCCACCTCGGTCGGTGGATCGTCCTCGTGGGCGCGGCCGGGCTGTTCGTCGGTTTCGCGACGGCCGCGCTTCGCCTTTGGACGGTGGAGGCGCCGATCCTGCAGCGCCAGACGGTCACGCCCATCGAGGGGTTCGTGGAGACGGTCGAGGAGCGGGCCGCGGGCGGCGGCCGCATCGTCCTGCGGGTCACCCGCATGGACAAGGTCGAGGAGGCGACCCGCCCGCCCCGGATCCGGGTCACGCTGCGCTCCCTCGACGGCGTCGGGCCCGGCGATCACGTGGCCGGGACGGCCCGGCTCCTGCCGCCCCCGGAAGCCGCCCGGCCGGGCGGCTACGATTTCGCGCGCGACGCGTATTTCCGCGGCCTCGGCGCGGTCGGCTCGATCTCCGGGAAGCTGAAGCGGGCCGATCCGCCCTCGGCCGGGCCGGACCTCTCGCTCCGCGTCGCGGCCATGATCGATCGCGCCAGGAACGCGCTCACGACCCGGATCGCCGCGACGATCGGGGGCCAGGCCGGCGCCGTCTCGGCCGCGCTGGTCACCGGCAAGCGCGGGCTGATCGACGAGCGCACGAACGACATCCTGCGGGCAGCCGGAATCTACCACGTCGTCTCCATCTCGGGCCTGCACATGGTGCTCGCGGCCGGCGTGTTCTTCTGGGTCAGCCGCTCGCTCCTCGCGCTCTCGCCGGCTCTCGCGCTCGGCTGGCCGATCAAGAAGATCGCGGCCGCGATCGGGATGGCGGGCGCGACCGGCTACTGCATCTTCTCGGGCGCGGAGGTCGCGACCGAGCGTTCGCTCGTCATGATCCTCGTCATGCAGGGCGCGATCCTCTTCGACAGGCCGGCGCTGTCGCTCCGAAACCTCGCCATCTCGGCGATCCTGGTCCTCGCCCGCGAGCCGGAGGCGCTGCTCGGGCCGTCCTTCCAGATGTCCTACGCGGCGGTGGCCGGCCTGATCGCGCTCGCGGAGGCGTTGCGACGCCTTCGGTCCGCGTCGGAGCCGGGCGACCCGATCCGACGCGCGGCGCTCTGGCTCGGGGCCGTGGTCCTCGGCACGGTCGCGACGACGCTCGTCGCGACGGTCGCGACCGCGCCCTTCGGCACGTACCATTTCCAGAACCTCCAGCCCTACGGGCTGATCGGCAACGCCGCGACGCTGCCGCTCGTCTCGCTCGCGGTCATGCCGGCCGCCGTGCTCGGCGTCGTCGCGCTGCCCTTCGGGCTCGACCGGCCGGTCTGGACCGCGATGGGGTGGGCGACCGAAGGGGTCCTGCGCCTGTCCGAATGGGTGTCGGGGTTCCCGTCCTCGACGGTGATCACGCCCGCCTTCGGGGCCGGCGCGCTCGCGCTGTTCGCCGCGGCGATCCTCTGCGTCACGCTGCTCGGATCCGGCCTGCGGCTCATCGGCGCCGCGCCGGCCCTCCTCGGTCTCTGGTTCGCGTCGGGCCCGGAGCGGCCGGACATCTACGTCGCCCGCGACGGCGCCGGCGCGGCCGTCCGGACGCAGGACGGACGGCTCTCGATCCTCGGTCGCGTCTCGGCCTTCACGGCGGAGCAATGGCTGAAGGCCGACGGGGACGGCCGCAAGGCCACCGACCCGAGCCTCAAGGCTCTCGCGCGATGCGACCGGATCGGCTGCACGGCCGTGCTGCCCGACGGCCGGGCCGTCTCCTACCTCGCCGATCGTCGCGGCTTCGCGGAGGATTGCGGGCGCGCGGCGATCGTGATCTCGCGCCTCGCCGCACCCGCGGGCTGCGGCGCGCTCACGGTCCTCGACCGCGCGCACCTCGTCGCGCACGGCGCGACGGCGCTCTTCGTCCGGCCGACCGGCCTCGCGATGGACACCGTCCGCCGTCCCGGCGAGACCCGGCCCTGGTTCGTGAAGGCAGAGGTCGCGCCGCCGGCACGCGAGAGGCCGGTATCGCGATCCCGGGACGAACCGGCGCCGCCGACCCGTCCCTCGCCGGTTGCCCCCGACGAAGACCTGCCGCCCGTGGACCAGCCGGGCGACGAACCTTAGCTTGATGTGACGCGCCAGCCGAAGGCCCGCGCCCTCCCTTCTCCCGCAAGGGGAGAAGGAGCGTCGGCGTGATGACG
>CAXTKM010000376.1:0-2542 GCA_964244795.1 uncultured Enterovirga sp.
GAACTGGCCCGTGTTCCGCTCGTTGATGCGGAAATACGTCGACAGCTCCATCGGGCAACGGACGCCCGGCGGGATGTAGACGAAGGACCCGTCGGAGAAGACGGCCGAGTTCAAGGTCGCGAAGAAATTGTCCGTCACGGGCACGACCGTGCCGAGATACTTGCGAACCAGCTCGGGATGCTCGCGAAGGGCCTCCGAAATCGGCATGAAGATCACGCCGACCTTGGACAGTTCCGCCTTGAAGGTGGTCGCGACGGAGACCGAGTCGAACACGGCGTCGACCGCGACGTTCGAGCCCGGGATGCCCTCCAGCATCGCGACCTCGCGAAGCGGGATGCCGAGCTTCTCGTAGGTCCGCAGGATCTCGGGATCGAGCTCGTCCAGCGATTGCGGACCGTCGCTCATGCTCTTCGGCGCGGCGTAGTAATACAGGTCCTCGTAATCGATCTTCGGGTACTCGACCCGCGACCAATCCGGCTCCTGCATCGTGCGCCAGCGGCGATAGGCGTCGAGCCGCCAGTCCAGCATCCAGGACGGCTCGTTCTTCTTCGCCGAGATGAACCGGACCGTATCCTCGGAGAGGCCGCGCGGGGCCTTCTCCATCTCGATCGTGGTCTCGAAGCCGTATTTGTACTGATCGACGTCGATCAGCTTCACACGGTCGATGGTCTCCTGCACTGCAGGCATTCGTTTCTCCTCACGTCGGCGGGCAGAGCCGCCGCAGACCGACCCGTATCCCGGGCCGAGATCACGCCGCCTGAGCTCGTCCTCGCTCATATAGGCGCTGCAGCAACGTTTCGAAGGCGCGCGCGAAATGCGCGACATCGTCGACCGTGGAACTCCAGCCGAAGCTCACCCGAATGGCGCCGGACGCATCAGCCGGATCGACGCCCATCGCGGCGAGGACGTGCGAGCGCCCGACCCTGCCGGACGAGCAGGCGGAGCCGGAGGACACCGCGACGCCGGCGAGGTCGAGCGACATCAGGGCCGTATCGGCCCGCAGGCCGGGGACCGCGAAGGCGAGCGTGTTTCGAAGCCGATCGGCCTCCTCGCCGAAGACGACCGCCTCCGGCGCGAGCCGGCGGAGCGCGTCGCGAGCCGCGTTCCGAAGGCCGGCGAGGCGGCTCGGCTCGAAGCCGAGGTCGCGCGCGGCAGCCTCGCAGGCGATCCCGAAACCCGTGATGGCCGGAACGGCCTCGGTTCCGGCCCTGAACCCGCGCTCCTGCCCGCCGCCCCCGATCAGCGGGAGGGAGGGCCCGGCCCGGCCCGGCGCGAGGACGAGGGCGCCCGCCCCCATCGGTCCGCCGAGCTTGTGCGCGGAGAGCGTCAGGGCGTCGAGCCCGAGCGCCGCGAGATCGACAGGTATCCGGCCCACCGCCTGGACGGCGTCCGCGTGGCAGGCGGCACCGTGCCGATGGGCGAGTTCCGCGATCGCGAGAATCGGCTGGAGGACGCCGGTCTCGCTGTTCGCGACCTGGATCGAGACGAGCGTCGGATCGGAGCAGGCCTCGAGCTGCGCCTTGAGCGAGGCGAGGTCGATCCGCCCTGCCCCGTCCACGGCGACTGCCGCGACGGCCTCGGCCGCGAAGCCGTGCCCCATGAGGCAGGACGGGTGCTCGGTCGCGCCGACCAGCAGGCGGCGGACGGGCCGGCCGTCCGGGGTCAGGAGGGCGCCGGGGCGGAGCGCGGTGGTGTTCGCCTCGGTCCCGCCGCTCGTGAACACGACGTCGCCCGGAGCGGCGCCGACCAGGGCCGCGACCCGGGTCCGGGCCGTCTCGACCAGCGCCCGCGCCCGGCGCCCTTCGGCATGGACCGAGGACGGGTTTCCGGCGGCTTCAAACGCTTCCAGGCACGCGACCGCGACCTCCGGCCGCATCGGGGCCGTGGCGTTGTGGTCGAGGTAGGTGCGCGGCGCGCTCACGTCATCCATCGGTCCGGCGTCACGGAAGGCTTGCAATCGCCTGTCGCGAGCGTGATATCGGGGAACGAGCGCAGTCGCTTGGCGCGAGGTCATGAGACCTGGCGGCAGACCGCCCGCTTCATTCGTTTAGAATGGTTCCAAGGCGTTAGAACCATTCTAAGGTGTTCTGGTCTCCCTCTCCCGGGAAGTCAAGGCAGAGGCTGGGCCGCTGCCTCCGGAGCGTCGGACCAGGACCCGCCCCGGAAGCGTCTCCAGGAGGTCAGTTCATGCCAGAGGTGATGTTCACCGGCCCGGCCGGTCGCATCGAAGGCCGCTATCAGCCGGCCAAGAACAAGGGCGCACCGATCGGGATCGTGCTGCACCCCCACCCCCAGTTCGGGGGCACGATGAACAACCAGATCGTCTACAACATCTTCTATGGCTTCCTGAACCGGGGCTTCTCGGCGCTGCGGTTCAACTTCCGGGGCGTCGGCCGGAGCCAGGGCCATTTCGACCACGGGGCGGGAGAGCTCTCGGACGCCGCGGCCGCGCTCGACTGGGCGCAGTCGGTGAATCCGGACGCCCGGACCTGCTGGATCGCGGGGGTCTCGTTCGGGGCCTGGATCGGCATGCAGCTCCTGA
>CAXTKM010000377.1:0-707 GCA_964244795.1 uncultured Enterovirga sp.
ATCCTGGGCGGCAGGCGCGCCCGCCTCGCCCGGGCGCAGGCGCTGCTCCGCGACGTCGGGCTGTCGCCGGAGATGGCGTCGCGCTTCCCGGCCCAGCTCTCCGGCGGCCAGAAGCAGCGCGTCAACATCGCCCGCGCGCTCGCGGCCGAGCCCCGCATCCTCGTCGCGGACGAGATCGTGTCCGGGCTCGACGTCTCGGTCCAGGCCCAGATCATGGACCTGCTCGCGCGCCTCAGGCAGGCGCGACGCTTCTCGATGCTCTTCATCTCGCACGACCTCTCGGTCGTCCGGCACCTCTGCGACCGGGTCGTGGTGATGTACCGGGGCGACATCGTCGAGACCGGCCAGACCGAGGCGGTGTTCCGGGATCCGGCCCACGACTACACGCGCACGCTGCTGGCGGCCGTGCCGCGGGAGCCGGGATCTACCACCTCCTCATCCTGAGGCGCCTCGCGCGATCTCGCGCAGCAAAGCCCGTAGGGACGCGACCTCCGCCTCGCCGAAACCCTTCAGCTTCTCGCGCTCGAACTCCTGGGCGCGGGCCAGGACCGCCGCGACGACGCTCCGGCCCGCATCGGTGATCACGACGGTGCCGGGCGGACGCGGGGTGGCCAGGCCCTTGGCGATCAGCGTCGCGACGGCGTCCTCGGCGGCGGTGACGCCGAGCAGGTTCGCCCGCGCTATCCCGGCCGCCGAGCCGCCCGGAT
>CAXTKM010000377.1:717-2533 GCA_964244795.1 uncultured Enterovirga sp.
CGGTCATGGTCGCCCAGCCGGCCGGCAACAGCGTGCCGGCCGCCGAGCCGCCCGGATGGGCGGCGAGCCAGGCGAGCGCCTTGCTCTGGTCGAGATCGAGGCCCAGCGCCTCGCGATGATGGTCGAACTCGGCGGCGAGACGGCCATAGGCCCGCAGCAGGAGCGGGATCAGGAAGTCGTCGAGCGGGTGGTCCTCGGTCGCCTCGAACCCGATGCGCCGGCTCGCCTCCGGATGGTCCACCGCCAGCGCGTAGCGCCCCTGCGCGAAGAGGAGGCCCGTGCGGTCGAAGCATTGGTAGTGCTCCACCTCGCCGACCAGGATGACGTGGTCGCCGCCCTGATGCTCGACCGCCCGCCGGCATTCGAACCGCGCCGCGACGCCGGACAGAAGGAGAGCTCCGCCCCGCCCGCGACGGCCCGCGGCCGGAGGACCCGGATCGGGCGCGGAGCGGCCGAAGCGCGAAGCGATCTCGACCTGGTCGGAGGCCAGCACGTTCACCGCGAAATGGCTCGCCCGCCGGAACACGTCGAGGTTCCGCGATTCGGTCCGGAGCGACCACAGGATCAGCGGCGGATCGAGCGAGACCGAGGCGAAGGAGTTCACGGTCACGCAGGCGCGGCTTTCGCCGGCCTCCGTCGTGATGACGGAGACGCCGGTCGCGAATTGCCCGAGAGCTCGGCGGTAGCTCCGCGGCGCCTCGCGCGGGTCGCCCTCGTCGAGCAGGCCGTCCTCCGTCTTGGCGCTCATCGGACGCGCCTCATTCCGTCCGGATCCCGGCCTGGCGCAGCAGCGGCAGGACCTCGTCGAGGAAGTAGGGCAGCTCGTCCTTGAAGTTGACGAAGGAGATGGTCGTGCCCTCGAACCCGGCCTCGTGCATGCGCACCATCTCGTCGGCGATGTGCCGGGGCGTCCCGATCAGCGGATAGGTCCCGGCGCCGCCCGCGAAGCGCTTGCGGTGCAGCCGGTAGGCATCCGCCTCGTGCGAGCCGGAGAATTTCTCCTTCTGGCCCATGTAGTGGTTGAGGCTCGCCTCGTCGGCCAGCGTCGCGGCGTAGAGCTCGTAGTAATCCTCGGCCTCGGCCTGCGAGGGCCGGCACACGACGTGGCAGGTCGTGAACACGCCGACCTCGCGCCCGCGCGCCGCGGCCCGCGCCTTCATGTCGGCGATGTGCTCCTTGCCCTTCTCGATCTCGACGAAGGTCGTGAAGAGGTAATCGGCCGCGACCGCCGCGAAGTCGCGGCCGGGCGGCGAGAAGCCGGCATTCAGCGTCACCGGGCGGGGCCGCTGGACCGGCGCGGGGCGGCCGGAGACGCCCTTCAGCTTGTAGAAGGCCCCGTCGAAATCGAAGGTCTCGCCGGCATAGATACGGCCGATGATCTCGACCCATTCGAGACCCTGCTCGTAGCGGTTGTCGATCATGGGCAGGCCGAACATCCCGAACTCCTCCGGGTTCCAGCCGCAGACGATGTTGAGGCCGGCCCGGCCGCCCGAGATGTGATCGACGCTGGCCAATGCCTTCGCGGCGAAGACCGGGTGCACCATGGGCACGTGCACGGTCGAGAACACCGCGATCCGCTCCGTCAAGGCCGCGAGCCCGGCCGCGAACGTGAAGGTCTCGAACGACCATTCGCGACTGTTCATCTCGCCCCCGAAGCCCTTCCAGCGGGCGATGGGTAGCGTGAACTCGATCCCGGCCCGGTCGGCCATCCGGGTCACCTCGACGATCTCGGACCAGGAGGCCGGCCAGCGCTCCGGCACCTTGGTCAGCGTGAGCCCGCCGTCGGAATTCGTCGAGAAGAGGCCGAGCTTGAAGG
>CAXTKM010000378.1:0-2487 GCA_964244795.1 uncultured Enterovirga sp.
GGCCTATCCCCGCCCGGCGATCGTCGACTCGACGGATCGCCACCTCCGGGTGGTCTTCGCCGGCCGCGTCGTGGCCGAGACGACGCGCGCGCTGCGGGCCCTGGAGACGAGCCACCCGCCGACCTATTACTTCCCGCCGGACGACGTCGCGGGCGGGATGCTGCGGCCGGCCGCCGGCGACAGCTTCTGCGAGTGGAAGGGCGGCGCGCGCTACCTCGACGTCGTCGGTGGGGGCGAGACGGCGTCGGGGTCGGCCTGGACCTACCCGCACCCGAGCCCCGCCTTCCGCCGCATCAAGGATCACATCGCGTTCTACGCGGCCGCGATGGAATCCTGCTGGGTCGACGGCGAGAGGGTCGTCCCGCAGGAGGGAGGCTTCTACGGCGGCTGGATCACATCGCATGTCGCGGGGCCCTTCAAGGGGCCGCTCGGCTCCCGGCTCTGGTGAGGTGGGTCGATGCGGAGCGATCGTGCGGGTCGCAGAGCTGCGGCCGACGCGACGCATGTCCTTGGGGGGATGGACGCCCGGCGGCGGCGAGCAAGCGGCTCCAGCCCCCGCTGCACCTTCATCGGTCACAGGAGTCCTGAGCGTCCTGCCTTATAAGGCAGGACGGGGTTTCGTGCGGACGAATCGGACGCTCGCGGACCTTCAGGTGACCGGCCACCCGACGGTGGGCCGGTGCATGATCGGCCGGCGGCAGCCCTTCGGGCGATGAGCCCGGGGCATTGCCCTCCGGCCGCATTCCACGGATGATCTGCGGAAGAGCACGCGCTCCGGTTGAAAGCGGCGCGACGGGAGGACGATATGATCAGTTCGAGACGCGCCTGGCTGTTCGGAGCAGGCGTCTGTGCGGCGGCGATGGGGCTCGGGCCTGCATCCGCGCAGGATTGGCCGCAGCGGCCGGTCACGATCGTGGTCCCGTTCACGGCCGGGGGCACGACGGATCTCTTCGCCCGCATCTTCGCGCAGGCCATGCAGGAGAAGTACGGCAAGCCCTTCCTGGTCGAGAACAAGGCCGGCGCCGGCGGCACGGTCGGGGCGGCCTCCGTCGCGAAGGCCCCGAACGACGGCCACACGCTGCTCGTCGGCACCGCCAGCACGCACGCGATCGCGCCCTACGTGTACAAGCGCACCGGCTATGACGCGGACGCGGATTTCCAGCCGATCAGCCTCTTCGCGCAGTTGCCGAACCTCTTGGTCGTGTCTCCGAAGCTTCCCGTGAAGACCTTCGCGGAGTTCATCGCGCACGTGAAGGCGAATTCCGGACAGCTCAGCTACGGCTCGTCCGGGGTCGGGGCGTCGAACCACCTCCCGGGCGAGATGATCCAGAAGCTGACCGGCGCGAAGATGACCCACGTGCCGTACCGGTCGTCGAACGACATCATGAACGCGCTGGCGGGCGGCCACATCGACCTCGCCTTCGACAACATGACGCTCGCCTGGCCGCAGGCGCAGGGCGGGACGGTGCGGGCGATCGCGGTCACGTCGAAGACCCGCAGCCCGACCGCGCCGGACGTCCCGGCCATCGCCGAGACCTATCCCGACTTCGACGTCGCGACCTGGCATGGGCTCTTCGCCCCGGCCGGCACGCCGCGCCCGATCGTGGACAGGATCGCGGCCGACGTGAAGGCGATCTACGACCGGCCGGACGTGATCGCGAAGCTGAAGGAGATCGGCGCCGTCCCGTCCCCGAACACGCCGGACGTGTTCACGGCCTTCGCGAAGGAGGAGCGCACGAAGTACGAGGGGATCGTGAAGGCGGCGGGGCTCTCGCCGCAATAGGGCGCTCGTCTCCTCTCCCCGTGAAACGGGGAGAGGTCGAGTCGCACGTCAGCGCGACCGGGTGAGGGGCGTTGGAGGCCCGCCGTCGTCGGAGGGTTCCTCCGGGAGACTCAGCTTCCGCCAGGAGTCTCCAGAGTCCCTCATCCGGTCACGCTGACGTGCGACTCGACTTCTTCCCGCTTGCGGGGAGAAGCGGGAGTCACGCCGCCGCTTCGCGGGTCCGCTCGGCGCGCTTGCGCTCGTTCGGGTCGAGCACGGCCTTGCGGAGCCGGATCGACTTCGGGGTCACCTCGACGAGCTCGTCGTCCGAGACCCAGGCGAGCGAACGCTCGAGCGTCATCCGGATCGGCGGCGTGAGCCGCACGGCCTCGTCCTTCGACGTGGTCCGGATGTTCGTGAGCTTCTTGCCCTTGAGCACGTTCACCTCGAGGTCGTTCTCGCGGTTGTGCTCGCCGATGATCATGCCCTGGTACACCTTCCAGCCGGGCTCGATCATCATCGGGCCGCGGTCCTCGAGGTTCCAGAGCGCGTAGGCGACGGCCTCGCCGGCGTCGTTCGAGATCAGGACGCCGTTGCGCCGGCCCGGGATGTCGCCCCGGAACGGCTCATAGGCGTGGAACAGCCGGTTCATGATGGCCGTGCCGCGCGTGTCGGTCATCAGGTCGCCCTGGTAGCCGATCAGGCCGCGGCCAAAAAATTTGATT
>CAXTKM010000379.1:0-2474 GCA_964244795.1 uncultured Enterovirga sp.
TCGGGGATGGCGAAGCCCGGATAGCCGAAGCGGCAGGTGAACTCGAGCGGCCAGATGCCGCCTTCGTTCACGATGGTGTTGAGGTTGATGTAGCCGAGATAGCGGTTGGCCCGCAGCAGCGGCGCCATGCGGGCGAGCGTGCGGGCGAAGAACGTGCCGGTGCGCGCGTAGGTCACGACCGTGCCCATCTCGCCCGTCATCTCGCCGAGGTCGCCCGGGAAGAAGCGCTTGTGCTCCCAGTCGAGACAGGCGGGCGTGAGGAAGCTTTCGCCGTCGAAATAGGCGCCGACCCCCATCTCGACGCCCTCCAGCCGCTCCATCAGGACGAAGCGGGTGGGCAGGCCTTCGCGAGCGCGCAGCTTCGCCCGGATCATGGCGGCGACGTCGCGGCCGTCGCGCATGCGGCCCACATAGGTGTCGGCGGCCCCGAAGCCGTCGCCCGAGAACTTCAGCACATAGCGGCCGGGCCGGGACTGGAGATGCGCGAGCGCCGGCGCCTCCGCGTCGAATGCCCAGGTCCCGGCGGTGCGGAGCCCGATCCCGGCCAGGACCTCCTGGGCATAGGCCCGGTCCTTCTCCAGCTTGTCCCCGAAGGCCGAGCCGCCGACCACGTTGTAGCCCTCGGTCCGGAGCCGGTCCTGGAGCTCGCCCCGGCCATGGGCGACGTTCTCGAAGAGCAGCATCCCGTCCGGCCCCGCCTCGCGGATCCAGGGGAGGTGCTCCTCCCACGCCGCGACGCGCGGGACGATCCCGGCCAGCACGCCGTGGCAGAGCGGCTCGGAGATCGCGACCCTGACCTCGTGCCCGGCCTCGACGAGCCGGTGATAGAGCGAGTTCAGGTCGCAGGTGTCGCCGATGCCGAGGAAGCGCATGAACGAGCCGATACGTGTTTTGCGCCGATCGGGAAATGGACTGGCGGCTTGACGCCCGGGTCTCCGTCCTGACATCGCCGGGCGCCGCATCCGCCGGAGGCGGCCCGAGGCTGCCCATGACCCGACCCGACGTCGTCTCGACCGTCATTGCGCTTCGCGAGCGCGTCGCCGCCTACCGGGCGGCGGGAGAACGCGTCGCGCTGGTGCCCACCATGGGCGCGCTGCACGAGGGCCATCTCGCGCTCGCCCGGCACGGCCGGGCGCTCGCCGACCGGGTCGTCGTGTCCATCTTCGTCAATCCGAAGCAGTTCGGGGCGGGGGAGGACTTCGCGAGCTACCCTCGGGCGGGAGAGCGCGACCGGGCGCTCCTGGCCGGGCTCGCGGACCTCGTCTACGGGCCCACGCCCGACGTCATGTACCCACCCGGCTTCGTGACGGCCGTCGCGGTCGCGGGTCCTGGCCTCGGGCTCGAAGGCGAGGCCCGGCCGGGCCATTTCGACGGTGTCGCGACCGTGGTCGCGAAGCTCCTGACCCAGGTCGCGCCGGACGCGGCGATCTTCGGCGAGAAGGACTGGCAGCAGCTCCAGGTCGTGCGCCGGCTGGTCAGGGACCTCGACCTCCCGGTCGAGATCGTCGGCCACCCGACCGTTCGCGACCAGGCTGGCCTCGCGCTCTCGTCCCGCAACGCATACCTGTCGCCGGGCGAGCTCGAGATCGCCCGGCGCCTGAACGGCATCCTGCTGCAGGTCGCCCAGGACATCGCCCAGGACATCGCGCATGCGATCGCCCAGGGCCGCGCCGGGACTGGACGGGCCGAGGCGCTTCGCCGTGGGCGCGAGGCGATCCTGGCGGCTGGCTTCGCGGGCATCGATTACCTCGAGGCGGTCGATGCGGAGACGGTTCAGCCCGGGCCGTTCTCGGAGGCGAATCGGCCTCTCCGTCTCGTCGCGGCCGTCCGCGTGGGCTCCGTCAGGCTGCTCGACAACGTGCCGGCGGGCCTGTCTGCGTCTCCCGGACGGTGAGTCGTCGTTAACGATCTCGGTCGCATGTGTACGAAACGAGCTGGCCGCGCGTGCCGGTCGCTCACGGACGCATGCCATGGACCTTTCCGCGACGGACCGCTTGCCGTCGAACTTCGCGTGGCGGTTCAAGCTCTACGACCTCGACGAGGGGGCGCTGTCGTTTCTCGCCCTGCATTGGCCGATGGTGCAGCCGGCCTTGGCCGCGGGCCTCGACCGGTTCCTCGCCGTCGAGCGCGAGAACCCGGCCGTCCGTGACACCTTCATGGCCCATGGCGAGGTGATCCGCCGCCTCGAATCCGACCATCTCGGCATCATCCTGTCGGGACGGATCGACGAGGCCTATGTCCGCTCGGCAAACCACCTCTCGGCAGAGCTCGACCGCCTCGGCGTCTACGCGCGCACGCGCCTCCTCGCCGGAAACCTCGTGCATCGCGCCGTCGTGGCCGCAGCCGCGAAGCGCTGGCGGTTCAACGCGCCGCGCGCGGCGGCCCTGAGCCTCGCGGTCGCGAACGCGCTCGGTACCGGGCTGCTCGAAACGCCCGCCCTGCCCGCCTTCCTCCCGCGCCTCTGCCGCGCGCTG
>CAXTKM010000380.1:0-2465 GCA_964244795.1 uncultured Enterovirga sp.
GTCGTGCAGGGCTACGAGGAAGCGGCGTTCCGCGGCGAGGTCGTCGAGCTGCTGCAATGGGTCGGGCTCGGCGACCGGATCGACGTGCTGCCGCCGACGCTGTCCGGGGGCGAGAAGCAGCGCGCCGCGATCGCCCGGGCGATCGTCGCGCGGCCGGAGCTGATCCTGGCCGACGAGCCGACCGGCAACGTCGACCCGCCGCTCGCGCGCCGCCTCCTCCACCTCTTCGTCGAGCTGAACCGGCTCGGCACCTCCGTCGTGATCGCGACGCACGACGTCGCGATCACGGACCAGGTCGACGCGGGGCGGCTCATCCTGCTGGACGGCCGCCTGTACCACGACCCGTGATGGCGACCCCGGGCGAGACCTTCGCGCGGCCGCCGATCGGGCGCCCCTTCCCGATCGTGCCGCAGGACCGGCGCGCCGGACGCTCGCTCGTCGCCGTGATCGCGGTCCTCGCGTTCCTGGCCGCGCTCGCGGCGGGGGCGGCGACGCTGGTCGCGACGGGATCGGCGGAATGGCGCGCCGCGCTGGCCGGGGAGGCGACGATCCAGGTCCGGCCCGTTCCCGGCCGCGACGGCGAGGCCGATGTGCAGCGCGCCGCTACGATCGCGAGGGCCCATCCCGGAATCCGGGCGGCGGAGCCCGTGTCGCGCCCCGATTCGGAGCGCCTCCTCGAGCCCTGGCTCGGCAGCGGGCTCGACCTCTCGGACCTGCCGGTGCCGCGGCTCGTCGTGCTCCGCTTCGATCCCGTCGCGCGGCCCGATCTCGGGACGCTCGCGATCCGCCTGCGGGCCGAGATCCCGGGTGTCTCGCTCGACGATCATGCGGCCTGGATCGGTCGTCTCTCGACGACCGCGGCGACGGCCGTCGCGCTCGCGCTCGCGCTGGTCCTGCTCGTCCTCGCGGCCTCGGGCGGAGCGATCGCCTTCGCGACGCGCGCCGCCGTCGCGAGCCATCGCGACGTCGTCGAGGTCCTGCATCTCGTCGGCGCCGGCGAGGACTTCATCGCCCGCGCCTTCGCGCGCCGCTTCGCCCGGCTGGCGACCCTGGGTGGCCTGATCGGGTCGGTCGCGGCCGGTGGCCTCATCGCCTTGGCCGGTGGCCTGACGGGTGCGGCCGGTCCCGGCTCCGGCGAGATGGCGGCCGTCGTCGGCGGCGTGGCCACCAACCCCTGGCCCTACCTCGCGGCCGCGCTCGTCGCCCTCGCGGACGGCGCCATCGCAGCGCTCGTGACGCTCGGCGCCGTGAGGCGCTTTCTCAGATCGACCTCCTGAGGCACGGCGCGGGACGGCATCCTTCATCGCTGTCCTTTCCTCAACCGATTCGATGCTATGCTGACGTCATGATGTCGGGTCCGGATCCGGTATCGAGCCCTCCCGGTGCGACGGGAGAGACCGCTCGGCCAGGCGACAGGCGATCGTTCGCGCGGTGGACCGTGGGGCTCGCGGTGCCGGCAGCGCTGCTCTGCGGCCTCTTCCTGGTCGGTTTCGGGATCTTCCTCCTGTCGCTCGACCGCTCCGAGCGCGACCCGGACACGACGGCGGACGCGATCGTCGCGCTGACCGGGGGCGCGGGCCGGATCGAGGACGCGCTCGATCTCCTGGCCAAGGGCTTCGGGCGGCGGCTCCTGATCACCGGCGTCAACGAGCGCACCAGCCGCGAGGGCATCAAGCGGCTGACCCCGCGCCTGCGCGAGCTGGTCGAGTGCTGCGTCGATCTCGACTACCGAGCCCGGAACACCGTCGGGAACGCGACCGAGATCGGCCGCTGGGTCCGGGAGAACGACTTCCGCTCGCTCGTCATCGTGACGTCCTACTATCACCTGCCGCGGACGCTGGCCGAGCTCGGCGCCGCGCTCCCCGAGATCCGCAAGGTGCCCTACGGGGTGGTGGCGGCGCGTCCGGACGGCGAGTGGTCCACCGCTCTCGTGCGCGCCCGGATCCTGCTCGCGGAGTATACGAAGTTCGTCGCCGTCTCAGTCCGGCTGCACGTCGCGGGCTGGTTCGCCTCGGGCCGGGACGCCACCGCTGGACGGGCCTCGGTGGCGGCGGCGTCCGGGGCGCGCTAAGGCGGGCACCCCACCCGCTCCTCCGCATTGCTCTCGATGGTCGCCGTCCGCTCGCACGTCTTCAATCTCCTGTTCTACGTGAGCCTCGCGGTCTGGCTCGTTCCCGCCTCGCTGACCTTCTTCATGCCCCGGATCGCGATCATCCGGGTCGCGCAGGCCTGGGGCCGCTACAGCGTCTGGCTCCTGCGCGCCGTGGTCGGCACGCGGATCGAGTTCAGGGGCCTCGACCGCATCCCGCCGGGCGGCCTGCTGGTCGCATCGAAGCACCAATCCGCGCTCGAGATCGTCGCGCTGCTCTCCTGCGTCGACGATCCGACCATCATCCTGAAGCGCGAGCTGCAATGGATCCCTGTCTTCGGATGGCTGACCGCCAAGGCCCGGATGATCCCGGTCC
>CAXTKM010000381.1:0-2460 GCA_964244795.1 uncultured Enterovirga sp.
TGCTCGACGAGCCGATGGCCGGCATGAACCTCGAGGAGAAGGAGGACATGTGCCGTTTCATCCTCGACACGAACCAGCAGTTCGGGACCACGATGGCGCTGATCGAGCACGACATGGGCGTCGTCATGGACCTCTCGGACCGTGTCGTCGTGCTGGAATACGGCCGCAAGATCGCCGACGGCACGCCGGCCGAGGTCAAGCGCGACGAGCGGGTGGTCGCGGCGTATCTGGGCGTAGGACATGGGTGACGTCATTGCGAGGAGGCGTAGCCGAGGAAGCCACCCAGGGGCCGCCTGCGCAGCGGTCCTGGGTCGCTTCGCGACGCTCGCGATGACGCAAGAGGGCTGATGTTCATGGACGTCCTCTACAAGATCGTCGTCGACCCCTTCGTGCAGATGGGGGCGGCCCCGGACCTCCTGGTCCAGACCATCTGGGAGGGGCTCGTCGCGGGCGTGCTCTACGCGCTGATCGCGCTCGGCTTCGTGCTGATCTTCAAGGCTTCGGGCGTCTTCAACTTCGCGCAAGGCATCATGGTCGTGTTCTCGGCCCTGACCCTCGTGGGCTTGGCCGAGAAGGGCGTGCCGGCCTATCTCGCGCTCGCGATCACGATCGGGGTCATGTTCGTGCTCGCGGTCTCGATCGAGCGGATCGTGCTCAGGCCGCTCGTGAACCAGCCGGACATCATCCTCTTCATGGCGACGTTCGGGCTGACCTATTTCCTGGTCGGGCTCGGCGAGACGATCTTCGGCGGCTCGCCGAAGCAGATGATCACGGACGGGCTCGGCCTGCCGCGCGGCGCGATCGACATCCCGATGCTGGGCGGCGTCGTGTCGCTGCAGAAGATCGACATCGCGGCTGCCGCCATCGCGTCGCTCGCGGTCGCGATCCTGGCCGTGTTCTTCCAGAAGACCCGGATCGGGCGCGCGCTCCGGGCTGTCGCGGACAGCCACAAGGCCGCGCTCTCCGTCGGCATCTCGCTGAACCAGATCTGGGTCGTGGTCTGGTTCACGGCCGGGATCGTGGCGCTCGCGACCGGGATCATGTGGGGCGCGCGCTCGGAGGTCTCCTTCGCGCTCGAGATCATCGCGCTCAAGGCGCTGCCCGTGCTGATCCTCGGCGGCCTCACCTCCGTGCCGGGCGCGATCGTCGGCGGCCTCATCATCGGGATCGGCGAGAAGCTGGGCGAGTTCTACTGGGGCCCGCTCGTCGGCGGCGGCATCGAATCCTGGCTGGCGTACTTCATCGCGCTGGGCGTCCTGATGGTCAGGCCCGAGGGCCTGTTCGGCGACAAGATCATCGAGCGGATCTGAGGTCCCTCCAGATCTGGTGGGCGACGGGCGTCATGCTGAGGAGGGCTGCGCAGCAGCCCGTCTCGAAGCACGCTCAGCCGTCTCGCGTCCTTCGAGACGCCCGCTTCGCGGGCTCCTCCGGACGACGACGCCGTGCCGCGTCGAGGATTTCGGGATGTCTCGTGCGCCGAGCGTGCGAACGTCAACGAGGAGCCGCTATCCCCGCTGCCGGCAATGGCGGTTCAGGTTGCCGCTTGCGACGGGGTCGCCCGCGGTCGCGCCCTGGCCGTAGAGGTTGCAGGCGGCATTCCGGTCCTGCCCGACGCCCTGGCCGTAGAAGTAGAGGTTGCCGAGATTCGCGTAGGACAAGGCTTCGCCGAGCGCGATCGCCTTCTCGTAGTAGAACCGGGCCTGCGCCCAGTCGCGCGGGCCACCCTGGCCGCTGCCGTACATGACGCCGATCTCGTGGTACGAGGCCGAGACGCCGGCCGCGGCGGCCGCCTCGAAGAGCGCGCGAGCCCGCCCGTAATCCCGGGGCACGCCCGCGCCCTTCGAGTACAGGATGGCCATGTTGTGCATGGCGCCGGGATGCTTCATCTCGGCGGCGACCTGGTAGGCCGCGAGCGCGTCCCGCGGAACCTTCAGCTTGTCGTAGGCGCGGGCGAGCTGGAAGAACATGCGCCGGGGCGCGCCGGGAAGGGCTGCGGCCTTGGCGCAGGCGACCACCGCGGGCGATCCGGACATGGACTTGAAATCGATGCCCGGGATGTTCGCCGGCTTGTCGGCATCGGTCGGTGCGGCTGCGGCCCGGTCGCAGGCCTCGAACTCGGGCCCGGTCGCCTCGCGTGGGGCCGGAGGTTGCCCGGTCGCGGGCTGCGACCAGGCGGGTGTCGCCGCGGCGGACGCCGCAAGGATGATGGCTGTCGCAAGACGCATGGCCGCGCTCCGCTCCTGAACCCGTCGAGGAATCGCATGGGGATGCACCCCGGGCAACGTCTTTCCAACGAGCGCAGGCCATCGCTCGAAGCTCCACCCCGACGGACCGCGAGCGACCCCGCCCCGCCCGCTCCCGTTCGCGTCGCGTCGCGTCGCGTCCGCATATCTGCGCCACCACGAACTAGGGCCTGTCCCCATTGCGGTGTACGGCCCGAATCTGATTCCGTCCTGCCCG
>CAXTKM010000382.1:0-2436 GCA_964244795.1 uncultured Enterovirga sp.
GTGCGTCTTGCCCTTGTCGTGGTCGAAGAACACGCCCGGCGAACGGTGCATCTGGGAGACGATGACGCGCTCGGTGCCGTTGACGATGAAGGTGCCGTTCTCCGTCATCAGGGGCATGTCGCCCATGTAGACGTCCTGCTCCTTGATGTCCTTGACGGACTTCGCGCCGGTATCCGGGTCCACATCGAACACGATCAGGCGCAGCGTCACCTTCAGCGGCGCCGCGAACGTGATGCCGCGCTGGCGGCACTCGTCGACGTCGTATTTCGGCTGTTCGAACGTGTACTTGACGAATTCGAGGAGCGCGGTCGCCGAGAAGTCGGAGATCGGGAAGACCGACTTAAAGACGGTCTGCAGGCCCTCGTCGCCGCGGCCGCCGGCCGGCTCGTCCATGATCAGGAACTGGTCGTAGGATGCCTTCTGAACCTCGATGAGGTTC
This sequence comes from uncultured Enterovirga sp., assembly GCA_964244795.1. Taxonomy (GTDB): domain Bacteria; phylum Pseudomonadota; class Alphaproteobacteria; order Rhizobiales; family Beijerinckiaceae; genus Enterovirga. The sequence goes on from CAXTKM010000382.1 coordinate 440, forward strand.
GGCATCTCGGCCACTTCCTTGATCTTTCCGAAGAACTTCCGAATGCGCTTGCGACCGACTAGCGTATTGGCCATGTGTGACCTCGCTCCACCATCTCAGCGTAGGGTGCCTGGGGAAGGCCATTAGCCTCCCGCCGCCAGGCGATGAACCCGTCCCGCCGGACGAAATCCACCCGAATTGATCTCGTCGCGCCCGTTCCAGGGCGCATCGGTCGCCCGAAGCGACCTTAGCCCGCGGGCGTGAACCCGCGGGCCTTGAAGTCCGACAGGCCCTGAACGGGTCTGCCGGAGACGTCGGGCCTGAGCCGGCCCAACACGGTCTTACTTGAGCTCGACCTTGGCGCCGGCCTTCTCAAGCTGCGCCTTGATCTTCTCGCCCTCGTCCTTGGTCACGGACTCCTTGACGGCTTTGGGAGCCGCCTCGACGAGGTCCTTGGCTTCCTTGAGGCCGAGGCCGGTGATCGCGCGGACCTCCTTGATGACCTCGATCTTCTTGTCGCCGATGGCGGCGAGCATGACCGTGAACTCGGTCTGCTCTTCGACCACCGCGGCGGGACCCGCGGCCGGACCCGCGACCGCGACCGCCGCAGCGGCCGAGACGCCCCACTTCTCTTCGAGCATCTTGGCGAGGTCGGCGGCCTCGAGAACGGTGAGCGACGACAGGTCGTCGACGAGCTTGGCAAGATCAGCCATGGTTCAGTTCCTTGCAGTCTGTCGGTTTGAACGGATCGGTTTGAAGATAAGGGAAGCGCACTTCAGGCCGCTTCGTCCTTGGTGGCATAGGCCCCGAACACGCGGGCGAGCTTGGCCGCCGGCGCATTGACGACTTGGGCGATCTTGGTCGCGGGAGCCTGGATGAGGCCCACGATCTTGGCGCGCAGTTCGTCGAGGGACGGGAGCGAGGCGAGCGCCTTCACACCATCCGGGTTCAGGGCAGTCGTTCCCATGGCGCCGCCGAGGATCACGAGCTTGTCGTTACCCTTGGCGAAATCCACCGCCACCTTGGCGGCCGCGACCGGATCGCTCGAATAGGCGAGCAAGGTCGGACCCTTCAGGAGAGGCTTTATGGAAGCGACGTCCGTGCCATCGAGAGCGATGTTGGCGATGCGGTTCTTGGTGACCTTCACGGTGGCACCGGCCAGCTTCATCTGCGAGCGCAGCTTCTGCATGTCGGCGACCGTAAGGCCTTTGTAGTGGGCCACGACCACGACGGCTGTGTTCGCAAACACGCCGTTGAGCGTCGTGACGAGATCAGCTTTGGCTGTCCTGTCCACTGGGGCTCTCTCCGGTTGGCGGAACCCTGGAATGGGTCCGCCGGTTGCACATGCCGCCCGGGACGGAACTCGGCTAAAACGACAAGCCGGAACGTCCTGGACGACGCTTCACGGCCCTGTCCCCTGGCGCCCTCCGGAACGGTGGACGACACGGGCGAGATGGTTCAAACCGATGCCTCTCCTCTCTGCGGATCGCAGCAAGGCGAGGATTTTGAATTCGGTCTTCCCCGTCTGTGCAGGCTGGTGAATTAAGCTGGTTGCCCAGCGCCTGCAGTCTCGGACAGGACATAGCCGGACGAAGTCCCGAGACGCTTGGCGCGCCTCGGAACCCTCCGGCCATTATCACCTGGTTACCCAGACGATATTTCGTGCGGAATACGACCGATCGGCCGATCCCTTGTCTCATGAATGAAAACGTTGAGAGGCGTCTATAGAGCCTCGCACGTCGCGTGCCAAGGGGTCGATGCCGACAATTGCGTCGCAGGGTGGCGATTTGGCTTGACGCTTTTCCGACCGCGCTGGTCCCACCGAATGGGCCGCTTCGGCTATGTCGGCAGGAACTTGCGAGCCGCCCGCCACCATGGCTCCCGCTTCTCGCGCTTCTGGTCGGCCTTGGCCGCATAGAAGGAGGCGTTGTGCTCGCCGCGCAGGGCCTCGCGGGTGAAGCGGATCAGGTGATGGGCGACGAAGCCCATGTTGAAGACCGCTTCGATCTGCCCGCGCT
>CAXTKM010000383.1:0-2358 GCA_964244795.1 uncultured Enterovirga sp.
CATCGTTCTATGGTTGCGATGAGTGTCCACAGGACCTAGGATGAGGCGATGATTCCCGCCGCGCCCGAGCCCACCAACGCGCCCGAGTGGTCCGTCTCCGAGCTCGCCGGCGCGCTGCGCCGGACGCTGGAGGACCGGTTCGGGCTCGTGCGGGTGCGGGGCGAGATCTTCGGCTTCCGCGGTCCGCATTCCTCCGGGCACAGCTATTTCTGCCTCAAGGACCGCGACGCCCGGATCGACGCCGTGATCTGGAAGACGGCGGGCGGCCGGATGCGGTTCAAGCCCCAGGAGGGGTTGGAGGTCATCGCGACCGGCCGGATCACGACCTTCCCGGGCAAGTCGACCTACCAGATCGTCGTGGAGCAGCTCGAGCCGGCGGGGGCGGGCGCGCTCATGGCGCTGCTCGACGAGCGCCGCCGGACGCTGGCCGCCGAGGGGCTGTTCGCGGCGGAGCGGAAACGCCGGCCGCCTTTCCTGCCGGCCGTCATCGGGATCGTGACCTCCCCGACGGGAGCCGTGATCCGGGACATCCTGCACCGGCTCGCCGATCGCTTCCCGCGCCCAGTGCTCGTGTGGCCGGTCCGGGTCCAGGGCGAAACCTCGGGGCAGGAGGTCGCGGCCGCGATCGACGGGTTGAACGCGCTCGCGCCGGGCGGCGCGATCCCGCGGCCGGACGTGATCATCGTGGCCCGGGGCGGAGGCTCGCTCGAGGATCTGTGGGGCTTCAACGAAGAGGCCGTCGTCCGGGCCGCGGTCGCGAGCGCGATCCCTTTCATCTCCGCGATCGGGCACGAGACCGACTGGACGCTGCTCGATCACGCGGCAGACCTCCGGGCCCCGACCCCGACCGGAGCGGCCGAGATGGCGGTCCCGGTGCGGGCCGAGCTCGCGGCACAAGTCGGGGGTCTCGCCCACAGGATGCAGGACTCGGCCGGCCGCGCGGTCGAGACGCGGCGGCGCGAGCTGCGGTCCGTCGCCCGCGCGCTGCCCGGGCCCGACGCCCTGCTCGCGCCGCCGCGGCAGAGGCTCGATCTCGCCTCCGCCCGGCTCGCCCCGGCGCTGCTCGCGAACGCGCGCGATCACGACGGGCGCCTGCGCCGTGCCTCCGATCGCCTCGCCCGGCACACGCCGCGCCTCGCGCTCGCGACGGCCCGGACCCGGCTCGACGCGGTCGGGACGAAGCCGGCGGCGGCTTTGCTTCGTGCCCTGGCTGACCGGACGAGGCGGCTCCAGGACCTCTCCGGCCGCGTGCTGGTCGCCCAGGCCGGGGCGATCAGGGCCGAGCGGCTCAGGCTCTCGCGCTGCCGCGAGCGGGTGCTGGACCTGTCCGACCGAAGCGGCCGGGCATCGGCCGGCGCGATCGAGCGCTGCCGGGCCCGGATCGGGTCGCTCGGAGCCCTGCTCGGGAGCCTCGGCTATCGGTCCGTGCTCGAGCGCGGCTACGCGCTGGTCCGCTCCGGGGATGGACATGCCGTCGGACGCGCTGCCGCCGTGGAGGCCGGTCAATGGCTCGACGTCGAGTTCGCGGACGCGACCCGTCGCGTTCAGGCCGAGGGCCATCAGGCCGGGGCGCTGCCCAAGCCCGAAGCGCCCGGCCCGACCGACGCCCGGAGCCGGCCGTTGCCGGAGGAGAAGCCCCTCCCGGCGCGGCCGGGTCGGCGCCAGCCCTCCCTTGTCCAGGCCCCCCTTGCTCAGGGCAGCCTCTTCGATCACTGAAGGCCGCGATGAACACGCATGGGGGTGGCGGCGAAGCCGTGATCGAATATCGCGACTCGAACATCCGGGTCGTGCGGCCGGGACGCTATGTCCTGTGCGCTGTGACAGGCGTCGCGATCCCCCTCGACGAGCTGAAATACTGGAGCGTGGAGCGCCAGGAGGCCTACGTGTCGCCGGAGGCCGTGCTGCGCCGCCTCGGCCTGCCGCTGCCGGTCACGGGCTGATCGAGCGGAGAGGTCGGCGCGGAAGTCGCTCCAGGAGCCGCGTCACGGTCTCTTCGTCGACGAAGACGGCGTCGACCGGCATCGTCCGCACGAGGCCGAGCCGTGGTTCCGTTCCCGCGATGGCCGCGAGCCGGACCGCATCCTTCTCGGTCGTGACGGGAACGAGGCCGTCCCGCTCGGCCGCGTCGAGCAGTCCGGCCACCTCGGCCGCCCCGTAGGAGTGGTGATCGGCGAAGGACCGCGCGACCTCGACGATCAGCCCGGCGTCCCGGCAGGTGTCGAAGAACTTGCGCGGCCGGCCGATGCCCGCGAAGGCGAGCACGCGCCGGCCGGCGAGCGCATCGACCGCCTCGGGCCGGGGCACGAGCGACGCCCGGAGCACCGGCAGGCCGCGGGCGCGGGCTTCCGTCGCGACCAG
>CAXTKM010000384.1:0-2319 GCA_964244795.1 uncultured Enterovirga sp.
CATGGGCCGCGAACTCCTCAAGCGCTCGACGGGCGAATCGCTCGGCCGCGTGACGGTATCGCTCGGCATCGCGACGCTTCGACCCGACGACACCGCGACCACGTTCCTGGAGCGGGCCGACCTCTGCATGTATCGCGCGAAGGAAGCCGGCCGGAACCGGATCGTCAGCGACCGCGACCGCACCGACGAGCTGTCCAGCGCAGCTTGACGCTGGTCCCGCCTCCGGCGATGCGGGTCCGGAGTGGAGACCGGGCCTTGAACAACTGGCAGCGCCTGCTCGCCTTCGCGCTCGGCATCGCGACGACGCTCGCGGTGAACTGGATCGCCCGCCGGTGAGAGGGCGCGTCCTATTGGGGAGCGCCGGGATGCGACGCGGGCGTGATCGCGACCGATTCGCCGCACCCGCAGGCCGAGGTCTGGTTCGGATTGTTGAAGGTGAAGCCGGATGACATCTTGCTCGACTGGAAATCCATCTCCGTGCCGAGCAGGAACAGGACGGCCTTCGGGTCGATAAGGACGGTGACGCCCTTGTCCTCGACGATCTCGTCATGAGGGCTCACCTCCTCGGCATAGTCCATCGTGTAGGACATGCCGGCGCAGCCGCCATTCTTGACTCCGACCCGGAGCCCGGCGATCGGCCGCTCGGCCTTCGCCATGATGCTCTTGACCCTTTCGGCCGCGGCGTCGGTCAGCGACACCACCTTGAACGTCGCGCGTGCCATATCGGTATCGCCCGGCCGGCCGATCTGCCCGCCTTGTCCGACGACATGTAGCGTCTCGGCCTTTCGATTTCAAAGCGGACCGCTCAGCGGAAGTCCCGCGTGACGACCTTGATCGTCGGAACCGACGGCGCCGTCGTCCGGAGATCCGGACACAGGATGTCGCGAGCGCGCCGGCCGAGGGGAGGTCCGTCCCTCTGGTCGGGTGCTCCGCCGTGCTTCGCCTCGTCGCCTCGTCCCGTCCGGAGCGGAAAATCCTCCCCCGGCCCCGGCGCCTGTCCGATTGTGCCGAGAAGCCCCGAGAGGTCGGTCAGGCTCTCGACCACGACGTGGATGACCTGGCCCTCGCGCTGCACCCTACCCTTGCAGGCGACCATGCCGGCCGACAGGATCAGCCGGCGTTGCCGCTCGAAGATCGAAGGCCAGACGACGAGGTTTCCGACCTCCGTCTCGTCCTCGATCGTGATGAACATGACGCCCTTGGCCGAGCCCGGCTTCTGCCGCACCAGCACGAGGCCCGCGACCGTGAGACGGCGGCCGTTCCGCGCCGTCCGGAGGTCGGAGCACGGGACCGCGCCGCGCCGGGCGAGCTGCGGCCGCAGGAAGGCGACGGGATGATTGCGGAGGCTGAGGCCGCGCGAGCGGTAGTCCTCCACCACCTCGCGCGGCTCCGTCATCGGCCTCAGCACGACCGGCGCTTCCACGATCTCGGGCGCGAGCCCTCCTTCGCGTCGGTCGGCGGCGGCGAAGAGCGGAAGCGCCTCGTCGCGAAGGCTCCGGATCGCCCAGGCCGCCTCGCGCCGGCCGAGGCCGAGCGAGCCGTAGGCGTCCGCCTCCGCGAGGCGGGTCAGGGCCGCGACAGGCACGCCGGAGCGCTGCCGGAGCTCCTCGATCGAGCCGTAGGGAGACTCCCCGCGGGCCAGCACGATCGCCGCGCCGTCGGCGTTGGACAGGCCCTTCGCCATCCGGAGGCCGAGCCGGACAGGCAGGAGAGGCTTCCCTCTTCGCTCACTGTCACCGGTGTCGCCCTGAGAGCCTGTCTCAAACGTCTTTTCGCCGCAACCGCGCTCCTGATCCCGAGGCGTTTCGCACGAACCCCTCTTGTCATCCCCGGCCGGAGCGGAGCGGAGGGGAAGGGGATCCAGGGCCAGCACGCGGTGACCCTGGATCCCCTTCCCGACGGCTTCGCCATCGCCGGGGATGACACCGCGGGTGTTCCTGCGAAAGTCTCCAGGGCTCGATGCCGGTTGCAGGTCGCCGTGCATGTCGAGAGGCGCGTGCTCCTCAGCATCACGCCGATCGAGCAACGGAGGGCCTCGCTCCACCAGCGTCGTGTCCCATTGCGAGTGGTTCACGTCCGGCGGCAGCACGTCGACGCCGTGCTGGCGCGCGTCGCGGACGAGCTGCGCCGGTGCGTAGAAGCCCATCGGCTGAGCGTTCAGCAGGGCCGCGACGAAGACATCGGGGTGATGGCACTTCACCCAGGCCGACGCGTAGGCGATGAGCGCGAAGGAGGCCGCATGGCTCTCCGGGAAGCCGTAGGAGCCGAAACCTTCGATCTGCTTGAAGGTCTTCGCGGCGAATTCGGGCGTATAGCCGC
>CAXTKM010000385.1:0-2312 GCA_964244795.1 uncultured Enterovirga sp.
GACGGCGACGGCAGGAGGCGCTGCGGCGGCGAGGGACGCGGCGACGGGCGACGCGGGGCCGGGAGCGGGCGCAGCGACGGACGCGGGGACCGGAGCGGCGGAGGGCAGGGGCGTCCCGACGGGTAGGGGCGTGGCGGCGGGCAGGGGCGTGCCGACGGGAAGGGGCGTCGCGACGGGAAGGGGCGTCGCGACGGGAAAGGGCGTGGCGACGGGGCGGGAGGCAGCAGCGGGCGCGGCGACGGGAAGGGGTGTGGCGGTGGGCACGAGCGCATCGGCGGGAAACGGCGCGGCAACGGAAACAACTTCGGGAACGGTCGCCACGGGAGTCGCGATGGCCTCGTCCTTCGGGTCGGTCCCCGTCGCGCGGTCCGGGACCGGCGCTGTGTCCTCCGGCAGGGCCGCCGGCGTCGGGTTCGGCTTGGCGGAGACGGTCGCGGCGGCGCTTCCCAGCCTTTCCGTAACCGGCCGGGACTGATCGTTTGCCGGCTCTCCGGCGCTCACCGGATCGGCCTCGGGCCTTCTCGACGCCGTCGGGGGAGACGGATTGGCCGTCGCGCGGCGGTTCGACCGATCCGCGCCGGGAAGAACGAAAGCGGCGGCGTCGTCCGCGGCTCGACCCTTGGCCGGAGGCGCGGCTCGGCCGGCCGGCGATGCGGTCGGTCGTGCCTGAGCGGGCGGGTTCGCGGGAGGAGGGTCGAGGCGTGCGGCGATCATGGTCTTCGCTGATGGTCGGCAGGGCGGGCGCAAGCGCCGGACCAGACGGCCGAAGCCGTCAACGCCCTGCAAAGACGAGCGTTTCTCGGACCCGCGGTCCGGCCCTGCGTCCGGGACCCGGCAGGTCCGGCCGCCCCTGCCCGGCAGCATCTGCCGAGTCCGGCGAGTCATCCGGTCGCCGGGCTGGCCCGGGCCGCGGGGGAGCGCTATAGGATCGCACCCGATCAGGCCCGCCCGCGCGCTACTTCCCTCACGATGCCGACCCTCCTCGACCTCCCGGGCGATCCCCGATCGACCCGCGTCGTCGTCGCCATGTCCGGCGGCGTCGATTCCTCGGTCGTGGCCGCGCTCCTGAAGCGCGAAGGCTACGACGTGGTCGGGATCACCCTCCAGCTCTATGCCGGTGGCTCGGCGTCCGGGCGCAAGGGGGCCTGCTGCGCCGGGGCCGACATCCGGGACGCCCGCCAGGCGGCCGAGACCATCGGGATCCCGCATTACGTCCTCGACTACGAGGACCGGTTCCGGGCCGCGGTGATCGACCGTTTCGCCGCGGGCTACGCGGCCGGCGAGACACCGATCCCCTGCGTCGAGTGCAACCGGTCGGTGAAGTTCACCGACCTTCTCGACACCGCCCGCGACCTCGGGGCGGCCTGCCTCGCGACCGGGCATTACGTCGCGAGCCGGGCCGGCCCTGGCGGCCGAACCCTCCACCGGGCGGCCGATCCCGACCGCGACCAGAGCTACTTCCTCTACGCCACGACGAAGGAGCAGCTCGAGCACCTGCGGTTCCCGCTGGGCGACCTCGACAAGGCCGAGACGCGCCGGCTCGCGCGCGCGCTCGGCCTCTCCGTCGCGGACAAGCCGGACAGCCAGGACATCTGCTTCGTGCCGGGCGGCCGCTACGCCGATACCGTCCGGCGCCTCAGGCCCGACGCGGCCCGGCCTGGCGACATCGTGCACCTCGACGGGCGCGTCCTCGGCCGGCACGCGGGCGTGATCGATTTCACGGTCGGGCAGCGTCGCGGCATCGGGATCGCGGCGGCCGAGCCGCTCTACGTCGTGTCCCTGGATCCGGCGCGGGCCCGGGTTGTGGTCGGCCCGCGCTCGGCGCTCGGCGTGACCCGGATCGCGCTCCGTGACGTGAACTGGCTCGGCGACCTGGCCGTCGGGCGCCTTCCGCCGGAAGGGCTCGCGGTCGCGGTCAAGGTCCGGTCGACCCGGCCGCCCGAGCCGGCCCTGCTCCGACCGGTGCCGGGGGGCGTCGCGGTCGACCTCGACTCCGCGGCCGAGGGCGTGGCACCGGGCCAGGCCTGCGTCTTCTACGACGGCGTCGAGCCGCGGGCTCGCGTCCTCGGCGGCGGCGTGATCCTGCGGCCGCTCGCGGTCGTCGAACCCGTGCCCGATGCCGCCTGACCGATGAGCGAACCCACCACCGCCCTGATGCGGAAGGCCTACCAGCGCTGGGCGCCCGTCTACGACATCGTCTACGACAAGCTCACCGAGCCGGCGGCGCGCGCGGTCGTGGCCGCCGTCGAGCGCTGCGGGAGCCGCATCCTCGAGGTCGGGGTCGGGACCGGGCTGTCCCTCGGATATTACCG
>CAXTKM010000386.1:0-2300 GCA_964244795.1 uncultured Enterovirga sp.
CGCGCCCGCCCGCAACGACCCCTGCCCCTGCGGATCGGGCCGCAAGTTCAAGCAGTGCTGCCTGTCGACCGCCCCGTCCCGCTGAGCGGGTTCTCCTCGTCCCAGCCGTAGCGCAATGTCTCGAAGCGCAGGCTCATCGCGTCGACCATCAGCAGCCGCCCGACCAGGCCTTCGCCGAAGCCTACGATCTCGCGGATGACCTCCAGGGCCATCATCGACCCCATGATGCCCGCGAGAGCGCCGAGCACTCCGGCGGCCTCGCAGGTCGGGACGGTGCCTTCGGGCGGCGGGTTCGGGAAGAGGCAGCGATAGGTTGGGTTCGGCCGGCCGTCCGGGCCGGTCTCGTGCGGCCGGAGCGTCGTCAGCGAGCCGTCGAAGGCGCCGAGCGCGGCGGTCACGAGCGGCTTGCCCTCGTGGAAGCAGGCGTCCGAGACGGCGTAGCGCGTCTCGAAATTGTCGGACCCGTCCGCGACGAGGTCGTAGGCGGCAACGATCGCGCGCGCGTTCGCAACCGCGAGCCGGCCCTGCGGCTCGACCGCGACATGCGGGTTCAGGCGCCGCACGGCATCCGCGGCGCTCTCGGTCTTCGGCCGGCCGAGGTCCGGCGTCGCGTGCAGCACCTGCCGCTGCAGGTTCGACAGCGAGACCGTGTCGTCGTCCGCGATCCCGATCGTCCCGACCCCGGCCGCCGCGAGATACTGGATCAGCGGCGAGCCGAGCCCGCCGGCCCCGATCACGAGGACTCGCGCGCGGGCGAGCTTCGCCTGCCCGGGCCCACCGACGTGGCGGAGCACGATATGGCGCGCGTATCGCTCGATCTCGTCGGGGGAGAGGGCCATGGGGTCTACGTCACCTGTACCGCTCGGGGCCCGGACCCTCAAGCGTCGCGCCTGCGCTTCGGCCGGCGCTCGGGTCCGCATGTTTCGGCGCCCCGCAATCAGCCTGAAACGCGCCGCCGCCACCCTGTCCCGAGAGAGGCGGCGACCATGATGCAATCCCTCGCGCTCACGATCGGCTCGATGCCGCTATCGGCGCTCTACCTGAAGGGCGGGTCGGCCGACGCGCCGCTCCTCCTGTTCCTGTACATCTGCATCGGCTCGGCCATGCTCGCGTGGCTCAGCCTGCCGTACGTCGACTGGGTGCCGACCTGCGGCCCCTGACGAGGACGCCCGAAGGCCGCCCGGCGAGGAGATGGGAACGCCGGCGACCACGGAGGGACTCGAACCCCCAACCTTCGCGTTCGAAGCGCGACGCTCTATCCGATTGAGCTACGCAGTCTTGCCGGCGGGTGTCCTGTAGGACCGGCACAGGGACCGCGCAAGCGAGGCCGCCGGATGCTCGCGCAAGCGAGCCCGCCAGGTGCGTTCAGGGGCCGCAGCCTCTCCCTTCGTCCAAGTTGACGGCCTTCTGGGGCCGTGCTGCATACCGGTCGCGACCGGGTGCGGCAGACGACGGCGCGGCGGGGAAGCTGGATCATCTCGGGAATGCAGGACGACATCATCCTGTCGACGCGTGGGCTCGGCAAGGACTTCAAGGGCTTCACCGCCGTCGGCGAGGTGAACCTGGATGTCCGGCGAGGGTCGATCCATGCGCTGATCGGGCCGAACGGCGCCGGCAAGACGACCTGCTTCAACCTCCTGACCAAGTTCCTGCAGCCGAGCCGCGGCGCGATCAGCTACAAGGGCCGCGACATCACGGCCATGAAGGCGGCCGACGTGGCGCGCCTCGGCCTCGTGCGGTCCTTCCAGATCTCGGCCGTGTTCGGGCACATGACGGTGCTGGAGAACGTCCGGATCGCGCTGCAGCGCCGGCGCCGCGGCGACAGCTTCGACTTCTGGCGCTCCGAGAGCGTGCTGAAGGCCCTGAACGAGGAGGCGAGGGCGCTGATCGAGGCGGTCGGCCTGTCCGAGTTCGCGACGATCCTGGCGGCCGAGCTGTCCTACGGCCGCAAGCGCGCGCTCGAGATCGCGACGACGCTCGCGCTCGAGCCCGAGATGCTGCTCCTCGACGAGCCGATGGCCGGGATGGCGCACGAGGACGTGGACCGCACCTCCGCTCTCATCCGCCGGGTCTCGGCGAACCGCACCATCCTGATGGTGGAGCACAACCTCTCGGTCGTGGCGGACCTCTCGGATCGCATCACGGTCCTCGCCCGGGGCAACGTGCTGGCGGAGGGCGACTACGCGACCGTGTCGAAGGACCCGCGCGTCGTCGAGGCCTATATCGGGGCCGGTCATGCGTGAGGCCGCGACCCTGACCCGCCCTCCGCTCGATGGCGACCCCTCTCCGGCGGCCGGTTC
>CAXTKM010000387.1:0-446 GCA_964244795.1 uncultured Enterovirga sp.
CTCGTACCGCACCGACGCCCCTTCTCCCGCAAGGGAGAAGGAGCGGGCGGCCAGCGGCACGTGATCTTCACGGCGTCAGCCGGACGCCCAGAAGGAACACGTTCGCGACATAGCTCGACCCCGCGACCGTGCTCCGCAGGTTATCGTAGTTGTAGCTCGCCCGGAGCGCGACGTTCCGGTTCAGCCGGTAGTCCGCCCGGGCCAGCGCCCCGAAGCTGCGCTCGGTGATGCTGACGCCCTGGTACTCGTAATCGGCCGCGGTCACGCCGGCCGTGAGGGTCAGGTTCCGCCGGAGGTCGTGCGAGACCGTGAGCGCGCCGCGGAGCGACCGGATGCCGTTCGCGCCCGCGATCGTGGTCTCGTCGACCGCGGCCGAGGCCGTTGCCCGTACGGTCGTCAGCGGCGTCGCCGCGTAGGCGAGCGCGAGGTCGGCGACGTGGCTCGTC
>CAXTKM010000387.1:456-2287 GCA_964244795.1 uncultured Enterovirga sp.
GAGCGACCAGACGAGCGATCCGTCGACGAGCGGGCTCGTCAGGTTGCCGAGCCGCCGGTCCTCGTAGGTCCGGTTCACGGCGCCGGCGGAGACTTCGCCTGTGAGGAGGCGGGTGACCTCAAAGGTGGTGCCGAGCTTCGCCCCGAACCCGTCGGAGCTCCGGGCGAATCCGGCGCTGTCGATCCGGCGGTCGTAGACCCGCGTGTCGCCGAACGCCTCGACGAAGGGCAGGAGGCCGGGCGTGAGCTCGTAGCCGAGCCGGCCCCGGACCCCGTAGCTCGTCAGCGCGCGGTCGCGCTGGTCGAGCACGGTCCCGTTCGCGAGCCGGGCGTCGTCGTAATCGGCCCGGTCGATCGTGCCCCGGAGGCTGCCGACGAGGCGGTTGAAGCGCTGCGTCACGCCGACCGACGCCCCTTCGGTGTAGACGACCGGGCGCTCGCGCACGACCGCGTTCAGGTCGGGGCTGCCGGGCCGCTGCGTGTCGATCAGGAAATGGCCCTCGACGTCGACCTGGGTGTCGCGCGTCGCGTCGAGCCTGAGGCCGAGCCGGCCCGCGCCCTCCGGCCGGTTCGCGGCCTCGTTCGACAGGTATTCGTTGTAGGCGCCCCGTAGCAGGCCGGAGAGCTCGTGGCGCGACCAGTCGCTCTGGACCGCGAGCTCGCCCTCGGTCTGCGATACGACCGAGCTGCGCCGGTTCGTCTGGGTCCGGTTCGGGTTCGTGTCGTAGCCGAGCGACTGGCCGACGACGGGCAGGAGGATCACGTTCCCGGCCCGCACGCCGAGCGGCGCATAGGGATCGTCCACCGGAAGGCGACGCCGGAGCGCCGTGATCGGGGGCAGCGTCGGGTCGGGGAGGCCGGTCTGGACCGGCTGGACGTTCGCCGCGATTCCCGTGGGCGCCAGCGTCGACCGGAACCCGCCCTGCACGGGCGCGGCGACCGGGGAGCGCGAGCGGCGGGCCCGGTTCTCGCGCAGACCCGGGCGCGGCACCGTGCCGGTGGTCGGCCGCGTCGCGCCGTTCGAGGATCCGCCCGCCGTGGTCGGTGTCGCGCCGGGTCGGGCCGGCGTGCCGCGGAGCCGGAGCGGGCTGTCCGGGTCGTCGAGCCCGGTCCCGGTCTGGCCGGACGAGGACGGCGTGCGGCCGAGGGGCCGGCCCGCGATCGATCCGCCGGCCGATCCTCCGATTTCTTGCGCGACCGCCCGGCTCTCGCACAGCAATGCCGCCGCGAGCGCTGCGGCCCCGAGGGCGCGGTGGAAGCGGGGGCGTCGCGGAGGGGACAGGGCGCACCTTTGCCCGGCGAGGCGTCCCGGGATGGTTAATGGAGGTACAACGCGGGTGGTTAACCGGCGGTAATCGCGAGGGGCACGCGCGGCGAATGGCGGGGTCACCTTCACCGACGATCGGCGACAACCTCGCCCCGACCCGCTACCCTGCCTCTCGCCGCTCACGCTCGCGGCCTCGCGACGAGGGAAGCCCCGCGTTGAAGAAGATCCCGCACGGCGTCGGGCCGCAATATCCGCAGGTCGTCGTTTTGGTCGGGGCGACGGGCGACCTGTCGCGCCGCAAGCTCCTGCCGGGCCTGTTCCACCTGTCGCGGGCCGGGTTCATCCCGGGCTGCCGGATCATCGGGGTCTCGCTCGACGCGATCGACCGAGACGGTTTCCGGGCGATCGCCAGGAGCGCGCTCGACGAGTTCTCGACGCGGCCGCTGACCGACGCCGACTGGGCCGCCTTCGCGGACACGCTGGACTACGTGCCGCTGGACTCCGGCGCCGACGCCCTGCGGGCCGCCGTGCTGGCCGCCGAGGAGGCGCTCGGCGGCGAGAGCCG
>CAXTKM010000388.1:0-2281 GCA_964244795.1 uncultured Enterovirga sp.
ATCCCGTTCCGAACGGGGCCTTCGAGCTGCGCCGCGGGACACTCCAGGTCGTGACCTCGCGACTCGACTTCAACCGCAGGCGCGTCGGCTTCGCGGGGACGCTGACGCCCGAGCTCGACTTCGCGGCGACCACGAGCGCGGCCGGCGCCGCGATCCAGATCGCGGTCACCGGACCCGCGAACAACCCGGCCTTCGCGTTCACGTCGAGCCCCGACCTGCCGCAGGACGAGATCCTGTCGCGGCTCCTCTTCAACTCGCCCGCGGGCCAGCTCTCCGCCTTCCAGGCGCTCGCGCTCGCCCAGGCGGCGTCCCAGTTCTCGGGCGGAGACGACGCCTTCGAGGGCGTTCGCCGCTCGCTCGGGCTGAGCGGTCTCGACATCGGGCTCGGGTCCGGCGGCGGCCTCGGGCTCGGGTTGCAGCGGGCGCTCGGGCCGAGGCTCAGCGTCGGCGTGAAGGCCGGGTCGAGCGCCGCCCAGACCGGCATCGGGGTGGACTACCGCCTGACGGACGAGCTGCGCGTCCAGGGCGAGGTCGGGGCGACCGGCGGCACGTCCGTCGGCATCGGGGCGCAGTACGAATGGTGACGGGGACACAGGCGTGACGGGCCGCCCTCGCCTCAGCAGGACCTCCCGCATCATCCGGACCCTGACCGGAGCGGGGCGGCTGCGGCCGGGCACCGTGAACCACGTCTCGCTCGGCACCGTGTGCCACACGGCGGGAGCGCTGCGGGATTGCGGGTTGCGGCGCTGGGCAGGTCCCTTCGACTGGCTGTTCTCGACACCCACCCTCGTGACGGATTGCATCCGGGACGATTTCGCGACCCTGCTCGACCCGGCCCTTCTCAGGAGCGTCCCGCCCGAGGCGCTCACCGACGGCTCGCGCCGGCAGTGCCGCCACCCGACCTACGAGGCACGCTACGGGGTGCCGATCCTGTTCAATCACCACGACCCGGCGGGCTCGGCCGCGGACCGCGTCTCGCTCGCCCGCGCGGTGGCGCGGCTGCGGACGGCCCTTCGGGAGCCGTACAGGAACATCCTCTACGTCACCTCCGTCGACTACGAGATCCCGGACACCGACGTCGCGGCGCTGGCCGAGGTGCTGGCCCCGCTGGCCTCGCGCAACGCGCTCGTGGCGACAACGCTCCGGAGCGATCGGCCCGAAGGGCGATCGGCCCGGGAGGAGCGCCAGGACATCGCGGGCGTGCCGATCCTGCGCTTCGACCTCGGATTCGGCTCGGCCTGGCGTGCCCTGCGGTTCGCCGATCCGGCCGACGACGCCCACCTGGCTGAGGCTTGGCTCTCGACCGAGGCGAAGCTCTCCGCCGCGATGGCGCCGGCACGCGGCGGCCTTGCGACGGGCGCGCCCGAGGACGGCCTCGCCAGCCACGGAGACGGCCGATGAGCACGTGCCCGCCCGGCACGGAGGTGTTCGACACCGCCGACGACGTCGCGACCGAAGCGGCGGAGAGCGTCGCGCGCCTCCTCGCCCGCGGCGGCCACGACCGGCGGGCGATCTGCCTCTCCGGCGGGTCGACGCCCGAGCGGCTCTACCGCCTCCTGGCCGGGCCGAGATTCATGGCCCGCATTCCGTGGGCACACCTCCACCTGTTCTGGGGCGACGAGCGCCTGGTCCCGGCGGACAGCCCGGACAGCAACGGCCGCATGGCAATGGCCGCGCTCGCGGCGGCCCCGATCCCGCCGGAGAACATCCATCGCGTGCCGACACTCGGCCTGACCGTCGCCGAGAGCGCCGAGGCCTACAGGTGCGAGCTGGAAGGCTTCGCGGGTCCGGCCGCTCCCGGCAGACGGCCGCTCTTCGACGTCGTCCTGCTCGGGCTCGGGGAGGACGGGCACACGGCCTCGCTGTTCCCGGGCCGGCCCGAGGTCGATGCCATCGAGCGATGGGTGGTCGCCGTACCCGAAGCCGGCGAGCCGCCCCACGTGCCGCGCGTGTCGCTCACGGTCGGCGCGCTGTCCTCGTCCCGCGAGGCGCTGTTCCTCGTCGGCGGCCAGGGGAAGCGCGCTGCGCTCTCGGCGGTCGCGGCCGGGGAGGATCGCCCCGCAGGGCGCATCCGATCGAACGGTCGAGTCCGGTGGCTCGTGACGCGGGACGCCATTCCGTCGGACGAGCCGTAGGCGGAGACGGGCGGGGCCGAGCCCCCGGCCCGACAGGGAGGCACGGACGTGCCGAACCTGCGGACCGACCTCGGCCGACGATTGGAAGCCATGGCGACCCCGGTTGGGCTCGAACCAACGACCTGCCGCTTAGAAGGCGGCTGCTC
>CAXTKM010000389.1:0-2162 GCA_964244795.1 uncultured Enterovirga sp.
CCGGGCATCGAGCGCGTACGAGCCGCGCGCGTCCAGCAGGTCCTGGCCGGAGACGGGCGAGGTTCCGGCGATCGAAGCCGCGTCCGAAGTCAGGCGGATGTCGCCGCCCTGGCTCGTCAGCGTCGTGTAGGTGAGCGCCCCGTTCGACCGAAGCGCTTGCGTTCCCCCGCTGGTGATCGTGCGTGCCGTGAACGTGCTGCCGGTCGAGGTGGCGTCGACCGTGGTCCCGGCCGTCAGATTCGCGAGGCCGAGCGGTCCGCCGGCTGTCGCCGCGAACGAGGATCCGATTCGGCCGTCGGTCAGGTCGAAACGGCCATTGCTCGCACCCGTGAAGGACGTCCCGGTTGAGATCGACGCGATCGAGAGCGGCCCGGTGACCGTGACGGCGGCGCTGCTCCCGATCCGGCCATCCGTCAGCGTGAAGGTTCCGCCACCGACGGCGTCGAAGGTCGAGCCGGTCCGGATGGACGCGATCGTCATGGCACCACCCGCATCGATGCGGGCCGCCGTCCCGAACGCGCCCGAGGCGAGAGCGAAGCTGCCCCCCGTCGTCGCGCCGAAGGACGTCCCGGTGGTGACGTCGGCGAGGGTCGCGTCCGCTCCCGTCGTGACCCGGCCGGAGCCCGTGCGGGCACGAAGCTGCGACCCGGACGCGGTCGTGCGCGCGTCGAGCGTGAAGGAGCCGCGCGCGTCCAGCAGATCGGCACCTGAGGATGCAGCGATCCCGGCGATCGCGGCCGCGTCGGAGGTCAGGCGGATATCGCCGCCCGTGCTGGTCAGCGTCATGTAGGCCAGCGCCCCGCTCGACCTCAGCATCTGTGTCCCGGCGCTTGTCAGGGAACCGATCGTCAGCGTCGATGCCGTGGAGGTCGCGTTCGCGCTCGTCCCGGCGGTGACGGTGCCGAGCGTGATCGGACCCGCCGCGTCCAGCGCGAGCGACGTCCCGACGAGCCCGTCCGTCAGCGACAGGGCGCTTGCGCCCCTGGCGGTGAACGACGTCCCGGTCGTCAGGGTGGCGATCTCGATCGGTCCCACCGCATCGATGCCGAGCGAACGTCCGATCGCGCCGTTCGCCAGACCGAACCGGCCCCCGCTCGTCCCATCGAGGGTGGTCGCGGTCGTCGCACGGCCGATGGTCGTGTCCGTGCCGGATGTCAGCGAGCCCGATCCCGTCCGGGCGAGCAGCGTCGTGGCGGCGATCGACGTGCGGCCTGCGATCGCGAACGAGCCGTAGGCGTCGAGCAGGTCCGAACCCCCGGGCGTGGAGGTTCCGGCGACCGACCCGCGATCCGAGGTCAGCCGGATATCGCCGGCCGTGCTGGTGAGCGCCGTGTAGGTGAGGGCCCCATCGGCCCGCAACGTCTGCGTTCCACCGCTCGTGACCGAGCGCGCCGAGAGCGTGCTGCCTCCCGAGGTCGCGGAGACGGTCGTGCGGGCGTTCAACGCATCGATGCCGACAGGTCCTGCCGCGACGGCCGAGAAAGAACTGCCGGTCTGGCCATTCGTCAACGCGAAGCTGCCACCGCCGGTCGCGGCGAAGGATGTGCCGGTCGTCACCGACGCGATCGCGATCGGCCCCGCGGCGGCGATCGTCGCCGACGAGCCGATCCGGCCATCGGCGAGCGAGAACCCGCCCCCCGCATTGCCGCCGAGCGTCGTGCCGGTCGTGACCTGGCCGAGGCTCGCGCTCGTCCCGGTCGTCACCTGACCCGAGCCCGTCCGGGCCAGGAGCGTCGAGGCCGAGGCGGTCGTGTGCGCGTCCAGCGTGAACGAACCCTTCGCGTCCAGCACGTCGGAGCCCGACGGCGTCGAGGTCCCGGCGATCGAGGCCAGGTCCGAGGTCAGCCGGATGTCCCCGGCCGCGCCCGTCGTGGTCAGCGCCGTGTAGACCAGCGCCCCGTTCGACCGGAGCGTCTGCGTCCCGGCGCTGGTCAGGGACGCAACCGTCAGGGTCGAGCCGGTCGAGGTCGCATCCGCCGTCGTGCCGGCCGTGACCGTGCCGAGGCCGATCGCGCCCGCCGCGTTCAGCCCGAGAGAGGTGCCGACCGTGCCGCCCGCGAGCGAGAACCCGCCCCCCGCAGTGCCGCCGAGCGTCGTGCCGGTCGTCACCTGGCCGAGGCTCGCGCTCGTCCCGGTCGTCACCTGACCCGAGCCCGTCCGGG
>CAXTKM010000390.1:0-2123 GCA_964244795.1 uncultured Enterovirga sp.
ACTGTTCGATCAGGTAGCCGTTCGCGGCGTGGATCTGGACGCCGTCGAAACCGGCCGCGATCGCGTTGCGGGCGGCGATCCGGTAATCCTCCAGGAGCGCCGGCATCTCGTCGGTCCGGATCGGCCGGGCCTCGGCATAGGGCTGCTTGCCGTCGTAGGTGTGGGCCTGACCGGGGGCGGTCGTGGCCGAGGACGAGACCGGAGCCTCGCCGCCGAGGAAGCTCGGGTGCACGATCCGGCCCATGTGCCAGAGCTGGGCGACGATCCGGCCACCCGCCGCATGCACGGCCTCCGTCACGGGACGCCAGGCCGTGACCTGCCGGTCGCTCCAGAGACCCGGCGCGTAGGGCCAGCCGAGGCCCTGCTGGCTGATGCCGGTCGCCTCGGAGATGATGAGACCGGCGCTCGCCCGCTGGGCGTAGTACTCCGCCATCATCGGGGTCGGCACGTGGGCGCGGGTCGCCCGGCCCCGGGTCAGGGGCGCCATGAGGATGCGGTTCGGCGCCCGGATCGCGCCGAGCTGGATGGGGTCGAACAGTGAGGGCATGTCGGTTCCGCCTGCAGGGTAAACACAGACCGGGATGTGGGCCGGCCCTGCGCCCGTCGCCACACCGCTGACGGCTGACGATGGCTCGCGGATCGCACCCCGTGCGGAGCCGCACGCGGAGCGTCGGCCCGCAAGGCCTATCGCGTTGATTTCCGCGGCCGGACCGGCTATCCGAGCGAGGATTATCGGAAGAGCGAGCTCACGAGCCGCCGACCGGACCGGGGTTTCGCGTCCACCAGCGCGCCGAGCCTGGCCGGAGGTCAACGCCCGACAGCGCGGATGCGCCCTCGGGCGTCGTCGGCGTTTGTGGACTGCGATCCACCAACGGGTCGAACCCGGGACAGGACGAACATGGCCGAGGATCGGCTCCTGATCGAAGACGCCGTGAACGAGACCTGCCCGTGGTCCGGGAAGCCGGTCGCGGCGGATTCGCTCACGCGCTACCGGGGCGCCGTCGTCGGGTTCTGCAATCCCGGCTGCCGGGACAAGTTCGACATGGCCCTCCGGCATTTCGAGGCCTCGCTCGCCGGGCGCCGCATGGAAGCCTCCATGGGCGGCACGACGGAGTAGCCCGATGTTCGAAGGCCTCTCCGAGAAGCTCTCCTCGATCCTCGACGGGCTGACCCGCCGCGGCGCGCTCAGCGAGGAGGACGTGAACGCGGCGCTGCGCGAGGTGCGCCGCGCGCTGCTCGAGGCCGACGTCGCGCTCGAGGTCGTGCGCAGCTTCACCGACAAGGTGCGGGCTCGGGCCGTCGGCGCGGAGGTCGTGAAGTCGGTCACGCCCGGCCAGATGGTCGTGAAGATCGTCCACGACCAGCTCGTCGAGATGCTGGGCTCCGAGGCCGGCACGATCGACCTGAACGCGGTCGCGCCGGTCCCGATCCTGATGGTCGGGCTCCAGGGCTCGGGCAAGACGACCACCACCGCGAAGATCGCGAAGCGGCTCGCGGATCGCGGCAAGCGCCGCATCCTCCTCGCCTCGCTCGACACCCGCCGCCCGGCCGCGATGGAGCAGCTCGCGATTCTCGGCAAGCAGGTCGGGGTCGACGTGCTGCCGATCGTGGCCGGCCAATCCGCCGTCCAGATCGCCCGGCGGGCGATGGAGGCCGGACGGCTCGGCGGGTTCGACGTCGTGATGCTGGACACCGCCGGCCGGGTCACGGTCGACGAGGCCCTCATGACCGAGGCGGCCGAGGTGAAGCGCGTGACCGAGGCGCACGAGGTGCTCCTCGTCGCGGACGCGCTCACCGGCCAGGACGCGGTCACGACCGCCCGGGCCTTCGACGGCCGGATCGGCATCACCGGCATCGTGCTGACCCGGATGGACGGCGACGCCCGCGGCGGCGCGGCGCTCTCCATGCGGGCCGTGACCGGCCGTCCGATCAAGCTGATCGGCACCGGCGAGAAGGTCGACGCGCTGGAGGAGTTCCACCCGGCCCGGGTCGCGAACCGCATCCTCGGCATGGGCGACGTCGTCTCGCTCGTCGAGCGCGCGGCCGAGACGATCGACGCCGAGAAGGCCCAGAAGATCGCCGACAAGATGCGGCGGGGGAAGTTCGACCTTGACGACCTCTCC
>CAXTKM010000391.1:0-2079 GCA_964244795.1 uncultured Enterovirga sp.
GCCCGGCGACGAGAAGGCGAAAGCGCCTGCCGACGGCGCGCCGACCGTGAAGGCCACCTGACCATGGCGCTCGATACCGATCTCGCGGCGAAGCGCGTCGACCTGCTCGACACGCGGCCGCATCCCGAGACCTCGACCGCGCTTCGCGATGGCCCGGCCCTCGTGCCGTCCGCCGGACGCGAGCACGAGGTCCGGAATTTCTCGATCAATTTCGGACCGCAGCACCCGGCGGCGCACGGTGTTCTGCGCCTCGTGCTCGAGCTCGACGGAGAAATCGTCGAGCGCGTCGACCCGCATATCGGGCTTCTCCATCGCGGCACCGAGAAGCTGATCGAGTACAAGACCTACCTGCAGGCGACGCCCTACTTCGACCGGCTCGACTACGTTTCGCCGATGAACCAGGAGCACGCCTTCTGTCTCGCGATCGAGAAGATGGTCGGGCTCGAGGTTCCGCGTCGCGCGCAGCTGATCCGCGTCCTCTACTGCGAGATCGGCCGCATCCTGTCGCATCTCCTAAACGTCACGACGCAGGCGATGGACGTCGGCGCCCTCACGCCCCCCCTCTGGGGTTTTGAGGAGCGCGAAAAGCTGATGGTGTTCTACGAGCGCGCGTCCGGGGCACGGCTGCACGCGAACTACTTTCGTCCGGGTGGCGTCCACCAGGATCTTCCCGAGCGCCTGATCTCCGACATCGAGGGCTGGTGCGAGACCTTCCCGAAGGTCTTGGACGATCTCGACGCCCTCTTCATCGGCAACCGCATCTTCAAGCAGCGCAACGTCGACGTCGGCGTGGTCCCGCTGGAGGAGTGCTGGAAATGGGGCTTCTCCGGCGTGATGGTCCGGGGCTCGGGCGCCGCATGGGACCTTCGGCGCGCACAGCCCTACGAGTGCTACGAGGAGATGGCCTTCGACATCCCGGTCGGCCGGAATTGCGACAACTACGACCGGCAGGTGATCCGGATGGAAGAGATGCGTCAGTCGGTCCGCATCATGAAGCAATGCGTGACGAAGCTGCGCGAGCCGGCCGGGCAGGGCCCGATCTCGGCCGCCGACGGCAAGACCGTCGCGCCGAAGCGGGCCGAGATGAAACGCTCGATGGAGGCCCTGATCCATCACTTCAAGCTCTACACCGAGGGCTTCCATGTGCCGGCGGGCGAGGTCTACGTCGCCGTCGAGGCGCCGAAGGGTGAGTTCGGCGTCTACCTCGTCGCCGACGGCACGAACAAGCCGTATCGCTGCAAGATCCGCGCGCCGGGCTTCGCGCATCTGCAGGCGATGGATTTCATGTGCCGCGGCCACATGCTGGCCGACGTCTCGGCCGTGCTCGGCTCGCTCGACATCGTGTTCGGCGAGGTGGACCGGTGAGCGCGAGGCTGGCGAACGGGCAACGAATGACGGTCGAGGAATATCTCGACTGGTGCAAGACCCGCCCCGATGAGGAACGATACGAGCTGGTCGACGGCGTACCGGTCGCGATGGCCGGCGACACCCTTCGGCACAACCTGACGAAGGGTGCCCTGTTCGGAGCGTTGCAGGATGCCGTCGCGGCTGCCGGCCTGCCGTGCTTCGTCTTCGTGGACGGGGTCAACGTGAAGATCGATACGCATACCGCGCGCATCCCGGACGTCAGCGTCCAGTGCGGTCCGCTCGGCGACCTGGAGTCCATGCTCGTCGAACCGGTCGTTGCGGCCGAAGTGACGTCGAGATCGAGCGAACGGGACGATACGGGCGTGAAGTTCGCCGACTACTTCGCGGTTGCCAGTATCCAGCATTACCTCATCATCCGGCCGGAGCAGGGCTTGGTGGTTCACCACCGCCGGACATCGGGCAGCCAGATGCTGACCACGCTCGTGCGCGACGGCACGCTCTCGCTCGATCCTCCAGGGCTGAGCTTCGACGTGGGGCCGGTCCTGAACGCTGCCCCACGTGGGGACGGCGCCTGATGTCCGTCCGCCGCCTCGCCCCCGCCGACATCCAGCCCGCCTCCTTCGCGTTCTCGCCCGAGAACGACCGCTTCGTCGAGGCGCAGCTCGCGAAATACCCCGAAGGCCGGCAGGCCTCGGCGGTGATACCGCTGCT
>CAXTKM010000392.1:0-2066 GCA_964244795.1 uncultured Enterovirga sp.
GCATCGGCACGTCCTTGCCGGTGACGCGGGCGACCGGGGCGTCGAGGTAGTCGAACGCCTGTTCCATGATCCGCATCCCGATCTCGGCCGTGACGCCCGATTGCGGGAACCCCTCCTCGACGGCCACGCACCGGTTCGTCTTCTGCACGGAGCGGATCACGGTCTCGATGTCCATCGGCCGGATCGTGCGGAGGTCGATCACCTCGGCCTCGATCCCCTCCTTCGCGAGCTCCTCGGCGGCTTTGAGGGCGTAGGTCATGCCGATCCCGAAGGACACGATGGTGACGTCCCGGCCGCTCCGGTGGATGCGGGCCTTGCCGATCGGCAGCACGAAGTCGTCGAGCACCGGCACGGGCATCGACTGACCGTAGAGGATCTCGTTCTCGAGGAAGATGATCGGGTTCGGGTCGCGGATCGCGGCCTTGAGCAGGCCCTTCGCGTCCGACGCCGTGTACGGGGCGATCACCTTCAGACCGGGAACGTTCGAGTACCAGGCGGCGTAATCGTGGCTGTGCTGCGCGCCGACCCGCGCGGCCGCGCCGTTCGGGCCGCGGAACACGATCGGGGCGCCCATCTGGCCGCCCGACATGTAGAGCGTCTTCGCGGCCGAATTGATGATCTGGTCGATCGCCTGCATGGCGAAGTTCCAGGTCATGAACTCGACGATCGGCCGCAAGCCGGCCAGCGCCGCCCCGACGCCGAGGCCGGCGAAGCCGTGCTCGGTGATCGGCGTGTCGATGACGCGCTTCGGGCCGAACTCCTGCAGCAGCCCTTGCGTGACCTTGTAGGCGCCCTGGTACTCGGCGACCTCCTCGCCCATCACGAAGACGTCCCCGTCGCGGCGCATCTCCTCCGCCATCGCGTCGCGGAGCGCTTCCCGGACGGTCTGGTTCACCATCTCGGTGCCCTCGGGAACCTCGGGCCGCGCGACCATGTCCGGCTGCGGCGGCGCCGATACCGCGCTCGCGGCCTTGGCCGTCGCCGGCACGGTCGCGGGAGCGGTCGGAGCGGACGATTCGGCGGCCTTCATGGTGTCCGCGGGCGAGGCAGCCGCCTCCGCCTTCGGCGCAGCGGGCGCGGCTCCGTTCGGCTTCGGGGCCTCGGCCGGCGCCGACATCTCCTCGCCCTCGGCCGCGATCACCCCGATCCGGGTGTTCACCGCGACGTTGTCGGTGCCGTCGCCGACCAGGATCTTCGCGAGGATGCCCTCGTCGACCGCCTCGACCTCCATCGTGGCCTTGTCGGTCTCGATCTCGGCCAGGACATCGCCCGACTTGATCGGATCACCTTCCTTCTTCAGCCATTTCGCGAGCTTGCCCTGCTCCATCGTCGGGGAGAGAGCGGGCATGAGGATGTCGGTGGGCATCGGGAGAACCTTCCGGTCGCGCCGGACTATCAGAGGTGGGCGATCTGGGATCCGATCGAGCGCGTGCGCTCGGTGACGACATCCCCCGTGTGTTTCGTCGCAACGGGCTCGACGAAGAGAACCTCGGCCGCGCCCCCGACCGTGAAAGGCAGGTGCTCCAAGGCTTTCGGAACGACGAAGAACTCCCCGGCACGCAGCCGGACCTCGCTGCCGTCCCGGAACCGCAGGCCGAAAATGCCTGCGCGACATAAGAAGAACTCGTCCTCGTCGGCATGGGCATGCCAGACGAGCTCTCCTTCGACCCGGGCGATCTTCACGTGCTGGGCGTTGGCCGTCGCGACGACGCGCGGCGACCAGAGCTCCGTCACGGCCTCGAACTCCACGTCGAGGCTGGACACGGCACGGGGCGGCGGCACGATCATGCCTCGACGAGGATGTCGGTCCAGAGCTCCGCCGGATCGGGCTCCGGATCGTTCGTCGCGAACTCGGCCGCGTCGTTCACGATCCCGCGAACCTTGCCGTCGACGGCCTTGAGCTCGTCCTCGCCGACCTTGTGCGTCTCGATCAGGCGCCGGCGGACCATCTCGATCGGGTCGCGCTCCTCGCGCATGCGGGTCACCTCGTCCTTCGAGCGGTACTTCGCCGGGTCGGACATCGAGTGGCCGCGATAGCGGTAGGTCTGCATCTCGAGGATGTAGGG
>CAXTKM010000393.1:0-2047 GCA_964244795.1 uncultured Enterovirga sp.
CTCCATCAGGGCAAGCGCGAGGAGCGCGAGGGACAGGCATCCCGCCGCGGCCCAGAACGCCTGCGTGAAGCCGGCCGCGATCGCGGGCCGGGTCGCGGCCACGGCCTCCCCGCCCGCCCCGAGATGACGCAGGGCGAGCGCGCCGAAGACCGCGACGATGACGGCGCCGGCGAGTTGGCGCGTGAAGTTCATGCTCGCGGTCGCGGTCCCGAGATGGTCGGACGCGACCGCGTTCTGCAGCGCGACCGTCGCGACCGGCAGCACGGTCCCGACCCCGATCGAGGCGAGGCCGAGGAGCAGGAGGACGAGCCAGAGGGGCGCCGTCGCGGCGACGCTCGCGAAGGCCGCGACGCAGAGGACCGCGCTCCCGAGCCCGACGAGCGGCACGCGCTTGTAGTGGGCGAAGGCCGCCATCGCGCGGCCCGACACGGTCGCGCCGATCGGCACGCCGACCATGAAGGGCAGGAGCGCGAGGCCCGATTGCCGGGCCGAGAGCCCGAGGCTCGCCTCGAAGAAGATCGGGACCGTGATCGTCAGCCCGACATAGGTCCCGAGCGTCAGCGCGCCGGCCGCGCTCGCGGCCGCCACGACGCCGTTGCCCAGGATCGCGAGCGGGATCAGGGGTTCCCGCGCCCGCGCCATCCTGACCGCGAACCCGGACCAGGCGAGGCAGGACAGGGCGACCAGCGCGAGGACGGGCGGCGACGTCCAGGGATAGGACACGCCGCCCCAGCTCAGCGCCAGCATGAGCGACGAGGTCGCGGCGATCATCAGCGCCGCGCCGAGGACGTCGAGCCGATGCGGCCGATGGGTTCGGGGCAGGAGCTTCAGCTTGCTGTTGATGAGCCAGAAGGCCGCGAGCCCGAGCGGCAGGTTGATCCAGAAGATCCAGGACCAGTGCAGCGTCTCGGCGAAGAACCCGCCGAGCACCGGCCCGAGCACGCTCGCGCTCGCGAAGACCGTGCCGAAATAGGCCTGGTAGCGGCCGCGCTCCCGCGGCGTGACGAGGTCCGCGATGATGGTCTGCGAGAGCGCGATCAGCCCTCCCCCGCCGAGGCCCTGCAGGCCACGCCCGAGCGCCAGCACGACGAGGCTCGGGGCCAGCGCGCAGGCGACCGAACCCGCGCTGAAGATCGCGATCGCGATCAGCATGGTGACGCGCCGGCCGTGCATGTCGGCAAACTTGCCATAGAGAGGCGTCACGGCCGTAGAGGCGAGGAGGTAGGCGGTGACGATCCAGGGCAGGTGCTGCACGTCGCCGAATTCGCGGCCCATCGTGGGCATCGCGGTCGCCACGATCGTGGCGTCGAGCGCGGACAGGAACATCGCCAGCATCAGGCCGTAGAAGACCGACCGGATGTCCTGTTCGCTGAGCCGCGGCCGAGCCGCCTCGGGCGGCAGGACCGCCTCGGGCGGCATGCCGTCCGCCATCCCGTCAGGCCCGGCCCACGGCCGCAGCCTCGCGCGGGAAGTCCGCCTCGATCCGGTCGACGATCGTCTCGACCCCGAAGCGGATCGGGTCGCTCGCGGGCAGCCCATGCTCGGCCGCAAGCGCCGCGAGGCAGGCCCGGGCGGCCTCCTCGTCCAGCGCCTGCGTGTTCACCGCGATCCCGACCGGCCGGATCGCCGGGTTCGTGAGCCGGCCGCAGCGGATCGTGAGGTCGATCACGTCCGCGACGCTCGGGAGCGGGTGCCCGACGCCCCGCATCGTCCGGCGCGTCGGCTCGTGGCAGACCACGAAGGCATCCGGCTGCGCCCCGTGCAGCAGCCCGAGCGTGACGCCGGAGAAGGACGGGTGGAACAGCGAGCCCTGGCCCTCGACGAGGTCCCAATGGCCGGGGGCCGCCGCGGGCGCGATCCACTCGACGGCGCCCGAGATGAAGTCGGCCACGACCGCGTCGATCGCGACGCCCCGGCCGGAGATGAAGACGCCGGTCTGGCCGGTCGCCCGGAAATCCGCGTCGAGCCCCCGCGCCCGCATCGCGCGCTCGAGCGCGAGCGCGGTGTACTTCTTGCCGACGGAGCAATCGGTCCCGACGGTGAGGAG
>CAXTKM010000394.1:0-2016 GCA_964244795.1 uncultured Enterovirga sp.
TGATCATCGGGGCGGGGCCGATCGTGATCGGGCAGGCCTGCGAGTTCGACTATTCCGGCACCCAGGCCTGCAAGGCGCTGAAGGCCGAGGGCTATCGGATCGTGCTCGTGAACTCGAATCCGGCGACGATCATGACCGACCCGGATCTCGCGCACGCGACCTACGTCGAGCCGATCACGCCCGAGATCGTGGCGAAGATCATCGAGGCTGAGCGGGGCGATCGCACGAAGGGCTTCGCTCTCCTGCCGACCATGGGCGGCCAGACCGCGCTGAACACGGCCTTATCGCTGAAGAAGATGGGCGTGCTCGAGCGTTTCGACGTCGAGATGATCGGGGCGGACGCCGAGGCGATCGACAAGGCCGAGGACCGGTCCCTGTTCCGGGACGCGATGACGAAGATCGGGCTCGAGACCCCGAAATCCCGCCTCGCGAACGCCTCGGCCCTGAAGCGGGCCGACCGCGAGCGCTTCGCGGCAGAGCGCGCGGCGGTCGAGCCGAAAGGCCCGGAGGCGATCTCGGCCTTCGAGGCCGGCTGGGCGGGGGGCGAGAACGAGCGCCGCAAGCGCTACGGGGAGCATGCGCTCGGGGCGGCCCTGGTCGCCTTGGGCGACGTCGGACTGCCGGCGATCATCCGTCCCTCCTTCACGATGGGCGGAACCGGCGGCGGCATCGCCTACAACCGGGCCGAGTTCCTGGACATTGTCGAGCGCGGCCTCGACGCGTCGCCCACGAACGAGGTCCTGATCGAGGAGAGCGTGCTCGGCTGGAAGGAATACGAGATGGAGGTGGTCCGCGACCGCGCGGACAACTGCATCATCGTGTGCTCGATCGAGAACGTGGACCCGATGGGCGTCCACACGGGCGATTCGATCACCGTCGCGCCGGCTCTGACGCTGACCGACAAGGAATACCAGATCATGCGCGACGCCTCGATCGCGGTCCTGCGCGAGATCGGGGTCGAGACCGGCGGGTCGAACGTGCAGTTCGCGATCGACCCTCTGACCGGCCGCATGATCGTGATCGAGATGAACCCGCGCGTGTCGCGCTCCTCCGCGCTCGCCTCGAAGGCGACCGGCTTCCCGATCGCGAAGGTCGCGGCGAAGCTCGCGGTCGGGTACACGCTGGACGAGATCGAGAACGACATCACGGGCGGCGCGACGCCGGCTTCGTTCGAGCCGACGATCGACTACGTCGTGACGAAGATCCCGCGCTTCGCCTTCGAGAAGTTCCCGGGCGCGGAACCGACGCTGACCACCGCCATGAAGTCCGTCGGCGAGGCGATGGCGATCGGGCGGACGTTCCAGGAGAGCTTGCAGAAGGCGCTGCGGTCGCTCGAGACCGGCCTCACCGGGCTCGACGAGATCGAGATCGAGGGGATCGGGCGCGGCGACGACCGGAACGCGGTCAAGGCCGCGCTCGGGACCGCGACGCCGGACCGCCTGCTCCAGGTCGCGCAGGCGCTCCGGCTCGGCTGGTCGCACGAGGAGATCCACGAGAGCTGCCGGATCGACCGCTGGTTCATCGAGCAGATCCAGGGCATCGTCGACCTCGAGGAGAAGGTCCGGGCGCACGGGCTGCCCCGGACGCCGGGCGCGCTCCGGCAGCTCAAGGCCGCGGGCTTCTCCGATGCCCGCCTCGCCGTGCTCGCGAAGACCGGCGAGGCCGAGGTCAGGGCGCTGCGCCGCCGTCTCGACGTCCGGCCCGTGTTCAAGCGCATCGATACCTGCGCGGCCGAGTTCGCGTCGCCGACGCCCTACATGTACTCGACCTACGCTCCTGCCTTCGCCGGCCGGCCCGCCGACGAGGCTCGGCCGACCGACGCGAAGAAGGTCATGATCCTCGGCGGCGGGCCGAACCGGATCGGTCAGGGCATCGAGTTCGACTATTGCTGCTGCCACGCCTGCTTCGCCCTGAAGGACGCCGGCTACGAGACCATCATGGTCAACTGCAACCCGGAGACGGTCTCGACCGACTACGACACCTCCGACCGGCTCTATTTCGAGCCGCTGACCGCCG